>NZ_CP053836.1:951204-1268273 GCF_013201825.1 Halarcobacter ebronensis
AAGCCAGCTTTAGAGTCTGAGTTTCCTAAAAATAAAACATTAACTGCTAAATTAGAAAAAGTAGTTATTTCTGTTGGTGCTGGTGAAGCTATGAAAGATAGTAAATTAATGCAAAACATTGAAGATACTATCTCTTTAATCGCTGGACAAAGAGCAGTAAAAGTTATTGCTAAAAAATCAGTTGCTGGTTTTAAAGTAAGAGAAGGTATGCCTGTAGGTGTAAAAGTTACTTTAAGAGGTGAAAATATGTATAACTTTTTAGATAAGTTATGTTCAATTGCACTTCCAAGAGTAAAAGACTTTAGAGGTTTAAACAGAAACGGTTTTGATGGTAGAGGTAACTTCAACTTTGGTTTAGATGAGCAATTAATGTTCCCAGAAGTTGTATATGATAATATTATTAAAACTCATGGTATGAACATTTCAATTTCAACATCTGCTGATAATGATCAAGAAGCATACAGATTATTAGAGCTTGTTGGAGTTCCATTTACTAAAGGAAGAGCGTAATGGCAAAGAAATCAATGATTGCTAAACAAAAGAGAACTCCTAAGTTCTCTACAAGAGCATATACAAGATGTTCTGTTTGTGGTAGACCGCACTCTGTATACAAAGATTTCGGTCTTTGTAGACTTTGTTTAAGAAAAATGGCTAACGAGGGATTACTTCCTGGCGTTAAAAAATCTAGTTGGTAGGAGAATAAAAGCTATGATGAATGATATAATCGCAGATGCTTTAACTAGAATTAGAAATGCTGCAATGAGAAAATTAGAAGTTGCAACATTATTACATTCTAATACAGTAGTTGGAATTTTAAGTGTACTTGAGAAGAAAGGGTACATCGAAGGATTCAAAGAAGTTGATGGTGAAAAAAATAAGAAAACAATCCAAGTTACATTAAAATATGATGATAACGAAAGATCTGTAATCAACGAATTAAAAAGAGTTTCAACTCCAGGAAGAAGAGTTTATAAAAACGCTTCTGAAATTAAAACTTTCAAAAATGGATATGGTACAATCATTGTTTCTACAAACAAAGGTGTAATTGCAAATGATGAAGCTTTCGCTGCTAATGTTGGTGGTGAAGTTCTATGTACTGTATGGTAGGAGAGTGTAATGTCTAGAATTGGAAAAAAACCTATCGCAATTCCATCAGGTGTAGAAGTTGCAGTTGATGGTACAATCGTAACAGTTAAAAAAGGAAACAAAGCTATTCCTGTTGAAACACACGGAAGAGTTGAAGTTAAAATTGATAACGGTAATGTTGTTTTAGAAAGAATTGGTGAAACAAAAGAATCATCAGCTTTCTGGGGAACATACAGAGCATTAATTAACAATGCGGTAACTGGACTATCTGAAGGTTTCTCAAAATCTTTAGAAATCAACGGTGTTGGTTACAGAGCAGCAGTAAAAGGAAAAATCTTAGAACTACAATTAGGTTATTCACACCCAATCAACTATGATATTCCAGAAGGTTTAGAAGTTACTGTTGAAAAAAACATTATTAGTGTAAAAGGTGCTGACAAACAACAAGTTGGTCAAGCTGCAGCAATTATTAGAGGCTTTAGAGCTCCTGAACCATATAAAGGTAAAGGTGTTAAATATACTGATGAGAAAATCATCAGAAAAGCTGGTAAAACTGCTAAGAAATAAGGTGTGAAGTATGAGTAGAGCAAAAGATATATTAAAGAAAAACTCTTTAAGAGCAATCAGAAAGAAGAGAGTTAGAGGAAGTATAGCTAAAGGTACTGCGCAATCACCTAGAGTAACTATTTTCAAATCAAATAGATACTTAAGTGCACAAGCAATTGATGATGTTGCAGGTGTTACATTAGTAGCAGTAAACTCTAAAGCTTTAGGTCTAAATGTTAACAAAGCTAATGCAGTTAAAGTTGCAGCACAGTTTGCAGAGAACTTAAAAGCTGCTGGAATTGAAACAGTAGTATTTGATAGAAATGGATACCTTTATCATGGTGTAATAGCAAGTTTTGCTGATGCACTTAGAGATAATGGTATTAAATTATAAGGGTTAATGATGGCAGCAGTAAATAGAGAAGATTTTCAAGAAGCAATCGTTAAAATCGGAAGAGTAACAAAAGTTGTAAAAGGTGGTAGAAGATTCAGATTTACAGCTTTAGTTGTTGTTGGAGATAAAAACGGTACAGTTGGATTTGGTACAGGAAAAGCTAAAGAGGTTCCTGATGCAATTAAAAAAGCTTTAGATGATGCATTTAAATCTTTAGTAAAAGTTAATATTCATGGTACTACTATTGCTCATGATATTGAACATAAATATAATTCAAGTAAAATTTTATTAAAACCAGCATCAGAAGGTACAGGGCTTATAGCAGGAGGTGCTGCAAGACCAGTACTAGAACTTTCTGGAGTTAAAGATATTATTGCAAAATCTTTAGGTTCAAATAATCCAAACAACCTTGTACAAGCTACAGTTGAAGCATTAGCAAGAATTAAAGGATAATTGATGGCATTAGAAAATTTACAACCAGCAGAAGGTAGTACAAAAAATGTTAAGAGAATAGGTAGAGGACAAGGTTCTGGAACTGGTAAAACTGCCGGTAAAGGAAACAAAGGTCAAAAAGCTAGATCTGGATACAAAATCAAAAGAGGTTTTGAGGGTGGTCAACAACCATTACAAAAAAGACTTCCAAAAGTTGGTTTTTTCTCTAGAGTAGTAAAACCATATTCACTTAATGTAGATAAAGTAAAAAGCGTTGCTGAACTAAATGAAATTACAGTTGAAACAATTAAAACTGTATACAAACTTTCTAAAAGTGTTACAAAAGTTAAATTAGTTGGTGCATCTGCAAAAGATTTAGTATCTAAGATTAAAGACGAAAACGTAACAACTACTGGAAATTGATTATGAATAAAGATCTAATAAATAAGATTCTTCTTACATTAGGTTTTATTTTACTCTATAGGTTACTGGCTTATGTGCCAGTTCCTGGAGTTAATATTGACGTAGTAAAAGAATTTTTTGATTCAAATGCAAACAATGCATTAGGTCTTGTGAATATGTTTAGTGGTAATGCAGTGTCAAGACTGTCTATTATATCACTAGGTATTATGCCTTACATTACAGCTTCAATTATTATGGAGCTACTTGCCGCAACTTTCCCAGCACTTGGTAAAATGAAAAAAGAGAGAGATGGGATGCAAAAATATATGCAAATCATCAGATATACAACTATTGTAATTACTCTTATTCAATCTATTGGTGTATCAATGGGTCTTAACTCATTAACTGGACAAAGTGGACAAAGTGCAATTTCTATAGATATGAATACATTTGTTGCAGTATCTTCAATTTCAATGCTTACAGGAACTATGCTTTTAATGTGGATTGGTGAACAAATCACACAAAGAGGTATAGGTAATGGTATTTCGCTTATTATCTTTGCAGGTATCGTTTCAGCAATTCCAGGAGCTATTGGTGGTACTATAGATTTAGTTAATAATGGACAAATGAACTTTTTAACTGTAATTGCAATTTTAGTTATTGTTTTAGCAACTGTTGGAGCAATTATCTATGTTGAATTAGGTGAAAGAAGAGTTCCTGTTTCATACTCAAGAAAAGTTATGATGCAAAATCAAAACAGAAGAGTTATGAACTATATTCCAATAAAAGTAAACCTATCAGGAGTTATTCCTGCAATTTTTGCAAGTGCAATTTTAATGTTCCCTGCAACAGTATTGCAAGGAAGCCAAAACAAATTTATGTTAGCTATTGCAGACTTTATTAGTCCAACTTCATATACATTTAATATCTTAATGTTTTTATTTGTAGTTTTCTTTGCATTCTTTTATGCATCAATTACATTTAACGCAAAAGATATTTCTGAGAACTTAAAGAAACAAGGTGGATTTATTCCAGGTGTACGACCAGGAGAATCAACAGCTGGGTTCTTAAATGAAGTTGCAAGTAAACTTACTCTTTGGGGAGCTGTATATCTTGGTCTTATCTCAACTGTGCCTTGGCTTTTAGTAAAAGCTATGGGAGTTCCATTCTATTTTGGTGGAGTTGCTGTTCTTATCGTTGTTCAAGTTGCTATTGATACAATGAGAAAAATAGAGGCTCAACAGTATATGAATAAATATCAAACTCTAAGTGCGGTTGGACTATAAAATTATGGCTATTCCTTTAAGAAAACCTAATGAAATTGAAAAACTTCGCACTGCATCCGTTGCAGTTGCGAAGACTCTAAAATATCTTGAAAAAAATGTAAAAGCTGGAATGACTCTTTTAGAAGTTAACCAAATGGGTGAAGATTTTATTGCAAGCCTTGGGGCTAGACCTGCTTTTAAAGGTCTATATGGTTTCCCAGCAGGAGTTTGTACTTCACTAAATGAAGTTATTATTCACGGAATTCCAGATGAAAAAGTTTTAAAAGAGGGTGATATTTTAGGGCTTGATATAGGTACTGAAATTGATGGATGGTATGGTGATGCAGCAATTACTATGCCTATAGGGAAAATATCAAAAGAGGATGAAGATCTAATTGCTTGTTCTAAAGATGCCTTATATTATGCAATCGATATTATAGAAGAGGGAATGAGATTTAAAGAGTTATCTTCAATGATTGAAAAATTTATCGTAGATAGAGGTTATCAACCTTTAGTTAGATTTTGTGGTCATGGTATTGGTAAAAAACCTCATGGTGAGCCAGAGATTCCAAACTATTTGGAGTCAGGAAATGCAAAATCAGGTCCAAAAATTAAAAATGGAATGGTATTTTGTATAGAACCTATGATTTGTCAGAAAAAAAGAGAACCAATTATCTTAGAAAATGATTGGGATGTTGTCTCTGAAGATGGATTAAGAGGAAGTCATTATGAGCATACAGTTGCTGTTGTTAATGGAAAAGCAGTTATTTTAAGTCAAGTAGAAGAGTAAACCTAGGAGAAAATGTGGCAAAGGATGATGTAATAGTAATTGATGGTAAAGTTATTGAAGCTTTACCAAATGCTATGTTCAGAGTAGAATTAGATAATGGACATGTAGTTTTATGTCATATCTCAGGAAAAATGAGAATGCACTACATAAAAATATTACCTGGTGATAAAGTAAAAGTTGAAATTACACCATATTCACTAGATAAGGGTAGAATTACTCACAGATATAAATAGGGATAATATCAAGCTATATTATCCTTTATTCTTTTTTAAAGTAAATAGACCTATGAAGCCTATAAATTAGCTATTCGCGCTTTTAAAAAGTAACTAATCATAAACTTCATAGGTCTATTTTTCACATAGCTCTATTTTTTGTTAAATCAATCTCATTTTCAATATGTTTTTTTTGTTCAATCATAAAATTTAGATGCTGTTTTAATAACTCTTTATCTCTATATGACTCAATAATAAACTCATAAAGTTTTGGTCTATTTTTTTTCCAATTGTGTAAAGTTGTTTTATTAACCTCTAAATCTTTTTCCAACTTTCTAAAACTCGGATAACTCATTCTTTTCCTTTTGTGTTGATGATTGTATCAATAATTTGTACATATGTCAATATAAAATTATAGTAATGTACAAATTATTGGAACAAATTATTCCAAAAGTAGTTTTTTTGTACAATTTCGTATGACAAAAGCAGTTAAAAGAGAGATTTTACATCATCTAAATTTTTTAAAGTCAATTGGATGTGACTATCACGAACAAATAGAATTTTATAATAATGAATTAAACTCAAACAACTTACCAAACAGTCTTGATGAGTTAAAAACATTGGTAAACAATTGTTATTTGTGTGAGTTGTCAAAATCAAGAAAAAATGTTCTTTTTGGAGAAGGGAATAAAAATGCATCATTGATGTTTATTTCTGACGAACCAACAGCAACAGAAGATGAACTAAAGAGTCATTTTGTTGGTAAAAACGGAGAGCAATTAGCAAAAATGATTGAAAATGTTCTACCTTTAAAAAAAGAGGATATATATATTACAAGTTTAGTTAAATGTAAAAGTAAAGATGGAATGAATGCATCTCATTTTAGTAGTTGTAGCTCATATTTATACAAAGAAATAGAGTTAGTCAATCCTAAATTGGTTGTAGCTTTAGGAGAAAAAGTTTATAGCTATCTAAGTGCAGATAAAACCCCTTTTAATCAAGTTAGGGGTAAAATAATTAATTTTAAGAGTTTTGTTGTGTTACCAACTTTTAGTGTAAGTTATCTTTTAAGAAATCCATCACTAAAAAGAGAGGCATTTCATGATATGTTAAAAATCAAATCTATATTGGAGTCAAATTGAAAAATTTACTATTTATTCTTTTATCTTGTTTTTTATTAATTGGATGTTCTGTAAAAAAAGAGGTTTCAGTTTCAAATAAAACTTATAATAAGGGACAATCAAATAGTTTTGAGAATGCAAGAAATATAAATCCTTTTGAAAAGAGTGAAGTTCAAGAAGAGAGTATTATCTCAAATCTAAGCAGCGATACAAAAAGAATTGCAATAATTTATCCTTCAACTGTTGTTGGAAGATATGCAAAGTCTACAATGAGCACAATCAGTGCTTTTTTGATATTTAATAATACAAAATTCGAGTTAGAATCTTTTGATACCTATAATGAAAAAAGAGAGAATGTTATTACACAAGTTGAATCTTTAAAAGATAGAGGATTTGATAAAGTTGTAGCACTATTTACAAAAGATGGCTTTGATATTTTAAATACTATGGGGGATATTCAAGGAGTTAAATTTTACTTTCCTTTGATAAATAAAAATGAAGTTATGACTTTCAATAGTAACTTTATTTTTGGTGGTATCTCTTATGAAAAGCAAGTTGCTTTATTGCAAAAACTATCAAGTGGAAAAAATAGTATGTTTTATGTAAAATCATATCTTGGTGATAAATTAAAAAAAATCTATGAGAATAGTTTTGCAAATCCTGGAGCAATAATAGAGATTGAAAGACAAAATAACAAATATAAAGATATTATGGAAGATGAAAGAATTGCTGGTAGTACAGTTGTTCTAAATACTCCAATAGTAAAAACATCAATAATCTTAACACAACTAACAGCTTATGAGGTTATGCCAGCTAAAGTTTTATCAACACAGTTAAACTATAACCCACTTTTAATAAAATTAACCCAAGCAAAAGATAGAGAAAATTTCTATGTGGTTAGTTCTATAAATAAAGTTGATAGTTTTATAGAAGATTATAGTAATCTTTTAGGAGCAAATGTAGCTTATGAATGGGTAGATTATTCTACTTTAATTGGAGTAAACTATTTAATAAACGAAAATGAGTCATTGGTAATTAAAACTAAGATTATAGATAATCAAGCCGATTATGAAGAGACTTTATATAAAAGTACAATTTATGGGTTTGAAAAAGTGCTTACAAATTAAGTCGTATTTGGATATAATCGCGGAATTTAATAAAAAGAGAAATAAAACGGAGTAGGAATTGAGAACGCATTATTGTACTGAAGTAACTGAAAAAAACATTGGTGAAACTGTAACTGTTGCAGGATGGGTAAACAGTAGAAGAGATCACGGTGGAATTATTTTTATTGATTTAAGAGATAGAGGAGGGTTAGTACAACTTGTTTGTGACCCTACTGATAATGAAGAGGCTTGGAAAGTTGCAGATAGTGTTAGAGATGAGTATGTTCTTATTGCAACAGGAAGAGTAAGAGCTAGAGGTGAAGGTTTAGAAAACCCTAATTTAATTACTGGAAAAATTGAGATTATTGTTGACTCTTTAGTAATTGAAAATAGATCAAAACCAATGCCTTTTGAGCTTGGTGATGAAAAAGTAAACGAAGAGATAAGACTAAAAAATAGATTTTTAGAGCTTAGAACAAAAAGATCTTATGATATTTTCAAACTTAGAAGTACTGCAAATATTGCAGTTAGAAACTGTTTGAATGAGCTTGGATTTTTAGATGTTGAAACTCCAATTTTAACAAAATCAACACCAGAGGGTGCAAGGGATTATTTAGTTCCAAGTAGAGTACATCCAGGTGAGTTTTATGCGTTACCACAATCTCCTCAATTATTTAAACAACTTCTTATGGTTGCAGGGTTTGATAAATATTTTCAAATTGCAAAATGTTTTAGAGATGAAGATTTAAGAGCAGACAGACAACCAGAGTTTACACAAATAGACGTTGAAATGAGTTTTTGTACTCAAGATGATGTTATAAAAGTTGCTGAAAAACTTATTCATGATACTTTTACAGCTTGTGGAAAAGATGTTCCTACAACTTTCCCTAGAATGAAATATAGTGATGCAATGGAAACTTATGGTTCAGATAAACCAGATCTTAGATTTGCAATGCCTATGGTAGATGTAATTGATATTTTTGCAAACTCAACAAATGAGATTTTTGCAGAGATTGCAAAAGATAAAAAGAATAATAGAATCAAAGCTCTAAGATGTCCAAATGGAGATAATATTTTCTCAAAAAGACAGATGAAAGGTTTTGAAGATTATGTAAGAAAATTTGGAGCAAAAGGTCTTGGATACTTCCAAATGAAAGAGGATGGATTAAAAGGTCCTCTTACAAAATTCTTTAGTGAAGCAGATTTAGAAGAGATTGTAAAAGTAACAAATCTTGAAGTTGGAGATGTTGTATTCTTTGGAGCTGGAGCTAAAAAAGTAGTTTGGGATTATATGGGAAGATTTAGACTATTTTTGGCTAATGAAATGAATATTATTCCAAAAGATAAATATGAGTTTTTATGGGTTGTAGATTTCCCAATGTTTGAAGTAGAAGAGGGTAGAACAAAAGCTTTACACCACCCATTTACTATGCCAAATACAGAAAAATTTGATTTAGATAATATTGAAGATATTGAAGATATTGAATCAATTGCTTATGATATTGTTCTAAATGGAACAGAACTAGGTGGAGGAAGTATAAGAATTCACAAAGAAGAGATTCAATCAAAAGTATTCAAACTTATGGGAATTTCTGATGAAGATGCAAATACAAAATTTGGATTCTTACTTGAAGCACTTAAATATGGAGCACCAAGTCATGGTGGATTTGCAATAGGTTTTGATAGATTGATTATGCTTTTAGCAGGAACTGATTCTATTAGAGATGTTATTGCTTTCCCTAAAACTCAAAAAGCTCAATGTCTGCTTACAGATGCACCATCTGAAGTTGATAATGAACAATTAAAAGAGTTAAGTATTAGAGTAAGAAAAATAGAGGCTTAAGCACAAAGGCAATAATATGTATAAATCCATTTTCATATTATTGCTTCTCTCATCCTTTAGCTTTGCAAAAGTTTTTATAACTGTAACCTATCCTGTAGAGCGTTTTTTTATAAAAAGAATTGCAGAAAACACAATATATATCAAAACAATATTCGATGAAGAGAATTTTGATACAAATGATATTTCACAGATTAAGAAGTTTTCAAACAGCAACTACTACTTTAATTTTAATCTAGAAGATGAACAAAAAATAGAAGCTATATTTAAAGCAAGAAATAACAGTATAAAAATTTTCCACATGCTAGAAGGGATTCCAAGAGTAAAAGCAAATGATGGAAAAGCAAATCCTTATGTTTGGTTGGATCCTTTGTTAGTTAGAAAACTTGCCGAAAATCTATATAATAAACTAATTGAAATAGAGCCAGAGAGTAAAGATATTTATAGGGTAAATTATGAAAGTTTTCTTAGTGAACTTGATGAGATGTTTTTAGATATAAAACAGAGAGTTGAAACAAGTAAAACTTTTGGTTTTTTTGCCTTTAGTGATGAGTTATATTACTTTGCAAAAAGATTTAGACTTAATATCTATCACGAAGATGCAAAACTTTTACATGTGGATGAAGTATTACAACTTTTAAAATTTTCAAGGAAAAAAAATATAAAACACTTACTTGTACCAATAAATTGTGATTATAGAATTGCTCAATCTTTCTGTGGACATATAGATGGAAAACTTGTTGAATATAATCTTTATACATATAATTGGAAAGTAAATCTTTACTCAATTTTAAGAGGAATTGAGACTAATTAGTTTATAGTAAAAAATTATTTATTATAAAATACCCTTTTTAATATTTTCATCAAAATAAATTTAAAATTGTTTCATAATAGTAACAAAAAAATTCTGTTTTCAATTTTTTTATTTCACATAAAGCTTTATTTATAGTCAAATTTGAGGTTGAAATCAATTTTTGTTATACATATTTATCTATCTATATAAATCATATTTTAAAATATATAAATTATATATTTGTATATTTCATATACACTTATCATAAAATTATTTTTTTCTTTTATAGTAAAATCGTATTTTACAAAGGGAGTGTTATTAATGTCAAAAAATTTAATAGATTATAAAGGAATACAAGTAAAAAAAGAGTTATATCCTATTATAAAACATATTGAGGATGTGGATAAATATAGAGAAGAGTTAGGACGTTTAAGTTCTTCTTGGGATATTTTTGCACTCTTAGGACAACTTGGAGATATCAATATTGATATTGGGAAAACAAAAGAGAATTTTTTAAATCTTACAACAACTTTATTAAACCATTTAAGCGATGAAACAGTAAAAAAAACAACTTCTGAGATGAAATTTAAAGCTCAAGTTGCTATTGATGTGGTTATAAGAAATCTATTTGAAAGAACTGCCGATATTGGTTTTTTAGCAACAGATGATGATATTAGAGAATTTTTACTTCATTTCGTTTCAAAATACAATAAAGATAGTGTTGAGATAAGAGAGAATATAAAAAAGAGATTTTTTGAATATGTAAAAAAGTATTCGGTTTATTATGATATTGTCTTAGCAGATACAAAAGGTAAAATTTTAGTAAGACTTGATGATAGTGTTGATATTGATAATATTGACTTATCATTTATTCAAAAAGTTTTAAATACTGATGATGAATATGTTGAGACTTTTGCTTCACATAATTTCATTCCACAATATAAAAAATCATTGGTTTATTCGTATAAAGTTACAAGAACAAATAGTTCTAACTCTGAAACTATTGGAGTTTTATCACTTTGTTTTAAGTTTCAAGATGAGATGAAGGGAATTTTTAACAATCTTTTAGATAAAAAAAATAAAGAGATTATTATGCTTTTAGATGAAGAGGGTAGAGTAATTTCTTCAAGTGATGAGGACTGCATAGCACTAAACTCAAAACAAGAGATAATTTTGGATGATGAGTACAAAATTGTATCTTTTTCAAGTAGAGATTTTATAGCAAAAACTTGTAAAACAACAGGTTATCAAGGCTTTTTTGGGCTTAAATGGTATGGACATATAATGATTCCTTTGGAGTATGCCTTTTTAAGTGAAGAGTCAAATTCTGCAAAAGAGGTTGATGAACTTATAATTGAAGCAATGATGGAAAATGAAGAGCATTTTTCAAAAGAGCTAAAAGAGGTATTTAACAAAAGTAGAAATATTCAAGATAATTTAAGCCGTGTAATTTGGAATGGAAATGTTGCCCAAAGTAAAATAAACTCTTCAAATAGAGAGTTCTCTAAATCTTTGTTATCTGAGATTGGTGTAACAGGTTCAAAGGCAAATTCCTCATTAAATAACCTAAATAGAACTATTATAAACTCTATTTTAAAAGATAGTGAGTTTATATCTTCTTTGGCAATAGATATTATGGATAGAAATCTTTATGAAAGAGCAAATGATTGTAGATGGTGGTCATTAACAACATATTTTAGAAAAGCTTTTGATGAACTAGAAACCCTTGAATCTAAAGCCCAAGAGATCTCTTCAATTTTAAAATATATAAATGATTTATATACAGTATATACAAATATTTTGGTATATGATAGAAGTGGCAAAATCATTGCTGTTTCAAATAAAAAGGAGAGTCATTTAATTGGAAGAGTATTAACTAACTCTTGGGTTGAAAAGAGTTTGAAACTAAAAAATACACAAAAATATTGTGTTTCAAATTTTGAAAAATCAACGCTTTACTCAAATGAGTCAACATATATCTATTGTAGTTCTATTAGATCTTTTAAAAATGAGGAACAAATAACAGGTGGGATTGCAGTTGTTTTTGATTCAAAACCACAGTTTAAAGCTATGCTTCAAGAGTCTTTACCCCAAAACAAAGATTCTATTTTTGCAATTTTTGCGACTAGAGATAAAAGTGTAATCTCTTCTTCAAATGAGAGTATTGAAATAAACTCAAAAATCAATATTGATGATAAATTTTTTAGTCTTAAAAATGGTGAAAAAATAAGTGAAATTGTTGAGATTGATAATAAATACTATGCTCTAGGGGTTAGATGTTCTAAAGGGTATAGAGAGTATAAAAGTAGTAGTGATGATTATGTAAATGATATCTTATGTTTAGTTTTTGTTTATATTGGGAAGAAGTGTTTAAATAAACTTTCTAAAATAAAAAGAAAAAAATTTATAAACAGTAATATTTTAAAAAAATCATTTAATAGTAGTTGTGAAGAGCTTGCAACTTTTCATCTAGGAAAAAAATTTCTTGCAGTTAATGCAAAAAATGTTGTTGAATCAATAGGGATTGAAAAATTAGAAAAATCAATTGATATGGATAAAAACAATCCTTTTAAAGGTATGGTTTTACATAAAGATAGGCTTATCTCTGTTTTAGATATTAGAAGTTTTGTAAATGAAGAGATTAAAAATGAAGAGTTAACCACAATTATACTTTTAGAATATGATAAAGATAATAAAGAGCACTGCATAGGGATTTTGGTATCCTCTTTAGAGAGTATTAGTGTAGTTGAAAAAAAAGCTATTCAACATATTCAAAGTCACTTTTTAGGAGCTGGAACTTTAGTTGAGAGTATAGTTGAAATAGATGATCTTGATGAACCACAAGTTGCCATGATTTTGGATATTAAAAAGATTGATGATAACTTGACCAAAAAGTGAGCTAATTAGAAATTTATATAGGAAGTTAAAACATTTTAGATAGAATTACAAGAAAATTCAAAGATAATAGATGTTTTTACCTACTACAAAAGATGAGATGAAAAAACTTGGCTGGAGCCAATGCGATGTAATACTAATAAGTGGAGATGCCTATATTGATTCTCCTTTTATTGGTGTTGCCGTAGTTGGAAGAATACTTGAAGCACAAGGCTTTAAAGTAGGAATCATAGGCCAACCAGATATAAATAGTGATGATATTACAAGATTAGGTGAGCCACGACTTTACTGGGGAGTTAGTGGTGGAAGTATTGACTCAATGGTATCAAACTATACTGCAACAAAAAAGTTTAGAAATAGCGATGATTATACTCCTGGCGGGAAAAATGATAAAAGACCAGATAGGGCAACTTTAGTATATACAAACCTAATAAGAAGATATTATAAAGATACCGTTCCAATAGTTCTTGGAGGAATAGAAGCAAGTTTAAGAAGAACAACTCACTATGATTTTTGGTCAAATAAACTTAGAAAACCAATTTTATTTGATTCAAAAGCTGATTATCTAATCTATGGAATGGGTGAAATGGCAATTAGAGAGTTTTCAACAGCTCTTGATAAAGGAGAAGACCCTACAAAAGTAAGAGGAGTTTGTTATATCTCAAAAGAACCAATAGAAAGCTATCTTCAACTTCCAAGCCATGAAGAGTGTCTAAAAAACAAAGAGAAATATATTGACCTTTTTGATGATTTTTATAAAAATAATGATCCAATTAGTGCAATGGGACTTTGCCAAAAAGTTGATAATAGATACTCTATACAAAATCCACCTTGTGACTATTTAGATGAAAAAGAGATGGATGAGGTTGCTTCATATAAATATGCAAGAGAGCTTCATCCTTTTCATCAAAATCAGGGTAAAGTAAAGTGTTTAGAGACAATTAAATTCTCTATTCAGACTCATCATGGATGTTGGGGAGAGTGTAACTTCTGTGCAATTGGAGTTCACCAAGGAAGAACAATTAGAACAAGAAGTGAAAAAAATATTATCTGGGAAGCAAAAGAGTTTACAAAAGATAAAGAGTTTAAAGGTGTAATCTCTGATATAGGAGGTCCTACAGCTAATATGTATGGGTATGAGTGTGGTAAAAAACTTAAAAAAGGAACCTGTGATGATATTAGATGTGTAGACTATGACAGGCTTTGCAAGGTTATGAAAGTTGATCATAGCAGACATCTAAAACTTTTAAGAGATATTAGACAAGTTCCAGGTGTAAAAAAAGCTTTTGTCGCTTCAGGATTACGATATGATTTTATTCCAGCAGATAAAAAATATGGGTATGAGTATTTAAAAGAGCTTGTCAATCACCATATAAGTGGGCAAATGAAAGTTGCTCCTGAACACACTTCTGACAGGGTTTTGAAACTTATGGGAAAACCAGGGAAAGAACCTCTTATTGAGTTTAAAAAGATGTATGATAGATTAAATAAAGAGGCAGGGAAAAAGCAGTTCTTAACCTACTATTTAATTGCGGCACACCCTGGATGTGAGGAAAAAGATATGCATGAGTTAAAACAGTTTACAACCCATGAACTAAAAATGAATCCAGAACAAGCTCAAATCTTTACCCCAACTCCAGGAACATACTCTTCTGTTATGTATTATACAGAGATTGATCCAATTACAAGAAAAAAGATTTATGTGGAAAAAGATAGGGCCCGAAAAGAGAAGCAAAAAAATATTGTAATTGATAAAAAGTATTACCAAAGAAGAAAAGATTCAAATGCAGGAATGCAAAGTTAGGAAAAAGATGAAAAGAGTTCTATTTATTATTTGTATAACACTATTTTTAACAAATGCAAATGCAATCTCACCTGATTTTATAAAAAAAATGTCGTATGAAACTGAATATGAAAAAGCTTTAAGTAAAGCAAAAAAAGAGAATAAAAATATAATGATGGTTGTTAGCCAACAATCTTGTCCTTGGTGTAGAAAGATGGAGAAACAGACTTTAGAAAAAAAGCCTATAGATAAGCTTATAAAAAAGAGTTTTATACCTCTTTTAGTGGATAAAGATTCAAACTCTTTTCCAAAAAAATTTGAAGCAAAACTTTTCCCTACAACAATTTTTATAGATGCAAAAAATGAGACAGAAATAACAAAGGTTTTAGGATATAAAGATAAAATCGAATTTAAAGCTATACTAGAAGAGGTAACAAAATGAGAGTAATTTTTTTACTGTTTTTCTGTTTTTTGTATTTATTTGCAATTACTCCATATAATCTTGAAAATCTAAAAGAGCTAAATGTAAAAATTCTAAATAAGAAAAATGAAATTTCAAAAGAGTTAGAAGAGAAAATCAAGGGTGATATTACTGCAAAACTTCAAGAACTTGGAGTTAAAACAAAAAGTGAAAGTTACTCAAATTTTCTAGTTCAAATAAAAATTGACAAAATAAATGGAATCGATTTTGTAAGGACAGCTTTAATTATAAGTGAAGATGTTTCTCCTCTAAGAGATAAAGATTTGGAAATTCTAGCAATTACTTATAAAAAAGAGGATAGTTTTGAAGCAGAAGATTTACAAAAGGATATTTATGAATCAGTTGTTAAATATCTTTTTGAAGATTTTTGTGAACAATACAGAGCAGAAAACACAGAATTGAAATAAAAGTGAAGATATACTATTCCCTCTTATTAAACTCATAGAGATAATTGGATAAAATTACACTCTTTTTTAACACACAAGAAAAGTATCAATAAGGAAACAGGAAATGAAAAAACTTTTTTTAATCATTGGGGCCCCAGGTTCAGGGAAAACTACAGATGCAGAGCTAATTGCAGAGAAACATACAACAATTACTCACTACTCTACAGGAGATATGTTTAGAGCTGAAGTGGCAAGTGGAAGTGAGAGAGGCCAAATAATTGATTCATATGTATCAAAAGGGAATTTAGTGCCAATCGATATTGTTATAGAGACAATAGTAGGAGCAATTAAAAATGCACCAACTCCAATTGTTGTAATTGATGGATATCCAAGAAGCAATGAGCAAATGATAGAGTTGGATAAATATTTAGCTACAGAGAGTAGTGTTGAATTAGTAAATACAATTGAAGTAGAAGTATCTGAAGAAGTAGCAAGAGATAGAGTTCTTGGACGAGCAAGAGGCGCTGATGATAATGTTGAAGTATTTAATAATAGAATGAAAGTATATACAGAACCTTTAGCAGATATTCAAGAGTTTTATACACAAAAAGGTATCTTGAAAAAAATCAATGGTGAAAGAACTATTGAAGAGATTGTAAATGAAATGGATGCCTTTATTCAATCAAGAATCTAATGAGCAAAGAACTTAATTTTTACTCTGTTATTATTGGAACAGAGTTACTAAATGGGAGAAGAAAAGATTCCCATTTCTCTTTCTTAAATGAACAACTACTAAAAAGAGGCTGGAGACATAAAGCCTCTTTTGTAGTTGAAGATGACACCCTTTTAATGGAAAATATCTACAATCTTATTAAAGCTGATGAAAACTCTGTAATGTTTAGTTTTGGTGGTATTGGAGCAACTCCTGATGATTATACAAGAGAGATTGCAGCAAAAATCTTTACCAATGGAATAATGAATTACCATGAAGAGGCAAAAGAGCTGATAATCAATCAATTTAAAGAAGAAGCATATCCCCATAGAATAAATATGGCATATCTACCACAAAATGCAAAACTTCTTAAAAATGTAGTAAATAATGTACCTGGATTTTATTTAGAGAATAGATTTTTCTTTACTCCTGGATTTCCCTCTATGAGTCAAGCTATGGTTGTGGAAGCTTTAGATAGATATTATGAAAGAAATTTGATTGTAAAATATAGAGAATCTTTGACTGCATATTGTGGAGAGAATGATTTAATTGATATAATGAAAACTATTCCAAAAGAGATTGAACTCTCTTCTTTGCCTAAAATCATTGATGACAAAAGAATGGTGGTTATCTCACTTAGTGGACATGATAAAGAGTTAATTCTAAACTATTTCGCAAAATTTATTAAATTTTTGGAAAATAGTGGAGTTAAATTTCTTTTAAAAGATATAAGTAAATAGTTTTTTTATTTTTTGAAGTACCTTAAAATAAGCCTTCTTCGCCTTTTGGTAAGAGTTTAAGAATTCTTTCAATAATTTTCTTTTTTTTTAACTTATAATTGCATCTATAAATTTAAATTGTAGGTGTTGATGGAAAACAAAAGCCTTGAGCAAATAAGTAATTATGTATATTGTGATAGTTCTTTAAACTCTCTTGATATTGAGACAAAACTATTACCAAATCCATATTATGATTACCCTTTTTTGATTATAAAAAACTTTTTTAGTGATGAGATTTGCAAAGAGATAGTTAAGTCTATAAAAAGAGATGAAGATTGTATTGATGCAAAGGTTAAAGCAGAAAATTATGAAAATCATATTGATAAAGATATTAGAAAAACAAAAATTTATAAACTGGATAAAGAGTTTAGAAGTTTATATAATAAAATCTTTAAAGAGTTTCAACCAAAAATTGAACAATATTTTAATTTGGCTTTAACAACAAGCACTAAAATACAAGTTCTTGAGTACACTAAAGGCTCTTTTTATGTGGCTCATAGTGATGACTCAAATATGATAATAGATGATGAAGAACTAATAGGTTTTAAATGTGTGGCTGTTAATAGAAAAGTTACAACTGTTCTTTTTGCAACCTCTTGCAATGATGAAAACTCTGAAAACAGCTTTACAGGTGGCGAGTTAATTTTTAATTATCTTTATGACAAAGAGGGAAATGTTATAAAATATGCTCCACAAGCAGGAGATATGGTTGTCTTTTTGAGCAATCCTTATTTTACCCATGAAGTTCTTGAAGTAAAGAGTGGATATAGGTTATCAATTGTTCAATGGCACGATGCTTTGGTTACATAATGAAATAATTTTTTTTCTATTAATTTTCCTTTTTAGGATATAATATTTATAACTTTAACAGAGGAAAAATTTTGACTCATAAAATATTAGTTTCAGATGATGATATAAAACTAGTAGCATTTTTACAAGAGAGGATAAAAGATAGAAGATTTCAGTTTATTTTGGCTCTCTCTTTAGAACAAGTTATAGAACAACTAGAAAATGAGGATTTTTTTGCTGCAATAGTTGATTTTAATGTAGAAGATAGATGTGGTAAAAAACTTTTTGAATATATCCTTGAAAAAAAAATTCCTACAATTGTAACTTTAGATGAGTTGACTTTAGAGGCTTATGATCAAATTACCAACTATTCAATTATTGATTATGTAATTGATAATAATTATGCAGGAAAATATTATCTTGCAGATTTACTTCAAGGGTTAGAGTATTTTAATAATAAAAAAGTTTTAATCTGTTATGACAATAAATCCCCACAAAAGTTACACTCTTTAGTACAAACTTTCCACTCTTTGCTTTTTGAACCAATGTTAGCAACAAGTATTAAAGAGGCAAAGAGTATCTTAGGAAAAGAAGACTTTATAAAACTTATATATATTGATGCAGATTTAAAAGATGGAAAAGGGGTAGATTTTTGTCGTGAAATTAAAGAGAATATTAAATATAAAGATACTTTGATTTTTGCAGGGGCACAAAATAAGACAAATCTAATTCAAATAAAAGAATTAAGAGGTAAGTTTTATAAAAGTGGAGTTGTAAACTTTATATCTCTTCCTGTTGATAAAGAGGAGTTTAATACAAACCTTTTAAGTATGATGAAGATAATAAAACAGAAAAACAGATTAGATACTTATGTTGAGACTGTTGACAAATATGTTTTAATATCTATTACAAACCTAAAAGGGATAATTGTATATGCAAGTGATGCTTTTTGTAAAATAAGTGGATATAGCAAAGAGGAGCTTATTGGTAAATCCCATAATATTATTAGACATCCAGATATGTCATCATCTCTTTATAAAGAGTTATGGGAAACAATCCAATTAGGAAAAGTTTGGTCAGGTGAGATAAAAAACAAAAAGAAAAATGGTGAATACTATTGGGTAAGTGCAAAAGTTGAACCTATATATGATAGTGTAGGTGAAATCATGGGGTATCAATCAATTAGATTTGATATAACAGATAAGAAACTTGTTGAAGAGTTATCACTAAAAGACTCCCTTCTTGGTATTTATAATAGAAGAAAATTTACTGAGATATTAAACTATCAATTTACAATTTGGAATAGATTTAAAAATGAGTTTAGTATTATTTTTATTGATATAGATGATTTTAAAGTTGTAAATGATTTATATGGACATAGTGTTGGAGATAGAGTATTAATGGAGTTCTCTTCCGTTGTAAGTAAAGCGATTAGAGATGTTGATAGTATTTGCAGATGGGGTGGAGAAGAGTTTGTAGTAATTTGTCCATATACAGACTTAAATGGAGCACAAAACTTAGCAGAAAAGATAAGAAAAGAGATAGAAGAAAATGAATTTGATATAATAGGAGAAAAAACAGCAAGTTTTGGCGTTACTACTATAAAGAGTGGTGATACCATTGAGAGTTTTATCGATAGGGCAGACAATGCTTTATATAAAGCAAAAACAGCAGGTAAAAATAGGGTAGTTACCTTTTAAACTACTTTTTTATAAGATATGTTAGTTATTTACAAAAGGTGTCTACATGGAAAATGGATTAGTTCACGCAGTAATTATGGATAAGAATGGTGGTGCAAAAAGCATTACTTATGAAGAGTTATTTAACTACAAAGAAGAGGATGGTATTTTGTGGGCTCATTTTGATTACTCTAGCAAAGAGGCAATTGAGTGGATAAATGACAAAAGTGGCATTGATCCAATTGCAGCTGAAGCTTTATTGGAAGAAGAGACAAGACCTAGAACTACAATTTTAGATGACAATATCCTTTTAGCTTTGAGAGGAGTCAATCTAAATCCAGATTCAGACCCAGAAGATATGATATCAATTAGGTTATTTATTAGTCCAACAATGATTATTAGTACAAAAAAGAGAAATCTTTTATCAGTAAAAGATATATTTGAGATGCTTGAACATAAAAAAGGTCCTTGTAGCAGTGCAGAGTTTCTTATCTCTATTCTTGATAGACTAACTTGCAGAATGGAAGGAACAATTGATGGTATGCAAGATAGAAGTTTAGAGATTGAAGAGCTAGTAATCGAGTCAAATAGTTATGAATTAGGAAGTAAGATTTCAACAATAAGAAGGGAAGCAATAGCTATAAGAAGATACCTCTCTCCTCAAAGGGAAGCTATGTTTAGACTCTATCATGAAAAAGTTACTTGGCTAAGTGAGTATGATAGAATACAACTTCAAGAGATAAACAACCAATTAATAAGATATATAGAAGAACTTGATTCAATTAATGATAAAATTGCACTCGTTTTAGATGAGATTGCAAATAAAACAAGTGAACAGATAAATAAAAGAATGTATTTTTTATCTATTATTTCGGCAATATTTCTACCTTTGGGATTTTTAACAGGTCTTTTAGGGGTAAATGTAGGAGGAATACCAGGTGCTGAAAATGGTAGTGCTTTTGCTATTTTTATTATAATCCTTTTTATTTTAGGGACAATACAATTTTATTTATTGAAGAAAAACAGATGGATATGAGATGGAAGATATAAACAAAATAAATGATATAAAAAATCTTTTATTAAATTCAATTGAAGAGTATAAGGATGGTACTTCTGATATTCACCCTTATGACTTGGCAAAAGAGTTAGAAAAACTTAGAGATTTAGATGACAAAGAGTATGAATATGTTTGTAAGAGAATCCCAAGTGACCTTTTTGCAGAGATTCTTTGTGAGATGCCAAGTTATATCCAAGAAGAGATTGCTGAGGTAATTAGTGATAAAAAGATTGCAACAATTACTTCAAAAATGGATAGTGATGACGCTTCTGAACTGATATATAATATTTCTCAAAAAGATGAAGAGATTGCCCAAACAATTCTCTCTAAACTTGATGATGAAGATAAACAGATAATTGAAAAATTAAACTCGTATGATGACCATGAAGCTGGTTCATATATGCAAAGTGAGCTTTTTAGTGCAACTTTAGATGAAGATATTGGAACAGCTATAAAAAGATTAAAGAGTTTAAAAGAGGAAGAGTTACTTGACAATATTTTTCATGTGTTTTTGATTGACAAAGATAAAAAACTAATAGGTGCAGTTGGTTTAGAGGAGTTGATCCTTTTTGATAGACAACAACACTTTAGAGAAATTCCTCAAGATAAACTTATAAACTACTCTTGTAATCATAAAAGTGATATTTCAGATGCCGTTGAGATGTTTACCCACTATAATTTAAGTGCATTGGCAGTTGTAGATGAAGAGAATAGATTACTTGGAAGAATTACCCACGATGATATCCATGATGTAATTCAAGATCAAGATACAAAACAGTTATATTCACTTGCAGGGGTTAATGATGATGCTGAAAATGAAGAGAGTGTATATCTAATTGGTAGAAAAAGAGCAATTTGGTTGGGAATCAATTTAGTTACCGCAATATTAGCTTCAATTGTTATTGGTTTTTTTGATACAACTATTCAATCTCTTGTTGCACTTGCAGTTTTAATGCCTATTGTTGCGTCAATGGGAGGAAATGCAGGAACTCAAACCTTGACAGTTACTGTAAGACAAATGGCTTTGGGAGAGATCTCTTATCAAGATGCAAAAAAGACAATTAATAAAGAGGTTATTATCTCTTTGGTAAATGGATTGATTTTTGCTTTTATAATAGGAATAATCGCCTTTATTTGGTTTAAAATACCTCTTTTAGGTTTAGTAATTGCTCTTTCAATGGTTATAAATCTACTTAGTGCAGGTTTTTTTGGTGCAGTTATACCAATACTTTTAGAGAAGTTTGAAATTGATCCTGCTATTGGTTCAACTGTAATTCTAACTACAGTTACTGATGTGGTTGGATTTTTTAGTTTTTTAGGTTTGGCTACTTTAATTCTTTTATAGTTAGGGTTGAGTATAGAAATTAAATTTCCAACCCTTATCTTCTGGATATTTCTCTAAGTTATAGTCATTCCAGACTTTTATGCATCTTTTGTTTCCTTCTTCTTTCCCTTTTTTGGCAAACTGGTGAGCTCTACCAAAATTTGGGAAAACTCCTTTTCCACTTGCATACATAAAAGCTAAATTACATTGAGCTTCAATATAACCTTGTTTTGAGGCTTTTTCAAAAAGCTTAACTGCAAGAATATAATCTTTGTCTACTGCTATTCCATTGAGTAAAAACTGTCCAATCATATTTTGTGCTGGTGCATAATCATTATTTGCAGCAATAACAAAGGTATTATATGCTTTAACAGGATCATAATATGGGCCTTTTTTCAATAAATAGAGTTTACCAAGATAATAAGTTGATTTATCATGATTTCTTTCACTTGCACTCTCTAGAAGTTGTTTTGCACTAAAATAATTCCTTTTTACAACTTTCCCTTCTAGATAAATTCTAGCAAGTTCAAACATTGCTTCAACATCATCTTGCTCTGCTAACTTTTTATATAGTGGTAAGGCATCATTGTCACCATACTTTTTCTCTATATCTTTTACTTCCTCAAAAGTGAGTGAAAAAAGAGTAGTAAAAACTACAAAAAGAGAAAAAATAATTTTTTTCATCGAACCTCTTTGGGAAGATTTGGATTAAGTGTTGTTGTGATTTCATAACTAATAGTATTATGGATTTTTGCCAATTCTTTTACGTCATCAAAGATACAAATTTCATCTTCTATACTATCAACTGAGATATTATCCATTGAAACTTTACCTAAAACACGGTATCCTTTAGGGGTATAGTACTGTTTGTCTCCATTTAATCTTAAAAAACCATCTCCATATCCAACATCATAAGTAGATATTTTTATATTTTCATCTGCAACAAATTTCCCACTATATCCCACTTTTTGGTTCTTTTTAAGCTCTCTTGTTACAATTTTATTTGCCCAAAGAGACATTACTGGTTTTAATTCTGGGTTATCAAAGATAGGATTTGTATCTAAATATCCATATTGAGCAATACCAATTCTTGCCATGTCAAAGTTGTAATTCTTAAATCTAAATAAGGCTGAAGAGTTAGCACAATGGAACTTAGGAATGGGTAAAAAAAGTTTTTCACATATACTTTCTACTAAATTTTTTGCCTGTATAAAAACTGACCTCTGCCAAAAGAATTCACATGATAATTCATCTGCACTTCTAAAGTGAGTAAATACGCCTGTTAGAATAAGTTTTTTTTCTAAAAGCCCATGAATAGCCTCTTCTAGCTCTTCTAATAAAAAACCATTTCTATGCATTCCTGTATCAACTTTTAGATGAACATTCGTTTTTTCGGGTAACCTTTTGATATCTTCAAAACCATTTATTGCTATGTGAAAAGTATGTGAATAACTCTCTAAATTAGAATCAGCGAGAATTAAGATTTGTTCAAAAAGTGTCTCAATTTTTTTTGCCTCTTCTACATTTCTTACCACAGCATTTTTTATACCAAACTCATTTGCTAGTTTTGCAATTTCTAAAAGTCCATGACCATAAGCGTTATCTTTTAAAACTACAGCAATTTTATTTTTATCTCCTATATGATTTGTAATAGTTTGTAGGTTGTGAAAATAGTGTGATTTATTAATAATAATTTTTGCCAAGGATTAACCTTCAAGAGATCTGAAATATTTTTTTAAAAGCATAGCATCTTTTTCGTTTAGAACATCTTTCAATTCTTCTAAATTTGCATTTTTAATATTATCAAAGGTTCCAAAGTATAAAAGCAGTTTTTTTAGTTTTGCTTCCCCTATACCTTTTATCTGTAAAAGAGAGATTTGAGTATCCTCTTTTCTTTTTTGTTTCTTATGGAAAGTTATAGCAAATCTATGGGCTTCGTCTCTTAGTCTTTGTACAAATTGAAGTCTTTTATCACTTGGAAGAAGTTCTAATCTTTCAACTTTATTATCTTTTTCATAAAAAATAATATCTTTTGCACTCCCTTTTGCTCTATGTGCTTTAAAATCAAGTTTCTCTTTAGCAATTGCAATAATATCCAGGTTTACACCAAAAGAATCTCTAATATCAATTGCAAGTTTTAGAAGTGTTTCTCCTCCATCTATTACCCACATATCAGGAGCAGGGTTCTTTTCAAAACTTTCAACTCTTCTCATTAGAGTCTCTCTCATTTGTGAATACTCATCTTTTGCTTCCAAATTGTAGTGTCTAAAATCACTTTTTACAAATTTTTCTTCCCATGTAACCATCGCTGCAACTGTTGCTTGCCCCATCATATGTGAGTTATCAAAACATTCAAATCTATATGCAGTTTTACCTAAATTAAAGAGTTCTTGTAATTGTTTGTATATAGAAGTTGCCTCTTTTGCATTGGTTAATCTTAGAAGTTCATTGCAGTTATTTAATGCAACATTAATAATCTCTCTTTTCTTGCCTCTTTGAGGAAAATTAATAGGGATTTTTTTAGAGAATCTATTTTTTATAAACTCTTCAATATCTCCAATATCTTCTAATTCATCTGAGATTAAAATTTCATTTGGTAAAACAGGAATTTCATTATTATAATAGTTTACAATGGCTCTTTCATAAACCTCTTGAATATCAATTGAAATATCATCTCTATTTGGTTTTATATAGTCATGGTTACTTGAAGCTAGTTTTCCATCCCTAAAGAACATTCTTACGACAACACCTTTGTTATTTTCAACTTTAATTGAAAATAGATCAATATTTTCATTTGTTGCCAAATCCATTCCTGTTTGAATCTGAGATTTTTCTATGGTTTTTACTCTATCTCTTAGTTTCATAGCCTCTTCAAATTTTAAATCAAGACTATACTCTTGCATCTTTTTATTTAATCTAGTAATTAACTTGTTTTTATTGTAGATATAATTTAGTGCCTCATCTACAAGTTTTGAATACTCCTCTTTTGAGATTTTCCCTTCACAAGGAGCATGACACTTTTTTATTTGATAAAAAAGGCAAGCTTCTTTCCCTTTAATACATGATTTTTTCTGAACCAATGGAACAATCTCATATATTGAATCAAGCATATCTCTAGCTCCAGTTGAGTAAGGACCAAAATATTTTATATTTTTATCATTTAGAACTCTTCTTGTTATTTCAAGTCTAGGAAAATCTTCATTTAGATTGATATAGATATATGGGTAGGTTTTATCATCTCTTAGTAAGATATTGTATTTTGGTTTTAACTGTTTAATAAGTGAGTTTTCTAAAATTAGTGCGTCGTGTTCATTTGGAACAACAATCCACTCCAAAGTTTTTACTTCAGTTATCATTTTGTAAATACGAGGGCTTAATTTATCTGCTGGAAGGAGTTTAGGGGTAAATTTAAAATAAGATTTAACTCGGTTTTTTAAAACTTTTGCTTTCCCTATATAAAGGAGTTTTCCCCTCTCATCAAAGTATTGGTAAACACCTGCTTTGTTTGGTAATTGTTGTAGTTTTTCTTCCAGATTCATTTTTGGATTTTAGCAAATTAATTCTTGAAAGTAGATTTCATTTTAATAAAAAATTATTCATTCAAATGGCTATTAATAAAATAATAATATAACTTATTAAAATAAGAAAAAGCATTAAAAAATCACTATTTTAAAATAGAGATAAATTTATTATGAAATAACTAATAAATTATTAAATTATAAAAAAATCATTTATAAAAGAATTTAAAAGTAGTATTTTAGTATAATTTCAGCTTTAAAAGGGAATTTTCAATTATGCTATCTAAAGAACAAAGAATAAAAAATACAATTCTAATCTTAATAATGTTGATATTGATTTCAGCAGGATTTATTATTAGTATTTATGATAATCATCTAATAAAAACACATATATCTGAAGATATGCAAGAAAAGAATAGACATATAAATAAAGTATTTAATCTTTTTATAAATGATATGGATAGAGAAATCTCTCAAAGAACAGATAAAATGTTATGTAAAGAGGCAAGAAAAGAGTTTTTTAATCAAAATAGAGATGCTTTGTATAAACTTGTCAAAGATGATTACGAAGATATGATAAAAAGTAATAGTTTTCTTAAAATTGTAACTTTTAGATTACCCGATGGAAGTGCTTTTTTAAGAGTTCATAAACCAGAAATGTATGGAGATAGTTTAAATACAAAAAGAAAAATTATTATAGATACAATCACCACTCAAAAACGTCAATTTGGTTTTGAACTTGGAAAACTCAGAATGACACATAGGGTTGTAACACCAATTTTTTATAATGATACCTTTGTTGGTGTTGTTGAAATTGGAATAGAACCTGAATATATAATTGAAAAAATGAATAATCTTTTTGATATAAAATCTTCACTTTTTGTAAAAGATGGTAATTTAGAAGTCTCATTAGATAAGAATTTGGAGAATAGAAGTCGTGTTGGTAACTTTATTTTTGCAAGAGGTTCAAATATTATAAAAGATAATCTAAATCAAATTGATTTATCAAAAAACAGTTTTAGAATATTGTTTCAAAATAGAGAATATCATATTAATGTAATTGATCTTTTGGATCATAAAGGAAATGTTGCAGCAAAAATATTAGTCTATTATGATTTAACCAAGGAAAATGAAGAGTTTTCCTCTTTGATGAAAAAGAATTTGATAGCTATATTTTTGGTCATCTTTATGTTGTTTATTGTTTTAAATATTGGTTTAAACTACTTTTTAAAGAAGATAGACCAACTTTATCTTAATGTCCTTAAAAAAGACAAAATGATGTTACAACAATCAAAACTTGCTTCAATGGGTGAGATGATAGGAAATATTGCCCACCAATGGAGACAACCTTTAAGTGTAATTTCAACAAGTGCAAGTGGATTGAGACTTCAAAATGAATTGAAAATTTTAGATGATGAACAGCTTAATAACTCTGTTGAGTGTATTGTAAATAGTACAAAATATCTCTCTCAAACAATTGATGATTTTATAAGTTTTGTAAAAAATAGCCAAGATGCAGTAGAGTTTGATATTAAAGAAAATTTAGAAAAGAACTTAGGAATATTAAAAGGAAGTCTTAAAATTCATGAAGTTAATGTTTTTTTAGATTCTCAAAATAAGATTATAAAAGGGTTCCCAAACGAGCTAACTCAAGTTTTTATAAATATTGTACACAATGCAAAAGATGCTCTTAAATCAAATACTCTTAACAATAGATTGGTTTTTGTTTCAACAATAAGTGATGAAAATAGTATAAAAATTATAATAAAAGACAACGCAGGTGGTATTCCTGAAGATATAATGAGTAAAATCTTTGACCCATATTTTACAACAAAAGGTGATAGTGATGGAACAGGACTAGGACTTTATATGTCTTATAGAATAATAAATGAAAATATGGGTGGTTCAATTAAAGTTGAAAATATAGAATACGAGTATGAAGGAAAAGTTCATAAAGGTGCACAGTTTTCTATAACTCTACCTATAACATAATTACAGTCTTATTATAAACCTAAATCACCTTTATATTTAATAGGAAACTCATCTGAGGTTAGTTGAAGTTCGTAGCCTTTTTTTATTGTTTCATTTGGGATTTGCCAATCTTTTTTTAATAGATTTATAACTGATCTATAACTAAACTTATTTCCTATTAAAGCTATAGCATAAGCAGAAGCTTTGATATCATCTCGTAAATCTTCATGATAAAAAAGAGCTATATTATTAAAAGCTGTATAATTTCTTTGTTTTACTGCTTTTAAATACCATTGTTCTGCTTGTTTAAAATCTTTCAACTTTTCATTATAGATAAATCCTAAGTTATTCATTGCATTTACATAACCTTTATTAGCTGAAAGTTTATAATATTCTATTGCTTTGTCATATTTTTGTGTATCTTCATATATAGTCCCAAGCATAAATAATGCTTCTTTATTGCTTTCTTGTATGATTGAGTCATTACACCATTTTATTGCTTTATCATATTGTTTCATTTCTTGAAGCACATAACACGCATAAGCAGAATTATCTGCTGTTGGCTTCATTGAGTTTGAGTATTCAAACCACTCTAAAGCTTTTTGATAATCTTGTAGTTTATTTGCATAAGCATAACCTATTTGGGTTGCTGGGATTGGGTCGTGTTTGGATGTGTGCCATAAAGTTGCATATTTTCCCATTTCACTTGAAAGATTTTCATCCCATTTTGGTATAGGTAAACTTGCTTTATATTTTACTTCTTGTGTTTGGGTTTCTTTTACAGCTTTATCCTCACAAGCGCTAAAACTAATTGTTAATAGTAGTATGACTGATATTTTAGCTAATATATTGATTCTCATTTATTATCTCTATAAAAAGGAGAGTTTGGATTCATAGTATCTAAAAGTGCACCTCTCATACTTTGTTGTCTATCTTGTTCGTGTTGTTTTTGAATAAGATATCTACCACCAAAAAATACTATAAGAACAATTAAAATAGCTACAGTTTTATTCATAATCCTAAGTCACCTTTGAATTTGATAGGGAAATCATCTGAATTTAGTTGAAGTTCATAACCTTTTTTTATTGTTTCATTTGAAATATTCCAATCATCTTTTAAAAGACGAAGTACGGATGATTTAGTATATTTTGTATTGATAACTGCAATTGCGTAGGCTGAGGCTTTTATGTCGTCTTTCAATCCATTGTGATAAAAACTTGCTATATTTTGATAAGATTCTAGATTTCCTTTTTCTATAGCTTTTTTAAAATATATTTCTGCATTTTCATAATCTTTATTATCATAGTAAACTGAACCTAAATTACTTAGTGCCATTAAATCACTTGTATCTTCAAAAGATTTTTTATAATATGTAAGAGACTTATTATAATCTTTGTTTAGCTCATAAACTTTACCTAATCTAAATAATGCATCTTTACTTCCCATATTAATTGCATCCTCACACCATTTTATAGCTTCTTTATATTGTTTTAGCTGTTGATAAGCATAACAGGCATAATTAGAAGTTTCAGGAAGAGGTTTCATAGAGTTTGAGTATTTGTACCATTCTATAGCTTTTTCATAGTCATTTAATTTTTCTGAATAGGCATAACCTATGTTTGTTGCTGCTATTGGGTCTTTTTTTGCATGATGCCATTCTTTATATGCAAACCATATTTTATTTTCAGCATTTTTATCCCATGCAGGGATAGGCAAAGAATTTTCTAGTTTCTTTTTTTCATTATTATTACAAGCATTTAAAAATAGACTTAATAGTATTATAAAAATAAATTTATAAATCTTTATAGAATTTATCAATTTTTATCCTTTTTTTCTTTAAATTTTTTTAATTCTTCATTATCTTTTATAGTAAAGCTAACTTGTTTGAAATTTATTGCATCAAGATACTCAATTTCTCTATAATCATACATAAATTCATATTTTAGTTCTACTTGTGGTGAGATTACAATTATTGAAGTTTTTTGTTTATTGATAAATTCAAAATCTTCTAAATATGAAAAATTTTGATTATATAAGTCATAAACATAGTAATCTTTTTCATCAAATAAGGTACTTTTTTCAATTATGTTATAACTGTCGTTTTCAACAAAGATAAATTTTACATTTTCACTATCATATATAACTTTAGGAATCTTTACAAAAGTATTCTGCCATAACTGAACATCATTACCATAAATATTTTTAAGTTTTTTACCTTTTCTTCTATCAAGTAGTTCCAATTTATATCCATAAATAGAAGCTTTTAAGAAGCTAAGTTCATTGTTTAGTGCTGTATCAAAGTATAGTTCATTTGTTTTATAATTCTCTCCTATAAAATTTGTTATCTTTTTAGCACTTGTAAAACCTTCACTATTTATTGCTTTTAACTCTTCTTTTCTATTTGTTGTTTCTAAAAGATATTTTGCTGAGAAGCCATTTATTTTTTTATCTTTACTTTCTAAATATATAGTATCTTTATAAAACAAAGACCTTTTTAAATAGCTTTCAAAAGCACTGTCTTCAAGTTTTAACATAACAATTGCATAAGCAATTGAACTTAAGGATACAAATACAACAAGAGGAGTACCGCTAGTTACAAATAAAGCTACGATATTTAAAGTTATCATTCCAACTGTTGCCGTTAAAGCATCATAGTCTTCATTCTTTTCATATTTTATGGCATCAAGTATTGACATAATTATTACAGCGTATGCTGATACTTTTGCAAAAGATTTGCCAGTTGCTGTTAAAAATTCATTATTTGCAAGATTTATTTTTATTACCTCTTTTCCACTTAATCCTTTGTGCATTTTATTTAAAAAAGCTTGTGCCATATTTTCAAACTCTTTATTTTGTATTATCCCTACTAAAGCACTATTAAGTCCTGCAAAATCATTTATAAAACCTATTGTTGATTTTATATCTTTATTTGTATTATCATAAATATACTCTTTCATTGGGTTAATAGAAATTGACATTTTTATTTACTCTAAATTTAATTTCCCTTTATATTTAATAGGAAAATCATCAGAAGTTAGTTGAAGTTCGTAGCCTTTTTTTATTGTTTCATTTGGGATATTCCATTCATCTTGTAAAACTTTTAAAACTGAAGATTTTGTATATTTAGTATCAATTAGAGCAATTGTATAAGCACTGGCCTTTAGATTGTTTTTAACACTATAAAAATAGAACCTTCCAATGTTATGATAAGAGTCTTGATTACTATTTTTAACACCTTTTTTATACCAATTTTCTGCCTCTTTATAGTTTCCTAATTTTTCATTTGAAAGACCAATACTAGTTACTGCTATCTTTTCACCTTTTTCATATGCTTTAGTAAACCATTTTAAAGCATTATCAAAATCATTTTTTTTATAATAAACCGTTCCCAATTGATATAAAGCTTTATCCCATTTTAAATCGATAGCTTTTTGACACCAGATTATTGCTTCATTGTATCTTTTTAATTGTTGCAGGGAATAACAAGCAAAATAAGAATTTTCACCCAAGGGAATCATGGAATCAGCATATTTAAACCATTCTAAGGCTTTCTCATAATCATGTAGCTTTTCTGAATAAGCGTATCCTATTTTCATTGCGGGGATGGGGTCTTTTTTTGCATCATACCATAAATCAATAATTCCCATTTTTCTAAGTTCGTTGCCTGATTCAGGCATAGGTAAACTTGCTTTATATTTTACTTCTTGTGTTTGGGTTTCTTTTACAGCTTTATCCTCACAAGCAGAAAAGCTAATTGTTAATAGTAGTATGACTGATATTTTAGCTAATATATTGATTCTCATTTATTATCTCTATAAAAAGGAGAGTGAGGATTCAAAGTATCTAAAACAGCACCTCTCATACTTTGTTGTCTATCTTGTTCATGTTGTTTTTGAATAATATATCTACCACCAAAAAATACTATAAGAACAATTAAAATAGCTACAGTTTTATTCATAATCCTAAATCACCTTTATATTTAATAGGAAACTCATCTGAGGTTAGTTGAAGTTCGTAACCTTTTTTTATTGTCTCTTTTGAAATATTCCAATCATCTTTTAAAAGACGAAGTACGGATGATTTAGTATATTTTGTATTGATAACTGCAATTGCATAGGCTGAGGCTTTTATGTCGTCTTTAAATCCATCATGATATAGTTTTGCAATACCTTGATATGCTTCATAGTCATTTTTTTCAATAGCTTTTTTGTACCAAAGTTCAGAATTTTTATAATCTTTTTTATTTAAATAAACTGTACCTAGATTTATCATTGCATTAATGTCATCATTTTCATAAGCTTTTTTATACCACTTAATGGCATTATCATATTGTTTTAGCTTTGAATAGCTATATCCTAATCCAGTTAGAGCATCTTTACTTCCCATATTAATTGCATCTTCACACCATTTTATAGCTTCTTCATATTGTTTTAGTTGTTGATAAGAATAACAAGCATAATTTGAAGTTTCAGGAAGAGGTTTCATAGAGTTTGAGTATTTGTACCATTCAATAGCTTTTTCATAGTCATTTAATTTTTCTGAATAGGCATAACCTATACTTGTCGCTGCCATTGGGTCTTTTTTTGCATCATTCCATAGGCTCCAATAGTTATCTATAGTTGATTTTGCTTTTTCATCCCATTCTGGAATAGTTAAACTTGATTTTATTTCTTCTTTTTTATTACTATCATCATTACACGCTGTAAAAGATACAAGTATATAAATAATTAAAGATATAGTTATTATTGTTTTTTTCATTTTACTTATCCTCTTTTTTTTCTATAAATTGTTCTAAGTTATTTTTATCCTCAGGGGTAAAGCTCACTTGTTCAAATCCAAGTACATCTAAATATACTAACTCTCTATAATTGTAAGTAAAATTATATTTTAATTCAACTAATGGAGATAAAACTATAATAGATGCTTTTTTATAATTTATTAATTCCAATTCTTTTAAAATATTAAAATCTTGATTAAATAAGTCATAAAGAGCATAGTTACTTTCCTTGATAAACAGATTTTGTTTTATTTCTTTATACGTGTCATCTATTTTAAAAATAAATTTAGTTTCTTTGTTATCAATCAATATTTGAGGGACTTTTACAAAAGTATTCTGCCATAATTGAACATCATTACCATAAATATTTTTAAGTTTTTTACCTTTTCTTCTATCAAGAAGTTCTAACTTATATCCATAGATAGAAGCTTTTAAGAAACTAAGCTCATTGTTTAGTGCTGTATCAAAAAAGTTTTCTTTTCCTTTGTAGTTTTTACCTATAAAATCTATTAGTTTTTTATAGTCATTAAAACCATCATCTGAAATAGCTTTTAACTCATCATCTTTGTTTGTTGTTTCAAATAGATAATAAGCTTGGTATTTTTTACTTTGTTCCTTATCAAATAAGGCTTTAAATACTGAAAAATCAATAGTTTTATAAAGAAGCGATTTTTTAAGATATATATCCACATCGCTGTCGATAATCTCATTTAATATAATACCTGTAATAATAGTTAATAATACACCAGTTATAAAAGCAGGTAAAGTTGGAGTACAAATAAGAAGAGCAATATTTAAACCTGTTGCTAATGTTGTAACAGCTAAAGCATCATAATCTTCTCTTTTATATAAATTAACACTATCAAAAAGTGTTGTTACAACAATTGATATGATTGAGAGTTTTTTTAACATTGTATTTTCTGCATATGTAAGTAGTTTTTGACTTGAAAGACTTATCTCTTTTACAGCTTTTGCACTAAGATAGTTTCTTAAAACTTCTAAAGGCATTTTTGGATTTTTTTCTATAAATCCACCTACCATTACACTTATATTTGCCATATCATTTATAAAACCTATATGTGATTTTATTGTTTTTTTCTCATCATTAAAAAATAGATAGTCTGCTGCACTTGCATATACTAGAATATTTGAGAATACTTTTAATTTACTACCAACTCTGAAATACACTGTTTTTGATAGTGTTCTTCTTTCAGGTGCAACATTTTTCATCTCTACTAAAATTTTCTCAAGCCCCGAAGTTATCCCTTCAATATTTTTAATAGTTTCATAAAGCTCTCTTTCTTTTGATTTTAAATTTTGAGGCAAACCTGTTACTGATTTATATTTATCTTCATTTTCTTTTAATAGTTTTTGATTTTCATCTTTTTTTGCAAAAAGTTTTAAAAATTCTAAACCTTTTGGATTTTTATTTTCTGGGAAAAACACACTATTTAGTAAGAGTTTTACTTGCATGTCACTGTAGTTATTTGCTATTTGATACTCTTTATTTAGAGTATTTTTTTCTTCATCAGAAAGATTTATTCTTTTATTTGTCAAGTCAACTACAAAATCATATATATGTGTAAGAGAAGAGCTAAAAAAAGAGGTTTTATCAGTTTCTTCATCTAAATAAATTCTTGGAGTTGATAACATGTAAGCTATATTCATAGCAGATACAACATAATTGAAGCTATTTGTATCTTTTATATTTTTATAGATATTTAAAACTTCAATTAATTTTGAGTCATTTAGTTTAGACACTATTTTAGTTAGGATTTCTTTAGGAGTTTCGAACTCTTTTTCTTTTTTATAGTATTTTAGTGTTTTATCATAGTATAAATATTTTGTTTTAAATTTGACACTATCTCCATATTGTTCAAAAGATTTTATCTTTTTTGTATGGTCTAGATTCTCATACTCTTTTAAATAGTTGTCTTTATATTCTTCCAATGCGCCAATTGTGTCCCAATATACTGAAGAGTTTACTTTCACAGCCTTTTGAACATCTTGTATACTATCATCACTTATATTAGGTAATGGAGCAATTGATTTTAGTTGTAATAAAAATTTATCTCTTAAACTATCTATTTTGCTATAATTATCTAACTTTTTTAACTCATCTTCAAACTCTTCACTAAAATAAAGTGAAAACATTAGATAAGCTAAAACTTGCCTAGCATCATTTTTTATTTTTGTGAAAGCTTGATTTGAACTATTAAATTCAAACTTTTTATACCCATATCCCACATGTTTACTTTGTCCTGTTACAGCTTTTGTCATATATACAAATTTTTGATTTTTTGCTGTAGTTTTAAAATATCTTTTTGTAATCATTGCATTATTAAGATTCTCTTTTCTTTTTGAATCATTTTTATCTTCAAAAAAATCACTTTTTATGATATTGATTTGTTGTATGTATGAAGCTGCAACTTTCTTTGTATCTTTATCAAGTATTTTTGATATATCATTTTCATCTTTGAAAAACTTTTCTAAAAGTGAATCATCACTTAAAAGTAAACCAACTAATTTGTTATAAAGAGTTTTTAGTTTTTCTGTATCTTCTTTATATATCTTCTCTTCATTTTTTGAAACATAAAAATAATCCACAAGATTTGCTATAGTATAGGGGTATTTGTTCCTTGCTTTTATATCCTCTATAATGTCGTGATTTTTTCTATAAGCCACTTTGTATCTAGTGTGATATTCAAGGTACAAATCTTCAATTTCTGCTAAAATATCTTCTATAATACATACAATATTTACATTTTCATCTGTACCTTTTTCTATCTTTTTATTTTTTATATCTTGTTTTGTAACTTCTCTCAAATCTATATCATCAAGTTCTTTTATATAAAATGTATTAATCCCATCAACGGATGTTGGAGAAAAAGATATTTTTTTTAGTTTTTTTATGTCCGAGTTATCTTTTAGTTGTATATTACTGTATGATATATCTATTTTACTCTCTTCATATATTGGAATAATTTCAGTAATTTTAGTCGTAGCTGTATTTTGAAAAAATATATCTTTTTGTGATTCTGCATATATATTTCCTTTAGAAAATACTTGATACTCTGCTGTTTTGCCATTTTGAGTAATATAGATAAAGGCAAAGGTATGTGAGTGGATTGATGTGTCATTAAACTCATCTAAGGCATCAGTTGAGTGAGTCTCTATGGTATTTCTAAAAGCTCTTGTCGGTCGTATAGGTTTATAGATGTCTTGATATTTTCTTAAAAAGCTTAGGGTATATATTGTATCTTTTTTTATAATCTCTTCTTGATACTCTTCTTTAGTAATTTCCTCTTCAGGTTCTACATCTTGATTTTCCAAACTAGGTATTGCAGAGATTTTTGATGTTCTTTGTCCTGGGTCATTTAATATTATTGCTCTTCCTTTATCTGATTTAAAACCATCAGTTCTAAGAAGGTAGGTTAAGCCTGTTGCTGACACATTTACTTCAGTTCCTGCATCTGATATTGAAGCTACTTTTGTACAAGGATCTTTTGAAGGACAACCTGAAATAGGAGCATTAAGTATGTCTTTTAAGTATAAAGGTTTTTCACCATTTATTTTAAGATTTGGTACTGTTGAAGTTAATACTACTTCCCCACCACAAGCACATTTTATAATACCTTTTTCCAATACATTAAATTCATTACCCATTATTACTTCCAAAAATTTTTTAAAATCATACAAAAAAATAATTTAAAAAGATATTATACTCTTAAATATATATTTATAGAATTATTATTAATAAAAAATAAGAATTAAGAATATAAATTAATAATAAATTTATATATTTTAAAGTTTTAAACAGTTAAAATACACAAAAAAATTATTATATAAGGTTATAAGTCATTGAGTTGTTTGATGTTAAATGAACTTTCAGATATTGAAAAATGCGGTATTGATTGCAAATATGAAGATACTTATTTACTAATTGAACAAGAAGTAGATAAAGAGCATTGCGTTACCCAAGAGGATACTGATTGGACATTAGTTTATGATAATACTTTAGAGCTACTTGAAAAAAAAACAAAAGATTTAAAACTTGCATCATGGTGGCTTTTTTCAGCATGGAAAAGTAAATCTTGGAGTGGATTAGAAACTTCATTAATTACTTTTACTGAATTATTAGAAAAATTTAGTGTAGATCTTTTCCCTAAATCACTTAAAAGTAAAAAAAATATTATTTTATGGTTAGAGGAAACTTTGACATATGAACTCGTAACAGAACAAAATAAAAACATTATCACTTCTTATATCTCTCTTTATGAAAAATTTTTAAAATTGAATTTAGTTGTAAAAGGGATGTTAAATAGTGATGAAGAGAATTTTAGAAAAATTATAAATTTTATTAAACCTTTTTATGATGAAGAGAAAAATAGAGGAAAAGAGAGTCTAATAAAAGAGGAAAATAGACAAAACATTGATACAAAAACTCTATCTTTTGAGGCTATTACTGAAATAACATCAGATGCAGATGCAACAAAAATTTTAAATGCTTTAAAAAAAATCGCATCATTATTGGCAAGTTATTATAGAAAAAATGATTTTACAAATTTAAAAGCTCTTAGAATCAGCAGGTTTTTATCTTGGATTGAAACTGATGGATTACCTTATAATGAGAGAAAAAGAACTTCATTATATCCTCCCTCTGAACTTGAATTGGATGAATTAAAAAAATTGCTTGCAGAAGAAAAATATGAAGAAGCATTATTTCTTGCTGAAGAGATTATTGAAGTCTCTCCATTTTGGATTGATGGGCACTATCATGTGCATAATATATTTGAAAAAACCAACAATAAAAATCTCTCTTTAGAGGTTAAAAATTCATTAATAAGTTTTGTGAAAACAAATGAAGGAATATTAGATTTTTATTTTGTAGATGATACAGCTTTTGCTTCAAGTAGAGTTAAAAAATGGATAAATGAAGAACTAAAAACAAATAATAGTGAAGATGAAACTTCAAATGATAATGAATTTAGCAAAAAAATTGATGCACTTTTTGAACAAGCAAGTAGCGGTAAAGTAAAAGAGTCAATGTCATCTATGGCAACTTATTACAGTAATGCTTCTACAAAAGAGGAGAAGTTTAATTGGAGATTAAATCACGCTCAACTAGCAATTGAGTTTGGTAAAAAAGATATTGCATTAGCACTTTTGGAGGATTTACAAAATGATATAGAAAAATTTAATTTAGACGAGTGGAATCCCAAACTTGTATCAAAAGTTTATTCATTGATATTGAGTAACTATACAAATGTGGATATTGAAAACAATAGATTAGAAGAGATTTATAAACGTCTTTGTAAATCGGATATAAAAAGTGCATTTGAAATTGAACTAAAATAGGAGAAAAAATGAACAAACAATCAGAATCACCAAAAGAGAGAATAAACGTCACATATAGACCTGCAACAGGAGATGTGCAAGAAGATGTTGAGATACCTTACAAGTTAACAATTCTTGGGGAATATAATCCAAATGAAGAGAGAGTATCTATTGAAGAAAAAAGGGCTATAAAAATTGATAAAAACAATTTTAATGATGTGTTAAAAGCTCAAAATTTATCAGTAAATTTTAATGTTGACAATAGATTAATTGAAGATGAAGATGCTTCTTTAAATGTCAATCTAAAAATAAATGGAATCAAAGATTTCTCACCAGAAAAAATAGTTGAAAGTGTACCTGAGATGAAAGTTTTAATGCAGTTAAGACAATCATTAATGGCATTAAAAGGACCATTGGGAAATGTACCTGCTTTTAGAAAAGCTATAGAAGAGGCTATCTCAAATAAAGAAGAGAGAGATAAATTAATGGCAGAACTTAGTTTAAGTGCTAAATAATATAAAGGATTTATAAATGGTAGAAAATATGCTTCAAGAGAGTTCATCATTAGAGACGCTCTCTTTATTAGATAGTATTGTTGCCCAAACAAAACTTTCACAAGAGGATGAAACATATGATGTTGTTAAATCAGGAGTTGGTGCTTTAATTGAAGAGTTAATTAAATCAGATAGTGAAGAAGAGAAAGTCAATAAATCAATAATTGATAAAATGATTGCAGAGATAGATGAAAAAATTTCTGCACAAATGGATGAGATACTACACCACAAAGAGTTCCAAGCTTTAGAGTCTAAATGGAGAGGATTATATCTATTAGTTGAAAGAACTGATTTTAGACAGAATATTCAAATGGAGATACTAAATGTGTCAAAAGAGGAGTTAATTGAAGATTTTGAAGATAGCTTAGATATAACCCAATCAGGACTTTATAAACATATTTATACAAGTGGATATGGGCAATTTGGTGGTGAACCTGTTGGTACTATTATTGCAGATTATCAATTATCTCCTTCAAATGTAGATATAAAATTTTTAAATAAAGTCGCATCAATCGCTGCAATGGCACATGCTCCTTTTATCTCTGGTGCAGGACCTAAGTTTTTTGGATTAGAGAGTTTTGAAGGGCTACCTGATTTAAAAGATATTGATGATGTAATGAATTCTCCACAATATGCAGCATGGAGAGGGTTTAGACAAAATGAAGATTCAAGATATGTTGGATTAACCCTTCCAAGATTTTTATTAAGAGCTCCTTATGATCCAGAAGATAATCCAATTTCAAATTTTGTGTACAAAGAAGATGTTTCAAAAAATCATGAACACTATTTATGGGGAAATACAGTTTATACCTTTGCAAGTAAGCTTACAGACAGTTTTGCAAACTACAGATGGTGCACAAATGTTATTGGTCCAAAATCGGGTGGAGAAGTAAGAGATTTACCTGTACATACTTTTGAAAGTATGGGTGACATTGAGATGAAAATTCCAACTGAGGTTTTAGTTTCAGATAGAAGAGAATATGAATTGTCAGAACAAGGATTTATTCCTTTGATTATGAGAAAAGGAAGTAATTCTGCAGCTTTTTTTGCAGCAAGCTCTGCACAAATGCCAAAAATTTTCCCTGATACAAAAGAAGGGAATGAAGCAGCACTAAACTATAAGTTAGGAACTCAACTTCCATATTTATTTGCAATAACAAGAATGTCTCATTATATTAAAGTATTACAAAGAGAACATATTGGTTCTTGGAGAGAAAGAGCAGATTTAGAAAGAGAACTAAATAGATGGGCAAAACAGTATGTTGCAAATCAAGAGAATCCAAGTGCAGAAATAAGAAGTAAAAAACCATTTAAAGATATATTGATTGTTGTTGAAGATATAGAGAATGATCCAGGTTGGTATAGAGTAAAAATTTCACTAAGACCACATTTTAAATATATGGGTGCAAGTTTTGAGTTATCTTTAGTAGGAAAACTTGATAAAGAGTAGAAATGAAACCTTTTAAAGGAAGTCTTTTTGAGAGGTTAAATTCAGAGTTTGATTATGCTCAATATGAGACAAAGGAGGAGGCGTTATACGCTTCCATCGCAAACAATTTATCAAGAATATTTTCAACAAATGCAGGTAGCTGTGAAACTGCAACTGATTATGGTAGACCTGATTTAAATAATATAAATTTGAGTATGAAAGAGTCTATAGAAAAAATAGAGTTTTATTGTGAGCGTTGTATTAAGATGTATGAACCAAGACTTTATAAAACAAGAGTTGCAGTTTCACGAGAGAGATTAGCAATGAATCAAATGAATATTCTAATTGAAGGTTATTTAGTAATAAATGGCAAAAGTAGAAGAGTTGATTTTAAAGCTGATTTATTAAAAAATGGTAAGGTAAAGATATACAAAGATGGTATTTAATGATTATTACAAAAAAGAGCTGATTGCCCTAAGAGATGATGGTGCAAATTTTTCAAAAAAGAATCCAGGCTTATCAACTTTTCTTTCAAAAGAGGGACAAGATCCAGATGTTGAAAGATTGTTAGAAGGCTTTGCTTTTTTAACAGGAAGATTGAAGCAACAGCTTGATAAAGAGCTTCCTGAAGTTGCTCACACTTTAGTTGAATTGTTATGGTCAAATTATACAAAGCCAATTCCCTCTTTTAGCATAATACAGTTTGAACCTATTAAAGAGTCAACAACAAATACAAAAGTTAATAAAGGAACAGAAGTATTGAGTAAGGTTAAACCTGATGCAATACAATGTAAGTTTAGAACCACCTATGATACAGTAGTAATGCCATTTCATCTAAAAAATGTCGATTATCATATTTATGGAAAAAGAAGTATTTTAGAGTTAAATATGAATTTAACTACTTCAGGAAGCCTACTTGATATTGTTTTTAACGATTTAAGAATATATTTAAGTGGTTCTAAGTTTATTGCACAAGATTTATATCTATTTTTAACAAGATATATTGAAAGTATTGAAATCCAAATAAAAGATTCAGATAAAAATCTGCTTGAGACACTTCCTCTTAATAAAGAGTCTATCTTCCCTGTAGGGTTTAGTTCTTCCTATGAACCTTTAACTCCACAATCAGCAAATGTTTTTGATGGGTATTTACTATTACAAGACTTTTTCTGTTTTAAAGATAGATTTCTTTTTGTAGATATAAAAAATCTAAATCTAATAAGCTCTTTATCTAGTGAAATATTGTCTCAAAGTAGAGAGTTTACAATAAAAATAAATTTTTCAAAAAAAATGGCGCAATCAAATCTACCTAAAAAAGAGAATTTTTCGCTTTACTGTACTCCTATAGTAAACATTTTTGAAACGGATTCCGTACCAATTAGAAAAAACAGTGATTTTACAGAATTTTTGGTTTTGCCAGCAGATTTAGACAAAAACTATAGTGAAGTTTATTCTATTTTGCAAGTAAGAGGTTGGATTCCTAAAAAACATACATATAAAAACTATTTACCTTTTGAATCCTTTGAACATCTAGATGATGATAATGGATACTATTCAACAAGAATAAAACTTACAAATGATGGAGAGAGAACTAATACTTATATAAGATTTTCAAACCTTTTTGAAAATGAAGAGGATATAAATAAAACAAATTCAACAGTTTCTGTTAAAATTTTGTGTACTAATAAAGATGTTCCTTCCTCTTTACTTTTAGGAGATATCTCTATTTTAAATGCAATGTCAAACTCTGCAAATGTAAGTTTTAAAAATATAACAATTCCAACAATTAGCTATCCGCCTCCACTAGATGGAGACTTTTTATGGAGAGTTATTTCAAATATGTCTTTAAATTATTTATCACTAAGTGATGTAAAAACATTAAGAGCAATCCTAGAAACCTATGATTTTTTTGGTGCCCATGATATTAAACAAAGAGAAAAAACATTAATGATGTTAAAAGGTTTAGAGAGTATTGAATATGAAACTTGTGAGATGATAGATAAAGGATTGCCAATTAGAGGAATGCACATAAAGTTAAAAATAGATCCTCACAAATTTTCATGTATTGGAGAAGCTTATCTTTTCTCTTCGGTATTAAATGAGTTTTTCTCTTTATATAGCAATATAAACTCTTTTCATAGATTAAGTGTAGATATTTTGAATGAAGAACTTTTTGTATGGAGACCTAGATTAGGTTCTCAAGAGTTGATTTGATAAAGAGATATAAAAAAGATGCAGTTAGAGATTATAAATAGAGAATTAAACGAATCAATAAAAAAAGTTATGTTGCCACAAGCTATTAGAATAAGTTGCATATATTTGAAGAAATTTTATCCAAATAGCACTTTTGAAGCTTTATACGAAAAAATTGTATTTAAATCTAATACAAGCTTATCTTTTCAAAAATCAGAGATTGATAGAATTAGATTTATTGAAGAAGAAGGTGTTGTAAAAGCAGAACTTACTTTAAATTTTTTAGGAATTTTTGGAAGTTCTTCTCCTCTTCCTTCTCATTATAGTGAGATGGTATTAGATAGTTTAGATGAAGATATGGTTTTATATGATTTTCTAAACCTTTTTAATCATCATTTACAAAAATTTATCTACCCAATTTGGGAAAAACATAGATACTATATACAGTATAAAAAAGATTTGAGCGATAGATTCTCAAAATATGCTCTGTCTTTTTTAGGTCTTCATAATCAAAATAAAGAACACTCAAAACTAAAACTTCAAAAGTTGATTTCAGCTATTGGAATACTTAGTATGAAACATAAATCTTCTGGAACAATAAAATCTATTTTGAAGCACTATTTGTCACATAATGAGATAGAAGTTATTCAATGTATTCCAGCAAAATATAAGATTCCATCGTGGCAACAATCCTCTTTAGGAAGTAATAATATTACTTTAGGAAGTGATTTTTTAATTGGAGAATCAATTATAAGTAAAAATAGCAAGTTTAGGGTTTTGCTTAAAAATATAAAGTCCCATGAAATTATTGATTATAGTATCTTAGGCAAAAAATTAGAAGAGATAAAATCAATCCTCACTTTTTCATTAAATGAACAGTTTGAACATGAGGTTTGCCTAGATATAAAAAAAGAGGAAAAAGTCTCTTTTATTTTAGGAGAAAAAAACTATTTGGGAATAAATTGTTGGATAGGTGATTTAAGAGATGATGAACAAATTATTATGGCATAAAAGGTAAAAAATGAAGTTAGAACTAAAAGATTTGATTAATTCTTTGGACTTAAATACAAAAAGATATTTAGAGGATTCTGCTCAAAGATGTGTTCAAAGAGGTGGAAATGAAATTATAATTGAAGATGTTTTATATAGTATGTTAGAAAATGAGCTAAGTGTTTTTAGAGCAGTTTTAGAACAGTATAAAATAGATCCTCAAGAGGTATTTAATTCAGTACAATCAAGTTTAAAATTGTCTAATACTGAAAGTGGGAATCCAATCTTTTCAATTTTGCTTATTCAGTGGTTAGAGGATTCATATCTTACAACAAAAGTTACTTTGGAATTAACTGAGATTACAGAATCTTCTCTTATCTTATCTTTGTTTGATAATGCAATAAAGTATTCAAATACTGCATATTTTAAACTATTAAAAGATATTGATTTTGAAGAAGTAAAAGGTTTAATTATTGGTTTAAATAGTGAAGCAATAAAAAAAACTTCATCAAAAAATGGAACAAAAAAAGCTTTGGAAAAAGGTTCAGAGTTAGAAAAATATACTACAAATTTAACTATTCTTGCAAAAGAGGGGAAAATTGATCCTGTATTGTGCAGAGATGCAGAGATAAAACAAGCAATAGATATATTATTAAGAAGAAGAAAAAATAATCCAATTTTAGTTGGTGAAGCGGGTGTTGGTAAAACTGCTGTTGTGGAAGGTCTTGCTCTAAAAATTATCCAAAAAGAGGTACCTGATTATTTATATAATGCTCAAATATTATCTTTGGATATAGGAGCATTGCAAGCAGGAGCTAGTGTAAAAGGTGAGTTTGAAAGAAGATTACAAGCAGTAATAAAAGAGATTCAATCAAGTACTCAATTTATAATTCTTTTTATTGATGAAGCCCACACTTTAATTGGAGCAGGGGGAAATGAAGGTGGTTCAGATGCAGCAAATCTTCTAAAACCAGCATTAGCAAGAGGAGAGTTAAGAACAATTGCCGCAACTACTTGGCTGGAATATAGAAAATACTTTGAAAAAGATCCAGCTCTTTCAAGAAGATTTCAGAAAATAAATTTATTAGAACCTTCTGTTGAAGAGGCAATAACTATTTTAAGAGGGCTTTGCCATAAATATGAGGAGGTTCATAATGTTTATATTGAAGATGAAGCAATTAGAGCTGCCTCAATTTTATCTGCAAGATATATAACAGGAAGACAACTTCCTGATAAAGCTATAGATGTTTTAGATACAGCTTGTGCAAATGTAAAAATTAGCAAAACAAATATTCCCTATGAATTGCAAAAAATAAATACAAAGATATTAGAAAAAGAGAGAGAAAAACTTCATTTAAGTAGAGATAGTGACAAATCTATTCAAGATTACTCTTTACAAATAGAGAAATTAGACTCTGAGATAGAAGATCTTTTTGATAATAAAGAGAGAATTGAAGAGAACTGGAAAAATCAAAAAGAGCTCTTGGAGAAAATTGAAGCAACAGTTGATAAAGAGAGTTTAGTAAAACTAAATATAGAGTTAAAAGAGTTACAAAAAGAGGGGTGTTATATCTATAAACATGTAACAAAAGAGCAAATTGCTGAGGTAATATCTTCTTGGACAGGAATACCTTTAGGAAGTATGGTTCAAGAACAAATAAAAACAGTTATGCAGCTTGAAGAGAAGATGAAAGAGCGAATTATTGGTCAAGATGAAGCAATCTCTTATCTAAATACTTTTTTACAAATTTCAATTTCAGGATTAAAAAATGAAAATTCTCCAGCAGGTGTTTTTTTATTAGTTGGTCCAAGCGGAGTTGGAAAAACTGAAACGGCAAGAGCAATTGCAGATTTGATGTATGGTGGAGAGAGATTTATTACAACTATAAATATGACAGAGTTTCAGGAAAAACATACAATTTCAAGACTTATTGGTTCTCCTCCTGGTTATGTTGGATATGGAGAAGGTGGGCAATTAACAGATCCTGTTAGAGTAAAACCTTATTCAGTGATTCTTTTAGATGAGATTGAAAAAGCACATCCAGATATTTTAAATCTTTTTTATCAGATATTTGATAAAGGAGTGGCAAATGATGGAGAGGGAAGAGTAATCGATTTTAAAAATACAATTATTATAATGACATCAAATCTTGCAACAGAACAAATAACACAGCTTTGGTTAAATAATAAAGATATAACAATGCAAGAGGTTACAAAAGAGATTACACCAACACTTTTGGCATATTTAAAACCTGCACTTCTAGGAAGAATGAATACTATTGCATATCTTAATTTAAAAGATGATTCTTTAAAAGAGATTGCGAAACTTAAATTGAAAATTTTAGAAAAACAGCTTGAAAAAAAAGAGATAGAACTTGTTTTGGATGAGAAGTTTTTAGATTATGTTGTCTCTTTAAGTAATAGTGTTGATACAGGAGCAAGAAATATAGATTTAATTATAAACACAAATCTTACTCCAAAACTATCAAAATATATATTAGATGCAAGTTTAAATGATAATAAATTATCTTCACTTATCGTTTCAATGGATGATAATAGTGAAATTTATATTACACATAAATAATAAGGATTATATATGAATAAAATAGTGTTGCTAATAGTTTTTTCTATGATTATGATGAGTTTTTCTGGTTGTACAAGTTTTAGAGATGAGTACAAACCTTTATATCAAGTAAAACCTGAAATTGAAGATATAAAGAGAACAAAATAGATGAAATTGATATTTGACATTATAAAAAATGGTAAAGATTTTCCAAATAAAAGAAATTTCCATTTTAATATGACAGATGGCGTTATAGGAAGAGATGAAGAGTGTGATTTTCATTTAGTGGATACCAAAAATCATATATCAAGCAAACATGCCATAATAGAGTATAAGTATGGAATCTATTTTATAAAAGATATTAGTACAAATGGAACTTATCTAAAATCTCCATATAAAAAACTTCCTAAAGATATTGCTATCAAAATAAACTCTACTGATATCTTTATAATAGGCGATTATGAGATTCAAGCAAGATTTATTGACAATGATTATGGACATGAGGATATTATAAGTTATAAATCACAAACAGAACACTCAAATGTTAATTCCCCTATGAGATTATCTGCAAGTTTAATCCCTGATGATGATTTTTTGCTTGAAGATAATACAGTTATGAATAACTCTTTTATTGTTCAAGAGGAAGAGAACTATGAAACTAACAATGTTTTAAATATTTTTGAAAAAGAGAGTGAAGAGTTTGAAGAGCTATATGATTTTGAAAAAGAACCTTTTTTGGAAAGTAGTATAAATGATAGAAATTCAGTATCAACTCAAGTAATTCATGAACACATAAATATTCCAAAGCTTAATACTATTAGTCAAAGTGAAGAGAGTTTTATTCCAACTAAAAATCCAAATGAGTTAAATGGAAATAGTTTAATAGAGATATTAGAAAAAAAACTTGGATTATCTATTCATACTTTAAGTATGGAAGACCAAGTAGCAACGGTTGAAGAGATTTCAAAAATTGTAATTAACTCTTTGGATGGCTTAAAAAATTCTCTTGGAATAAAAGAGAAAATAAAAAAAGATTTGATGATTGATAATGTTGCACCTAAAAAAGATGATAATCCAGTATTAATGGGGCAATATGCTATTACTCTTTTAAATGAGAGATTGGATAGAGATACTCTAAAACTCTCTGAAGCCATTAAAAAATCTTTCAATGAGTTAAATATCCATAATATTGCACTTCATCGTTCAAGTAAAAATTTAGTAAACATTGCAGCAACTAAATTTTCACCCAAAAGCTTAGAACACTATTTTGAAGAGAGTGGTGAAGTAAATGGTTTGATGCCTAAAAAATATCAGATGTGGGATGCTTATGTAAATATGTTTAAAAAAATCAATGAGAGTCAAGATTTTGGAATTAATTTTATAGCAAAAGATTTTTCCAAAGAGTATAACAATATTTGTTACACAATAAAATTGACATCAGTATAAAAGGGAAAAAATGAAAAATTTATTAAATCTAATAGTAATTGTGTTGGTGATTTTAGGTTTTAATGCTTGCTCAACCAAACCTACACATATAGAGTTGGTTGTTGAGTCTTCAAATGATTTGAATCCAGATATAAACAATGTTTCATCTCCTTTGATGCTTACTTTTTATGAACTTGAATCTGCGGAGAACTTTTTAAAATATGATTATTGGACACTAATGGAAGAGTCAGGGAAAAATCTAAGTAGAGATCTGATTTCTCAAACAAAACATATTATTACTCCAAATCAAAAACAGACTTACAAAATAAGATTTGATGCAGATAGTAGGTTTTTAGGAGTTGTTGCACAATTTAGAGATATTCAAAATAATACAAATTGGAAACAAGCAATAAACTTAGAAGAGGATTCTTATAACTATAGCGAACTAAAATTAAAAAAATTTACAATTGAAAGAGTTGAATGATGCAAAATAGAGTAGTATGGAGAGAAGGGTTATTTTTAAGACCACAACATTTTCAACAAAATGATAGACATGTTAATTATCAGCTAATGACAAGAACAATTCAGTCAAAACCAAATAGTTGGGGTTTGTATAACTTGTCTATTGATGAAAACCTATTAAATACAGGGAAAATATCAATAAAAAGTATTTCAGGAATTTTGCCAGATGGTACCCTTTTTGATATAAACTCAAAAAATCAGCAGTTGAGTTTAGATATAAAAATAAATGATGCAAATAAAATTGTATATTTAGTTTTACCTGCATTTATTCAAGATAGTGATGAAGTTCATTTTGAAGAACAAAAAAATCTACTAACTAGATACAGTGCAAAGGTTATTAATAATGTGCCAAATACAAATTCAGGGGAATCAAGTATTAGTGATATTCTTATTGCACAACAAAATTTTAAGTTAGTAACTCAAGATGGAATAAATGACAATTATATAAAAATGGAGATATTAAAAGTTGGAAATGTCTTAACAAGTGGTGTTGTCTCTCTTGATGAAAATTTTAGTGCTACATTTTTACATTTTAATAATTGTGAAGGTTTGGTTTCAAAAACGAAAGAGCTTTTAAGTATGATCTCTTATAGAGCTGAAAGATTGGCAGATACCTTAAGTGATACAACTTTACAGGCAACTGAATTGGGCAACTATTTAATGCTTCAATTGCTTAATAAAGCTGAGGCAAGATTGAACTATTTTCTTACTCAAGATAAAGTTCATCCAGATTCTCTATTTTTAGAGTTGATAACTTTAAGTGGCGAATTATCTGTTTTTATGAAAAAAGAGAAAAGATTAAGTGCTCAAATTGTATATAACCATAATGAACAGTATTCAAGTTTTATTAGAGTTTTTGATGAAATAAAATCAATGCTTTCAATGGTATTAGAGCAAAATAGTATATCTCTTCCTGTTGAAAAAAGAAAATATGGTATATATATTGCATTAATTAAAGACAAAAATTTAATAAAAAATTCTACATTTATTTTCTCTGTTTCAGCTGATGTTCCTGCTCAAAAAATTAAAGAAGTACTTCTTAATAGTTTAAAATTAGGAACAATTGAAACAATAAAAAAGCTTGTTAATTTCCATTTAGTTGGATTTAAAATCAGAGCATTATCAACTCCACCCAAAGAGATACCTTTTAAAGTAAATCATCTATATTTTAGTATTGAGTTAACAAAAGAGAATAAAGATGAATTATTAAAATCTACTGGTTTTGCATTCTATTTATCTTCGGAATTATCAAATGTAGATTATTCAATCTGGGCAATAAAAGATAATTAGAAAGAAGAAAAAATGAGCAATAAAACTATTTTAATAACAAATGAAAACAACAGAAGTAACTCTTTAACAAATTTTAGTAGAGTTGATATGACTCCCCATGATAATTTTAAAAAGCAGACAAGTACATTTAGGAGAAATAATTTAAAAAATAGATTTAATGAGTTTGATATAAGTTTTAATCCCTTTATTAGTTCGGCTTCGCCCATTATTACTTATGCTTTAGAGGTTTGTGAATTTCCATCGGAAAATATTGATATGGATGAAGTAAGGGAAAACTGTATATCTAAAATAAATCACTACTCTGAGACTGCTTTAAAATATGGTATTGAAAATACTGAAGTTTTAGTAACTAGATATATTATATGTACTTTTGTTGATGAGTTGATGAATATTAATTATTCAACAACTCAAAATAGCTGGTCAAGTAATAGTTTATTGAATATTTTTCATAGAGAAACCTATGGTGGCGAGAATTTTTTTCATCTTCTTGATAAATTTCTAAAGACCTCTGCAAAATATATTCATATTTTAGAGTTAATGTATATCTGTTTAGCTTTAGGTTTTGAAGGGAAATATAGAGTTAGAAGTAGGGGAGAAGTTGAATTAAGTAATATAAAAGAGAGTCTTTTTAGACAAATAAAAATGGTACAAGGCAAAGATCCTTTTACTTTTTATACTATTCAAGAACCATCAAAAGATAGATATAGACTTTTTAATAAAGTACCCTATAGTCTACTTTTTTTAGGTGTTTTTCTTTTCGTTTCAGTGATTTATTCAATCTTTACCTATGCTTTAAATGAACAAAATAGTGATTTTTTAAATTTCATTGATAATAAAAAAATTGTAATTGAGACTTTAGAAGGAAAGAAATAGATGAAAAAGAGTATTTTTAAAAGGGTCTCATTTTGGATTTTATTTAGTGCCTTTCTTATTTCACTATTTGTAATTTTTGCAACACCGTATCTCTTTGAATCATACAAGGATTTAAACTTTAGACTTCTTGTTGCTTTTTGCATATTTTTTGGAACAATAATTATTCTACTATTGGCTGTTCTTTTTAAAAAGGAGGAGACACAAGATGCAATAAAAGAGAAAAAAGAGCAACTTGAGTTAGAAAGAGAGTATAAAAAAGTAATAAATGAAAAGAAAAAAGATTTAAGAAGCAAGTTTTATGAAGCAATAGGGATTATAAAAAAGTCTTCTTTATATAGAAGTAAAAGAAAAGCAAAATATGAACTTCCTTGGTATTTAGTTGTTGGTAATAGTAACGAAGGGAAAACTACACTTTTGGAATCATCAGGGCTTAGTTTCCCTTTAAATGTTGATTATAGTAATAATGAAGTAGTTGAAGAAAAAAATACAAACTCATTTCAATGGTATTTTGCAGAACACTCAGTATTTATTGATATGCCAGGAAACTATATTGAACAAAAACAGAATCCTGAAGATCCAATAATTTGGAAAGAGTTTTTAAGGATATTTACAAAAAAGAGATGGAGAAGACCAATCAATGGAATAATACTTCCAATAAGTGCCCAAACAATAATAGAAAAATCAGAGTTGGAGCTTGAACAATATGCAAAAGATTTAAGAGATAGATTTGATGAGTTATCAAAGGCTTTTATGTCTTCAGGTATTCCTATCTATTTGATTTTTACAAAAAGTGATAAGATTGAAGGGTTTAATGAGTATTTTTCAACCCTTACAGAAGAAGAAAAAAATGAAATATTAGGAATTACTTTTGATAGTGAAAATAGAAATATTGATTCAACAGTTATAAAACCTCTTTTGGAAGATTTAATAAAGAGGTTAAATAGTTCTGTTTTAGAAAAACTTCATTATGAGTGGGAAGAGAAAAATAGAGGTAAAATCTTCTCTTTTTGTGAAAATTTTTCAAACTTTTTTGAGAAGGCAAATCTGTTTATTGAGATGTGTTTTTCTCAAACAAGATATAGAAAACCACTTTTATTAAGAGGAGTATATTTTACAAGTGTTCCTGGAAAAACCAATGAATATGCACTTATTCCTAAAAACTCTTTAGAGTATTCAAGAAGCAATACAAAAGGGCTTTTTATTAAAAAACTTCTTAATGATATTATTTTCCCAGAGTCAGAAATAATTAAAATGGATGATAATTACAAAAAGAAAATAAAGAGAGATCAGCGGATAACATATGGTGTGACTCTTCTTTTTATAACTTTTTTTAGCATCTTTATTATACAAGATTTTATTTATCATAATAACTTACTAACTAAACTTGAAAAAAATTATGAAATATATTTGGATAAAAAAGAGAAGATTGTCCCAAGTGATGATTTTGTAGAGATTTTAGAGACTATAAATAAACTAAATGATATTAAGAAATATAATGATAGTAATACTTCAAGTGATTTTTGGAAAATTCTATTTTTTAGAGTTGATGAGAGAAAAGCAAAATTAAATCAACTCTATCATACTGACTTGGTTAAACTTTTACTTCCAAGAATTGCAGCTCTTATCAAAAGTAATATAAAAGCTGAAATTAATGATTTTGATAAGACATGGGATAATACAAAAGCCTATATTATGTTAAATCAAATTAATAGAATCGATGCAGAATTTTTATCAGAATATGTTGCTTTTTACTTAAATAAAAAATATGCAAATATGCCAGATATACAAAAATATTTAAACTATCATTGGCAAAATCTTTTAAGTCTTGGTTTTAACTCTTATGAAATAGATACAAAAACATTAAAATTTGCAAGAAGTAGATTAATCAAGTTTGGGATAGAACAACTTGCCTATAAAGAGATAAAAAATCAAGTTGCACAAAAAAATTTAAATGATTTTATCTTTGCTAATGTACTAGGAAACAATGTCTCTTCATTCGGTGGGAGTAATTATGTTATACCTGGATTTTATACAAAAAAAGGGTATAAGATTATGATAAATGAAGGTAAAGATTTAACTTCTCAAGTTCTATTAAATAACTGGGTTTTAGGGGAGAGAACTGATTTTACCACATTAGAAATTTCAGATTATTATAAAAAAATTCTCTCTTTTTATTTTAATGACTATAAAAACTATTGGAATAAAGCCTTATCTGAACTAAAAATTGAAACGTATAGTTCCATAATTGATTTAAACAATCAATTATCACTTTTAAGTTCTGCTGATTCACCAATAATTAGTATACTTACTGCTTTAAAAAAGAATACTCAACTTTATACTCCTGAAGAGGAACTTCAGATGAAATCTGATGATAAAGTTAAAAATGCTGTTGTAAATAGAGTTGCCTCTGGGCAGTTGACAAGAATTGCTGCAAATAAAATTGCGAATAGTTCAATATCTATTATGGATAATACTAGTGTAAAAAGTCTTAGAGAATTTTTTAAACCCTATAATGTACTACTTGATGATGAATTCCAAGCAAGTAGTATTTTAAAAGATCCAATTAGTAAAATTAGTAATACTTACCAATTAATGACATCAATTCAAGGGGCAATTACTCCAGATTTTGACTCTTTTAAAATTGTTAAAGAGAGAATTGATGGAAAATTACAACCTATTGTTGTTCCTTTGAATTTTTTACCAATTCATGTAAAAAAATGGTTTACTTTTGTTTTACAAAGTAACTGGAATCATCTTTTAGTAAATGCAAAAGCTTATATAAATAAAAAATACAAAGATGAAGTATATTCATTTTATGATAGTAGATTAAAGAATAAATACCCTTTTAATAAAAAAGAGACTAACACCTTTGTTAAGTTAGATGATTTAAGTGATTTCTTTAGAAAATCTGGTGTAATTGATAGTTTTTATAATAACTATCTTTCAAATTTTGTAACAGTGAATTCAAATACATATGAATATGGCAATAAAAACTTAGATGGTAGTATGATGAATATTGATAAAAGCATACTCCAAGGAGTTCTAAGAGCATATAAAATTAGAAGTGTATTCTTTAAAAACAGTGGTACATTAGGTTTTGATATATCACTTAAACCAAGGGATTTAAGTGGAAATCTTGCAACAATGTTTCTTTTTTATGACAATCAATCAATCTATTATGAGCATGGACCAATAATAAGTAAAAAAATTTATTGGCCACCAAAAACTCAAAATAGCGTAGTGAAGTTTAAACTTTATGATCTATCAAATGGACTTGTCACCCAAGAGTATATAGATAATGACTGGAGTTTATTTAAGTTACTTGATAACTTTACTTATAGTTCTTCAAAAAGTAATGAGGCTGTAATAGTTTATAAAAAGGGAGAATATGATGGTTCTTTCTTTATTAAAGGTTCAGCAGTTGATTTCTTTGGTGGGAATGACTCTTTGTCAAGATTTTATTTGAGTGAGAATTTATAATGTCTTTTAAAAGCTTTTATTTCACACATCCAGGTCATGTTAGAAAAGTAAATGAAGATGCTTTTTATACTTGTGATGAAAAAGGTTTATGGATTGTATGTGATGGAATGGGTGGTCACGATGAAGGTAATTTTGCAAGTCATTTAGTTACTGATATTTTTGAAGAGTTTGAGCTTAAAGGTTCTTTTGAAGATAGAATTGTTTTAATGTGTAAACAGTTAAAAATTATTCATACTTTACTTCAAAATAGAGTGGATAAATTAGGGAATGATGTTCAAATAGGAACAACTCTAATGTTACTTCATATTTACGAGAATAAAGGAGTTTGTATTCATTCTGGTGATACTAGATGTTATAACCTAAGAAACAATATATTAAGTACTGTAACAAAAGATCATGCAATAGAGATAGATGATTTTTATGGATATAGAAGAGTATTAACTTCAGCATTAAGTGCTCCTGGTGATTTAAAAATAGAAGTAACTAGATTTATAGTACATCCTGAAGATGTATATCTTTTATGTAGTGATGGTTTATATGATAATGTAGCAAATCAAACAATAAAATCATCAATGGAAAAAGAACCACTTAATTTGGGTATTGATATTTTGAAATTTAATGTTTTATCTTCAGTCGCAGATGACAATATAACTGCAGTTTTAATTGGAAAATAATGAATTTAATAGAAGAGATAACTAAAAATAGTATAAAGAAAAAAGAGAAAATTAAAAAAAATAAAGGAGTATTAAATAAAAGATATTTCTGTGCTGAAGAGTTAGCAAAAGGCGGATTAAGTACTATTTATAAAGGGATTGATATATATAGTGAATATTTTGGCAAGGATTCAAATATTGTAATAAAAATACCATCTGATGAATTATTAAAAAAAGATGATATTTGTGCTTTTACTTATGCTGAGTATAATTTTCTAAGAAGATTAAATCATGATAATATTGTAAAAGTATTAGATTTTGGAATTGATAGAAAAACAGATATTCCATACTTAGTATTAGAGTATATTAATGGTATGTTGTTAAGTGAAATACCATTAGAAAGAATGAGCCTTTCTGTAAAAAATCAAGTATTTAAATCTTTGCACAATACTTTGAAATATGTACACAGTAAAAATATAATTCATGCAGATATAACTCCAATAAATATAATTTTAAATGATGCAAATTCTCCTATAATATTTGATTTTGGAATTTCACAAAGTGTTGAAGAAGAGAGTTTTACATTAGAATATAAAAAGGTTAAAGCATTTAATCCTAAATATTCTGCACCTGAATTAATACAAGATATTGAATCTAAACCAACAATGTATTCAGATATTTTCTCTTTTGCTTGTGTGATGTATGAACTTTATTCTAACAAACAACTATTTAAAGAAAGCTCTTTAGAATTATTAGAAAATCCAATAAAAATGAGAGATTTGTCACAAGTACCACTTTCATTAAAGAGATGGTTTAAATATGCATTAAATGCTATTCCAGAAAAAAGATATTTAAAAAGACATTATAAAATATAATAAAAAAGATAATAAATTTAATTTTTTATAATAATTTTAATTATAATTAAATTATTAATTAAGTAAAATACATTACAAATTTTTTATAAGGAAGAAGAATGAACAACCCAATTTTTATTACGATTAAAGGTAGTACTCAAGGTTTAATTACGCAAGGTACTTTTACACCAGAGTCAATAGGTAACTCTTATCAAAAAGGTCATGAAGATGAAGCACTAATTAAAGGTTTCTCTCATAACATTAGTATTCCAAGAGATCCACAATCTGGACAACCATCTGGGCAAAGAGTACATGAACCATTTGTAATATCAAAACTATTTGATAAATCATCACCTCTTTTATACAATGCATTGACTAAGGGAGAAACGCTAACTGAAGTAGAATTGAAATGGTATAGAACAAGTTATGCTGGAAAACCAGAACATTATTTTAGTATAGTATTGGAAGATGCAGTAATCGTAAATATCGATTCTTTTATGGATAATGAAGAAACTTTAAATAAAAGTCAAGTTGCACCTCTTGAAAGAGTATCTTTTGCATATAGAAAAATTACTTGGAGACATGAAACTGCAAGTACTTCTGGTGAAGATGATTGGAGAATAGGTGTAGGATTAAGTGCATAATTCAGCACACTTTTAAAGAGGCAGTTTTTAATTGCCTCTTCTTTTTTATTTAGTATAGAGTAATAAATCAAAAAAATAATTGTTTTATAGTAAATATATCATAAAAGAAGAGAATATAACTATGTCAGAGAAACTAAAAGAGAGAGAAGAGAGAATAGAAGAGAGCATAGCATTAAAAGAGTTAAGAAGAGAAGTAAGACAAGATATAAGCTGTAGATTAAATCTGCTAAATTATAAGAATAATGATACAGTAGGTGTGTATGATGGTAATTATAGTGTCTATAAATTAAAAGGGAATAGTAGTGTAAATAATCCATATATGTTTAACCTAGTGTTTGTAAGTGATGAATTTATAAATGTAGAAGATATAGTAGATACAGATGTAGAACTAAAACTAACAGATGAAGTAAATCCTTTAATAAAAAAAACAATCTATGGGAAAGTCTTTAAAGCTAAAGAAGATAGTGTAGTATCAAGGAAATACCTCTACGAAATACAAATAGTAAGCCCCCTTTATTATCTAGGATTAAATAATAGATATGAGATATTTCATGAGAAAAAAGTAAGTGATATAATAAGTGAAATCATAAATAGATATGCACAAATATTAAATCTAAAAATAGATGTAAAATTAGATTTGATAAAAGCACCAATAAGAGAGTATGTAACCCAATATAACCAAAGTGATTTAAAATTTATACAAATGCTTTGTGAAGAGGAGGGATATAGCTTAATAATAGATTACTCTTCAAATAACCCATATACAATAACTATCTGTGAATTAAATGAACATGCAACAGTAAAAACCTATTCTTCAACTTGTAGCTTTAATCATAGTAAAAAATTTGTAGCTTCTTATAGAATAGAAGATTTCTATGATAAAGATAAACCCTCTTTAGAATATAAAATATCAAATGGCTCAACAATGAGCTCTAGTGTAGAAGATAATGAAAGCACAAGACAATTAAGAGTAGATATAAAAAAACAGAACCTAAGAGATAAACTAAACTTGTTAGATGAATCACTCTTTAAAGATCTTACAAGATACAATAAAATAGAGTCTCAAAGAGAATATGTAAAATCAAATGAGATAGATGGAACTTCCCAAGAGCTTAATATACAAGATTCTTTGTGTATAGCCCTAGAAGATGAGAAAGCAAATAAAAAGATAGACTCAATAATATTAGAAGTAAAATATGAAGGGTTTTTTCCAAATGCCTTGGATGAATATAAACAGAGTATAAATGATATAGTAAAACATCAACTTCAATATGAGATAAGCTTTAAAGCAATACCAAAAGATATAATATATAAACCACCATATACAATAACTAAACCAAGAATTCCAGGAATTCTAACAGCAAGAGTGTCAAATGGAGAATCAAATACAAAAGATTTCGTAAATACAATAGATGTAGATGAACAAGGAAGAATAAAAGTACTGTTCCACTTTGAGACAAATCAAACCTCTTCTTGTTACCTAAGATTGTCAAACTTTTACTCAGGAACAAACTTTGGATCTCAGTTTTTGCCAAGGGTAAACTCAGAAGTGATAGTAAGTTTTATAAATGGAGACCCAGATCTGCCAATCATAATAGGAACCTTGCATAATGGAGAGAATAAAAATCCCTATAATCTGCCAAAAGAGAAAACAAAGAGCTTTATAAAGACATATTCTATTCCACAATATGAAGATAAAGAAGGATATAACGAAATAGCCTTTGAAGATAAAAGGGGAGATGAGAATCTATCTTTACGAGCACAAAAGGATATGAATACCTTAGTATTAAATGATGAATTCAAACATATACAGAATAACTCTAAGACTATTATTGATAATGATAAAGAGGAGACAGTAGAAGCTAATTCTACATTAACAGTAAATAAAGATTATACCCAGAATATAAAAGAGAATCAGATAAATACAGTAGAGAAAGAGAAGATTACAACTGTTCAAGAGGATTATGAGATATTTGCAAATAAAGACTTAAACACAATTGTGAAAAATGATATGAAAACTATTATTGAAAATGACATGATAACAAGGATAAAAGGAACTTCAATAGAGTATGTGGAAAAAGATGTAAAAAAGAAGTATCTTGAAAATCTTTTTACCCAAGTTGGAAAAGATTTTAGACTTGATGTACAAAACAATTATCACCTTAAAAGCAACAATATAAAACTAAATGCAGAGATTATTGAACTAATAGGAGAAACAGGAGTAACCCTTAGATGTGGAGGAAATGTATTGACTGTAAATCAAGGTGGAATACACTTAAAATCTTCAAATATAGATACAACTTCAAGTAATGGTGGCGTTAATGCGCAAGATGTATCTAAACCACTAATTAAAAAACCTTTATATGAAAAAATAAGAGTTATATCATTAGATGTAGATATAGCAAAACAAGCAGATATAACTGATGTTTTAACTTTTACAGCAAGAGTAGAAAAATATCAAAATGATGCTTGGGCTGAAACAACAGATTTAAATGAAACACAACTTTCTCAACTGCAATGGTACTTTATAAAAAACAATAATGAAAGTGATAGGGATATTATCACAGATAATCCAACAGATGATAATATAACAATAAATGGTCTAACTATGACAGTAAATGTGCAAGAAGATAACATCTATAAATGGGGACATGGTCATTGTTATGTAGTAAATAGTGAAAAGGAAGGTTACACAAAAAGTGAGCTAAAAAGATATCTTGAAGTTGATGATATAAGAGGCTCTTATCCTTCAAATGAAGAGGGAAAATGTGAAGCAATACTAAATATTAAAGAACCAAGAGAAGATGAGTTAGCTCAGATTAGATGGACAGTTGAGGGAAGAGAAGAATCTAAATACAATGGTAAAAAAGAGATAACTCATAATCTAAAAGAAGAAAAAGTGCATGAGATAAACTTTACAGCTTATATTGATGGGAAACCTGAAGATGCTGCAAGAGGTAGATTATATTATGATGAGAATAAAGAACAAGAAGTTAAAAATAATACTAAATAATATTTATATATAATATAAAGAAATATATGAAGGACTTACTTTGCAAAGAATAAAAACAGTATTTATACTATTAATTTTAATAAATATAATAAGTGCGAATGAGATAAAAAAAGAGAATTATCCTATTTTACAATGTAATAAAGATACTTATACTACACAAGATTTAGACACATATAACCAACTAATAAAAGATGGTGAAATCCAAGGCTATAACTGTATAGGTCTTTATTATATGAGGGCAAAAGATTATGATAAAGCAGAAGAGTATTTTAATAAAGGAAAAGATAAAGGAAGTATTGAATCTTATGCTCAACTTGGTAGCTTATATTCTAGTTTTTTAAATGATAAAGAAAAAGCTATTGAATACTATACGATAGCTGCAAATAAAGGTCATGGTAAAGCTGCTCATAATCTAGGTGTAATATATGATAAAAGATTTAATTTTAAAGAAGCGATAAAATGGTATGAAAAATCTTTTGAAAAAGGGGATACTTTCTCTTTGCTTGCAATTGGACATATCTATAGAAAGCAAAAAAACTTTGATGAAGCTATTAAGATTTTTAAGAAAGCTGGTGAGTTGGGAGAAAGTGAAGCTTATCATAGTTTAGCAATAATTTATAGAAGAGAACAAAGTATTAAGAATCTAATAAAGTCAAAAGAATATTATTTAAAAGCAATAGAAATTGGAAATATTGATTCTGTTTGGGGACTTGGAACTTTGTATGAAGAAGATTTAAAAGATTATCCCAATGCAATAGTTTGGTATAAAAAAGGTTTTGAACTAGGGAGTAAGGAGTCTGTAACAAGGTTAGGTCTAATTTATGCAGAAAAGTTTAAAGATTATAAAAAAGCTATTAAATGGTATAAAAAAGGTTTCGAAGAACTTGGTTGTATTGAATGTGGTTCTGATATAGGATATACATATCAAATAGATTTGAAAGATTATGAAAATGCAATTAAATGGTATACAAAAGCCTATTCTTTAGGAAGTGGAAAAGCTGCTAATAATTTAGCTTATATTTATAATTACGTATATAAAGATAAAGATACTGCAATATCTTGGTATAAAAAAGCTGCAAAGCTTGGATATCAAAAATCAATAAATAAGTTAAAAGAGTTAGGAGTACCTTATGAGTAATGATATTACAATAGGAAGAGCCTACTTTAAAGTTAAGGATAGCATAGTGAAACAAACTCTAAAAATTCTCTTCCTAACACTAAGCGTATTTCTATTTACTGCTTATGCAGATGAAAAGAATATAGAACTGAAAACAAGTTCTTACAATATAGAAAAGTGTAATAAAGATACTTATACTACACAAGATTTAGACACATATAACCAACTAATAAAAGATGGTGAAATCCAAGGCTATAACTGTATAGGTCTTTATTATATGAGGGCAAAAGATTATGATAAAGCAGAAGAGTATTTTAATAAAGGAAAAGATAAAGGAAGTATTGAATCTTATGCTCAACTTGGTAGCTTATATTCTAGTTTTTTAAATGATAAAGAAAAAGCTATTGAATACTATACGATAGCTGCAAATAAAGGTCATGGTAAAGCTGCTCATAATCTAGGTGTAATATATGATAAAAGATTTAATTTTAAAGAAGCGATAAAATGGTATGAAAAATCTTTTGAAAAAGGGGATACTTTCTCTTTGCTTGCAATTGGACATATCTATAGAAAGCAAAAAAAATATGATAAAGCAATAGAAACTTTTGAAGAGGTAGGAAAACTTGGAAATTCAAAAGGTTATGATAATTTAGCATTATTTTATATGATTGAAAAAAGTCATCTAGATTTTCAAAAAGCAGAAGTATACTTTTTGAAAGCTATTGAGATGGGGAATATTGATTCTGTTTGGGGACTTGGAACTTTGTATGAAGAAGATTTAAAAGATTATGATAATGCAATAAAATGGTATAAAAAAGGTTTTGAACTAGGAAGTAAGGAGTCTGTAACAAGGTTAGGGCTTATTTATGCAGAAAAGTTTAGAAATTATGAAAATGCAATTAAATGGTATAAAAAAGGTTTTGAAGAATTAAACTGTATTGAGTGTGCATCTGATATAGGATATACATATCAAATAGATTTAAAAGATTATGAAAATGCAATTAAATGGTATACAAAAGCCTATTCTTTAGGAAGTGGAAAAGCTGCTAATAATTTAGCTTATATTTATAATTACGTATATAAAGATAAAGATACTGCAATATCTTGGTATAAAAAAGCTGCAAAGCTTGGATATCAAAAATCAATAAATAAGTTAAAAGAGTTAGGAGTACCTTATGAGTAATGATATTACAATAGGAAGAGCCTACTTTAAAGAAAATGATGGATTACATCTAAATGAGTATTGTTCCAGAGTGGATGAGGGTGCATTAAAAGAGGATAGAAAAGTTAGAATTGCTTATATGATAATTTCTAATTTAGAATCAAAAGATTTAATTGCAGATAAAAAAGATAAAGAAAAAATTTTAAAAAAAGTAAAAGAGAATTATCAAAAATATCTAATAAGAGCAGTAAAACAAGAGAGTATAAAAGATGGTAAAAGTCTAACTTTTAATCAACTAAAAGATAGAGGTGAACAGGAAGTAGATAAAAAATTAGTTTTTTTATCTACGATATCCCTGTTTTCAACAAAATCTTATGGCACAGTATTAAAAGCTGATGAATATGCAAATGCCTATAATAAAAAGTTAGAAGAAGATTTAAAAGAGAAAAAAGAGGATATTAGTACCACCTCTTTAGTATTTACTTTTGATAGCTCACAAAGATTACTATCATATGAAAAAGATAAACAAGATGGATTAGAAGATGATGAACAAGCTTATATTATAATCTCTATGCCTTATGTTTATAATTTAGTTAAGGGTTCAAATAAACAAGAATTAGAACTTACATATTATGAAGATAGAGTAATAGCTTCTTTTATGCCAGAGCTTATAGTAGAGTATGGAGTTTTTTTTGATGGTACAAATAATAATATCTATAATATTGATTTTTATAGAAATTTTAATGAGTTTTTAAAAAAACCTGTCAAATATATACAAGATAATAAATCTAATATTGATGAACTTGGTGCAAGGGGAAAACCAGATGATCAACATAAAAAAATTGAAGAATATATTCTTTCAACTCCTAACCCAAAGATTTCAAATGAGGTAATTATTTTACTTCTTTCTCAAATGGATAAAGCAGAGAAACCTATAAGATATTTTGATGATAAATCCAATCTATCTTTAGATGAAAAAGATATTCTAAAAAGTACAAAAGCAAATCATGCAAAAAAGGTTTTTGATTTCTTAGTTGATATAAAAGACTCTTCTAAAAAAATAGAAGAAAAAGATATTGCTAATTTTGTAAGAGAAAAAATACTTGTAGATGATGATGAAGGAAGTAGTTATGTAAATGGAGAATCAAATATCTCTCGACTTTATAAAGTCTATGATGCAGATGATGTAAAAAATAGTATTGATGTGGCTGCAACAACTAGATTTAAACTGTATGAAAGTGGCTCAGGTACTTATAATCCTTTTGTAGAAAAAGATTATGAAGGAGACTCTGTATGGGGCTTAGGCTTAGCTATTGGAGAGACAGGGATAAAAGCTCATATTATTTATAGTTGTATAAAAATTATAGAACAGCTTCAAGCAGCTTCAATAAAACGGATAGATGAACTAGTTTTTGATGTATTTGGTTTTAGTAGAGGAGCTGCTACAGCAAGACATTTTGTATGCTCTATTTTAAAAGAGGCTGATATTATCAAACCTTCAAGAAGAGAGTACACAATCTCTATGAAAGGAGATAAAGATATTTTTTATCCTTTTTTTGGGGAGAATGGTTATGTAAATATTGCTGAAAAACTTTTTTTTAATCCATTTAGAACTGATGTAAAAGAGGGACAATTAGGTAAAAAAAGAGTTTCAAATCCATATTATAAAAAAGAGAAAATAAGAATTGATTCTATCTCTTTTAGGTTTGTTGGATTATACGATACAGTTTCACACTATGGCTTAACTCAAGATGATGATTCTAAAGATTTAAATTTAGACTTTTATAAAGATGGAAATGATAAAAAAGTAGGGCAGGTTGTTCATCTAATGGCAGATGATGAATATAGATTTAATTTTGATGCTTATTCTATTTTCCCTACTATAAATAAAAGTTTTAGGAAACAGGATAAAAAGTTATGCAAAGGTGGTTACAAATTTGAAGAGTACTATATTCCAGGAGCCCATGCAGATATTGGAGGTGGGTACAATATCTCAAATGAAACTATTTTTATAGCTAAACAGTTATCAAAAAGTTCAGAAATTCCTACTGAATTAAAAAGTAAAATAATAGCTTGGAATAAAAAATATAGTTGGTTAAATTCTGATAATTTTACTATATCAACAATAAATAGAAAAAAAGATTTTGAAAATTTAGAAAAAGATGGTTTCTATTATATTTCAAGATTCTTACCAAATAGTTCACAATATATTATATATGTTTATATGCATAAAGCAAAAGTTTCAAATAAATATGAGTATGTGGCTTTAAGGCTAATGCACAATCGTGCTATCTATCAAGATGTAACTGAAAAGTTAGTGGACAAAAAAGATATTAACCCTTTTGAAAGAGTCCCTTTAGGAGATCTATCTTCATATAGATTTTCTGATAGTGATACTCTAATAGAGGCATCCACGGCTTTAGAAGAGAATAAGGAGCTAAAAATCTATAAAAAAGATCTATATCAAAAATTAAAAGATGATTATCTTCATCACTCTTCAAAAAATGATAGTTTTGTAAATAGAGCTTCAAATGAAGAGAAAGAAAATAGTGATTTTTATGGCAGAAGAGTAATTTATACTGCATCTGGTTCAAAGTTTACAAGGGTTTAGGGAAATATTATGTCAGAGAAACTAAAAGAGAGAGAAGAGAGAATAGAAGAGAGCATAGCATTAAAAGAGTTAAGAAGAGAAGTAAGACAAGATATAAGCTGTAGATTAAATCTGCTAAATTATAAGAATAATGATACAGTAGGTGTGTATGATGGTAATTATAGTGTCTATAAATTAAAAGGGAATAGTAGTGTAAATAATCCATATATGTTTAACCTAGTGTTTGTAAGTGATGAATTTATAAATGTAGAAGATATAGTAGATACAGATGTAGAACTAAAACTAACAGATGAAGTAAATCCTTTAATAAAAAAAACAATCTATGGGAAAGTCTTTAAAGCTAAAGAAGATAGTGTAGTATCAAGGAAATACCTCTACGAAATACAAATAGTAAGCCCCCTTTATTATCTAGGATTAAATAATAGATATGAGATATTTCATGAGAAAAAAGTAAGTGATATAATAAGTGAAATCATAAATAGATATGCACAAATATTAAATCTAAAAATAGATGTAAAATTAGATTTGATAAAAGCACCAATAAGAGAGTATGTAACCCAATATAACCAAAGTGATTTAAAATTTATACAAATGCTTTGTGAAGAGGAGGGATATAGCTTAATAATAGATTACTCTTCAAATAACCCATATACAATAACTATCTGTGAATTAAATGAACATGCAACAGTAAAAACCTATTCTTCAACTTGTAGCTTTAATCATAGTAAAAAATTTGTAGCTTCTTATAGAATAGAAGATTTCTATGATAAAGATAAACCCTCTTTAGAATATAAAATATCAAATGGCTCAACAATGAGCTCTAGTGTAGAAGATAATGAAAGCACAAGACAATTAAGAGTAGATATAAAAAAACAGAACCTAAGAGATAAACTAAACTTGTTAGATGAATCACTCTTTAAAGATCTTACAAGATACAATAAAATAGAGTCTCAAAGAGAATATGTAAAATCAAATGAGATAGATGGAACTTCCCAAGAGCTTAATATACAAGATTCTTTGTGTATAGCCCTAGAAGATGAGAAAGCAAATAAAAAGATAGACTCAATAATATTAGAAGTAAAATATGAAGGGTTTTTTCCAAATGCCTTGGATGAATATAAACAGAGTATAAATGATATAGTAAAACATCAACTTCAATATGAGATAAGCTTTAAAGCAATACCAAAAGATATAATATATAAACCACCATATACAATAACTAAACCAAGAATTCCAGGAATTCTAACAGCAAGAGTGTCAAATGGAGAATCAAATACAAAAGATTTCGTAAATACAATAGATGTAGATGAACAAGGAAGAATAAAAGTACTGTTCCACTTTGAGACAAATCAAACCTCTTCTTGTTACCTAAGATTGTCAAACTTTTACTCAGGAACAAACTTTGGATCTCAGTTTTTGCCAAGGGTAAACTCAGAAGTGATAGTAAGTTTTATAAATGGAGACCCAGATCTGCCAATCATAATAGGAACCTTGCATAATGGAGAGAATAAAAATCCCTATAATCTGCCAAAAGAGAAAACAAAGAGCTTTATAAAGACATATTCTATTCCACAATATGAAGATAAAGAAGGATATAACGAAATAGCCTTTGAAGATAAAAGGGGAGATGAGAATCTATCTTTACGAGCACAAAAGGATATGAATACCTTAGTATTAAATGATGAATTCAAACATATACAGAATAACTCTAAGACTATTATTGATAATGATAAAGAGGAGACAGTAGAAGCTAATTCTACATTAACAGTAAATAAAGATTATACCCAGAATATAAAAGAGAATCAGATAAATACAGTAGAGAAAGAGAAGATTACAACTGTAAAAGAGGATTATGAGATATTTGCAAATAAAGACTTAAATACAATAGTAAAAAGAGATAAAAAAACATATATAGAAGAAAACTTATCTTTATCAATACGAAATATACTTTTAAAATATATTGAAAAAGATGTAAGTGATAAATACCTAGAAAACCTTTTTATCCAAGTAGCAAATGAGATGGGAGTAGATATAAGTAATAGTTTTCATCTAGATACTACAAATGCCCTTTTTGAAGGGATAAATGAGATAACCCTAGAAGCTAGTTCAGGAATAAGTTTAAGATGTGGAGGAAATGTAGCTACTGTGGATAGTTCAGGGATATTTTTTCATACTTCAAATTATGTTAAGAATTCTCCTAATAATGGTGTTGAAGGTGCAGAGGTAGTGGTTGAAGGTGATATTATCAATCCAAGGATTACAAATCACTATTCAACTGCTATTTCAAAACAGCTTGAGCAAATACTGTATATGCAAGCAGATACAACTCTCAAAAATGGTAGAAGTGTAAAAGTAACTATTCAAGGTCTTGATAAAAATGATGAAGTGATAGCTCAAGAAACTAAAACAACCACAGTCAATAAAAATAAAATAATTCAAGAGTTTGATACAAAACAATTAAAAAAAGCTCATAATCTTGAAGAGGATGATATAGTAAAATATACAGGAGAATTCAGTGTCTAAACCTATAGAAATCAAAGTATTACATGATGTTGTTGTACCAAAAGTAATAAATATTTTTATACTCGTACCTGGGACTACTGATCCAGTAAATAGCTTTGTAAATATCCAACATGATCCAAAAAAGAAAAATAGATTGGGTTTCGATGAAACTACGCATAGAGCAAATAGTTATGATTCTAAATCTCAATATTGGGATGATAAATTTTATCAAGATATGAAAGATTTAGAAAAAGCAGATAAAAATATCATAGTCTTTGATAAATTTGGCTGGAGTGGAGATAACTGTGTAAGTAATCGTGAGATTGCAGGAAAATATCTTGTTAGACGATTATGTATGAAAGATAAATACAATCCACAAGGCTACTATGAAGGATTAGATGATGAAGTGGTGTATTTTCATCTAATAGGACATTCTCATGGAGGAAATGTAATAAATGAGATGACCAAAGAGATGCATAGCTTACCTCAATGGCCACAAAAATGGAAAGTAAAATCTATCATATACCTTTCAACTCCTTTTTTTAAAAAACTGCATCAAGTAAAGGTGACTGAAAAAATATTTCATAAAGAGGCAAGCGTATTACATGTGTATAATGACTATGATCTTACTCAAAACTTTTTAGCTGATTTTTCACTCTTTGATTTATCACTTATTCAAAAAGTTTTAGAAGAAAAAAGAGTTCTATCAATTAGAGGTCTAACTCCTACTAATGAAGCAGACAAAAAAGGAGAGCTTATCCAAGAGGGTCTAATTGAACAAGCAAAAAAAGCTCTTGAATCAATACCCACTGATAAATTTTCTGATTTGTGGTTAAATCACCAAGAGGGAGAGTGGCTTTATTCGAGAACAATACGTTTTTTGGAATCTGTTGAAAGTGTATTTACTGGGGAGGAAGAGGAATCAAAAAATTCAAAAAACAAAACTGATAAAGGTATCTTTGAAGCCCTAAAAGAACTCAATAATGAAATAGAATACAATGTATCAGACTTTTTAAAAGAAACCATTCCAAAAGGGCTACTCAAAACCAAAAGACAAATCCTAAAAGATGATGTGTATCAAGAACTATTGAGTGCTTTAGAAGAGATTTTAGAAGGGATTAGAGCTTTAAAAGCAAAGTTTGAAGATACGAAAAGAAAAGTGGAAGAAGGGAAAACTAATTATAATAGATGGGGATTTATCCAAGATTTAAACGGCTCAAAACAGCTAATTGAAACCCTTACAGCATTTTTAGATATAGATGAAGATTCACTCGTATCTAGTCGTTCTAATTCTTTATGGAATATTTTATTTAAAATCTTAGATCATAATATTGACCAGTTTGATAATACCTATGTAGATCCAATAGTACAGTTTCAAGGGACGTTTTTACAAGATAGACTAGAAGTCTTGGATGTCACCAAAGAAGATGAATACGACAAACGCACAGCCCAAACAGAACCAGAGGGAAAAATCACTCAAGCAATCATACTCTCAAACACTACACCACTATATGGTATGCAACAGCAAATGCAAGATATAATGAATCCTGCAATTTTTTCAAAAAGATACTATACTCTTTTGGATAAAATAAAAGAGCTAGAAACCAACTATGAAGGTAATCCAGATCAAACTAATCTGATGAAAATACTCTTTACGCTTATAGCACATAGTCCTGTACATACTCTTATTGATAAGTGGGCAAATACTGGAATTTGGATAGCTGAAGTGATGATGAACAATGAAGTAGAACAAAGCTTGGATAGATTTAAACAAACTATGAATAAACTAAAAAGAGTTTTTAATAAAAATTTTGTAGGAAATCTAGAAGCTTTTAATATGGGACAACTCATTTATTTCTTGCAAGAATCCCACTCTACAAGCAGACGTTGGCTACACTTCGAAGTAGAAGAGTTTATAAAAAAAGTTATGGAGCATAAATGAGAAAGATACTTTTAATATTGCTTTTAAATATCTCATTTATTTTTAGTAATGATAGCTTTATAGATATATGTAAAAATCCAACACCTGAACAAAAAATGACTATCAATGCGATGGTAAATGCATATAATGAATTTAAGGAAGAAAAATTTAAGATTAATATAAATAACCCTGAAATATGTGAAGAATTATATGATAAATATAATAATGGCTTTAAAGCTATAGTGGGTCAGGGTATGAGCGACATTACATTTTTAAAATATTTCGATTGGCTTACTCATTTAAATCTAAGAGATAATAACATCACCGACATCACCCCCCTAAAATACCTCACCAAACTCACTAAATTAAATTTAAGTTCAAATAAGGTTTCAAAAGGGGTTGAAAGCTTAGAAAATTTACCTTTAAAAGAGTTGAGTATTGATATTAATGATAATATTGATTTAAAATATATAGGAAGGATTAAAACTTTAGAAAATTTATCTTTATTTTATGGGAAAAATGCCCATGCTTTAAATAAGCTAACAAATTTAAAAAAATTAACGTTATTATCTGTAAAAATGAGTAGTTTATGCGATATAAAAGATTTACAATCTTTAGAGCAATTAACATTATTTGAGAATAATCTAAAATCATTAGAATGCATTGACCAATTTCCAAATTTAAAAAAACTTAGAATTGAAAGAAGTCTAATTACAGATTTAACTCCTTTAGTCAATGCAAATAGTATAGAAGAATTTCATTTTTATGAAATGCCTGTTGAAGATATAAGTCCATTAGCTAAGATGAAAAATCTACGCTCAATATTGTTTAGTAAAACAAAAATCAAATACCTAAGCCCTCTAAAAGAATCCAAATCAATTCAATTTGCTGAAGATACGAGAGAAAAATTCATTGAAGAGTATTTTAATCGTTCCCTTGCAGGATGCTCTCCAAAAAGTATGAAAGAAGTGCGTGAAGGAAAATCATGTTTTGAAGCAGATGGAAAAACACTCAAACCTTTTTGGAAAAGATGGTTAGGGATATAGAATCCCATTCTACGAGTAGACGTTGGCTACACTTTGAAGGAGAAGAATTTATAAAAAAGGTGATGGAACATAAATGAAAAAGATACTTTTAGTTTTACTTTTAAATATTTCATTTCTTTTTAGTAATGATAGCTTTATAGATATATGTAAAAATCCAACACCTGAACAAAAAATGACTATCAATGCGATGGTAAATGCATATAATGAATTTAAGGAAGAAAAATTTAAGATTAATATAAATAACCCTGAAATATGTGAAGAATTATATGATAAATATAATAATGGCTTTAAAGCTATAGTGGGTCAGGGTATGAGCGACATTACATTTTTAAAATATTTCGATTGGCTTACTCATTTAAATCTAAGAGATAATAACATCACCGATATAACCCCTCTAAAATACCTCACAAAACTTACCAAACTAGAATTAAGTTCAAACAAGGTTTCAAAAGGAGTGGAAAGCTTAGAAAATTTACCTTTAAAAGATTTAAGAATCGATGTTACAAATGATACAGATTTAAAATATATAGGTAACATACAATCTGTGGAAAGGTTATCTATTTGGGGAGGGAAAAATTCAAAATTTCTTGGCAACTTAACAAATTTGAGAGTTTTGTCAATAGCATCAGTAGATATTCAAAGTTTATGTGATTTAAAAGATTTAAAAGCCTTAAAAAGTTTAGATTTGAGATGGAATGAGAGTTTAAAATCTTTAGAATGTATCGATCAATTTCCAAATTTACAAGAACTTACTATTAAAGGAACTCCAATCACAGATTTAACCCCTTTAGTCAATGCAAATAGTATTAAAAAGTTCCATTTCCATGATATGCCAGTTGAAGATATAAGTCCATTGGCAAAAATGAAAAATCTTGAATCAATCCTTTTTACAAAAACAAAAATCAAATATCTTAGTCCTCTAAAAGAATCAAAGTCAATTAAATTCGCTGAAGATTTAAGTGAGATGTTTATTGAAGAGTATTTTAATCGTTCTCTTGCAGGATGTTCTCCTAAAAGTATGAAAGAAGTGAGAGAAGGCAAATCTTGTTTTGAAGCAGATGGAAAAACACTCAAACCTTTTTGGAAAAGATGGTTAGGACTATAGAATCCCATTCTACAAGCAGAAGTTGGCTACACTTCGAAGTAGAAGAATTTTTAAAAAGGTTGGGAGCAAAAAGATGATGAGTAAATATATATGGCTTATTTTAAAATTTATTATTAGTGGAATCATATTATACGTAATGTACCTCGATATTATATTTATTATTGGATACGATGAGTTAGAAAAAATTGTAAAAATGGATACAGATGAATTGATGGACTATACTCCAGAGTTAGGTTTATTTAATTTAGGTTTTTTTGCTTTTGCAGGGGTTTTAGAATTTATTTTATTTTTTGACAAAATTTTTTTATTCCTTTTTCCTTTTTTAATTATAATATTGAATAGTATACTAGGAGTTCTTATTTTTTTAGCAGTTCTTATTTTTAAAGAAAAACTTAAAATCTTGATTATATCAAGTGTAATATTATTTATCTGTACTATGATAATATTTAATGGTATTTAATTTCAAAAGAATCTTTGAACTGGCAGATTTAGCTACAAAATTACAAAATATATTCAAAGAAAGAGAATTTGGAGGAATTATTGATACTTCTCATAAACTAACCACAAAACAATTAGAAGATAATGCAGATGATAATCCTTATAATGATACACTTCTTAGGGGAAGTATTCCATATCTACTTATAGAATCCCATTCTACAAGCAGAAGTTGGCTATATAAAGAAGTGAAAGAGTTTTTACAAAGAGTTGGAGCAAAAAGATGAGAAGAATATTTTTAGGATTTTTTATTTGTAGTTGTTTTTTATTTGCAGGAGATTTAGCAAAAGATAAAGGGGGATTTATGCAGATGTGTAATAATCCAACACCTTCACAAAAAATTACATTTGAAGCATTAGCTAAAGATAATAGAGTAAAACTTGATAAAGATATGTGTGCTTATCTTTATATATGGACTGATACAAGTGGTTTTTTACCTGCCTATGATAAAAATAATACTATAAAAATCACAGATTTATCTCCTTTAAAGTTCTTTTTAAGTCTTACCTCTCTCTTCCAAATCATCAAATCAAAGATATTTCAATTTTAAAATATCTTACAAAACTAAAAGAGCTTAATTTAGATGGTAATCCTGTAAGTGATTTGAGTGCTTTAAAAGATTTAAAGTATTTAGAGGATTTAGATCTTTATAATACACAGGTTTCAGATTTATCTCCAATAAATAATATTAAAACTTTAAAAAGTTTATCATATGGTTATATGAAAGATATTGATACCATAGATATATCTCAAATCAAAGATTTAACAAACTTAGAATATTTAGGACTAGGAAATGTAAAAGTTAAAAATTTTCAAATGATTAATAATTTTATTAATCTTACAAACTTTAGTCCTCCTAGATCTATTACAGTGGAAGACATGGGTACTTTAACAAATCTTAAAAAACTAAAGAGATTAGATTTAGATAGTGCTAAGTTTATAACAAATATTGACTTTATATTAAATTTCCCAAATATAGAACATCTCTTTTTAAATAAAACAAATATAAAAGATATATCTGTTTTAAAAAAACTACCTAAGCTAACTATCCTTAATATATCAGGTACACAAGTTACAGATGCAAGTGGAATAATGGCAAATACAGATATAGATCCAAAGTATTTAACCTTTACTGCAAGTAATACACAACTTAGATGGTGTTCTCCTAAAAATTCTCAAGATATAATAGATGGTAAATCTTGTTTTGAAAAGGATGGTACACTCAAACCTTTTTGGAAAAGGTGGCTAGGATTATAAATATTTATAATCCTAACTTTTACATATCATTTTTATTTATCATACATTTTCTAGTTCCATTATCATTTTGAAGTATAAAAATAAATTTATCAGAGTATAGTTTACCTTTTATCTCAACTGTATATGGTATTCTATAAACTCTATTATAATTGTCATCTTCACAAGTATAAATGGTATCTTTTTTAATAATTGGTTTTATATCTTCATATTTTTCATCTTCTAATGTATGCATATTGCTTCCTTCAAAAGTAACTACATCTTCTTGATTATTATCTGTTTCCTCTTTTTTTTCAATCTCATCAGGATCAATTTTGGGTATAAACTCTTTTTTATCTTCAATTGTAGAGATTTTTGTCTCTGTTGGTATATTTGTTTGAAGTTGAGAAGATTTTGTATTTAAATTGAAAAGAATAAGAACAATAAGAATAATATTTATAATAGATAGAGCTACTAAAGAGTAGGCTATTTGAGTCATTGTTGTAGACGTATTATTATCTTTTTTATTTTCTATAATTTTAGTTAAGTACTCTATTCTATCTTGTAATTGTTCATTTCTTTCATTTTCCATTAATAGATTTTGTCTATTTAACTCATGAAGTTGGGCTAAAATATTTTGATATTTGTCATTTTCATTATTCATATATTTCCTTAATTATTATGTTCATTGTTACTGTTTTTTATATATAAAACTAAATTATTCCAATCAATAAGTTCACTATTTTGTGAAAATACTGTGTCAAATGTTTTTTTGTTCCAATATAAAAAACTTAATGGATCTAGGCTTTTATCTAAATATTTTACTTCATAATGTAAATGAGGACCATTACTTGTTCCAGTGTTGCCAGAAAGTCCTATTATTGTCCCTTTTTTTACTATTTGTCCAACATTTACAAATATTTTATCAAGATGGGCATATAAAGTTTCAAAGCCATAGTTATGAACTATTTTTATTACTTTTCCATATCCTTCATTATCATTTTCATTTATATTTGAAACTATGCCATCAGCTGTTGTATAAACATCAGTTCCTATTTTTGCTCTTAAATCAAGCCCTGAATGAAATAGTGACTTATTAAATATTGGGTGAAATCTTGTGCCATACTTTGAAGTAATAAACACTTTTTCCAATGGTGAGGCACTTGGAATAGAAGTTAATATATAACTTTTATCTTTGTCTTCAAATTTTGTATTAAGGTAAATATCCTTTTTATTTGACAAATCTAAACCTATATTTAAAAGCTTTTGTAAATCTTCTAGTTGAGAGTTTAATTGTTCAATTTCATTTATTCTATTATTAATTTGTATTTTATAAAGCTCATCTTTAGTTTTCAATTCACTTTTTAAATCTGTAATGCCAAAATTTAAAAAGATTATATATGAAGAGAGCAATATTAATATTATTAAAAATATAATAATATCTCTTTTTTTTATTAAATTTTCAGATCTCACATTTTTTCAATATTTTAGAAATTTGTTTATTTATAATCTGTTAAGTCATCCATCGAGACTATTAAATCTTTTCCTGCAATTTTCCCATATTTGTCACCAATAGCAGAGGTATATACTCTTTCTATTCTAATTTTGTTTCCTTCAACATAAAAAGAGTTTTTAATCTTTTTGTCATCTATTAGTGTAGTATTATAAAGGTTATTATAAGGGAAAACTTCAATTTTACTTGGTATTATTCGATAATAAGTATAGCTTATTTTTTTTGTCGGTTTTATTTCAGTATCTTCTGATAAACTGTTTTCTGTTATGTCATCTTTTGTAGTTTGTTCAACATCATTTTGTGTTTGGGGTTGTCTATTAATGGTACATCCTACAAATAGTATTATTAATGTACAAATTAAAAGTATATTTTTCATTTTGATCCTTTTATTTAAATAAAATTTGTTTTCTTAAATGATTTTTTTCATCTTGGAATTTGACATATATAGGAGTTAATTTATATATTTTGAATCCAAAAAGCATATCATTTTCATTATAACTATGTTCATTAAAAACTAAACTACCATCTTGGTATTTAATTTTATTTTTATAGTTATGAATTTCATCCAATGAATTTAGTTTAATTTCATTAGAAGAGACGTTAGATGGTGTATTCACTGCAAGTACTTCTTCTAAATCTCTATTTAGTTCTTCTTCACTCTCTTCTGTGTATTTGTTAATCTCATCATCCAAGTTCCCACTATAAGTAACAATTCTGTCAAGTTTCTCAGCCACATTTTCGGTTGACATAACTACAAGATTTTCATCATATATATCATCATTTAACGTAGATATATTATTACTATTATCTATTTTTTCATTTGTTGATATGTTATTTGTAGTTAGTTCATCTTTTTTATTTATTTCAATTGAATTAATTTCTTTTATTGATTCATTTGAAGATAAAGTACTTTGTTGTGGGATGCTTTTATCTTCTTTATTAAAAATAAAAAATGTTAAAAATAGAATAAATAGTGTTGTAAAAGTAGGAATAGCATACTTTTTATATTGAACAAAAAAGTCTTTATTAGTATTATCTTTGATTTTTAGTTTTAGTATATTTATAATATTTATTATTTTCTCTTTTTTTGTTATATCTTTTTCTTGAGAAATAGAAGCTATTTCAACCTTCTCTTCAATATTGTTTGTGGTAGAAATAACTTTTTCTTTGATATCTATTATTTCATTAATATCTAATAGTTCGTCATCTTCATTAAGCTCTTTTAAAAGTGTATTAATAACCTTATTATCGCTACTTATATATTCATTCTTTTTAATTTGATTCAATATATTTATTAGCTCTTCATCATGCTTAATTTCATATTTATTAAGAAGATAATTTGCTGACAGTTGATTGTTTTCATCGTCTAAAATCTCTTGATAAATTTTGTTATAATTCTCAAAATTCACTATGTTTCTCCTGATAAGTAATAATTGGATAAATTATTACAAAATAACTTTTAAAGTTAGTTTAAATTTGACTTATGTATAATCATATTTATTATTAATAAATTTAATTTAAGGTAAACAAATATCAAAATGAATCTTATAAAAATAAATAACAAACTTCTAAGCGCATTAGAAGGTAAATTCATTATATTCACTGCAGGATATAAAGGAGGAATAGGCAAGTCAGTTATTGCACTGGGGCTTGCTAAAGAGTTTGATGTTCCATATATTACAAATGATCAAGGCTCAGCAATAACAGGACAAGCAAAGTTTTATAATCATACATATTTAACATATGATTTTGAATTTGATAATAAAATAAATGAATCAAAAGTAGTGGTAGTAGATTTAGCAGGATGTTTTTTAATTGATAAGGTGATATTAAATTTAATAAAAAAATCACAATTAGTAATCTTGCCAACAGGAGAAAATCCTTATCTAGATCATACAGGTTGTTTAATATCAGCAAATAATATATATGAGTTGAATAAAAATTTGATGTTTATTACCACTGGAATTGAAAAAGAGAAAATAAAAGATACTGTTTTTAATTTCAATAAAGTAAAGAGTAAATATCCAGATTTTGAACGGCTTAAAGTATATGGATTATCAAAAAGTAATAAGATTATTTTTGATTCAATTGCTAAAAGAAGAAGTTATATTAGAACATATCTTACTTATGATGAAATAGAGAAAGAAGAGCATAAAACTTTTATAAAAGATTGGTCAAAAATTATAAAAGAGATTAAATCAAGGATTGATTCAAAATAGATTCTTTTTCAAAAAATCGAAATTTATATCCAAATTAAATAATGTATTAAATTATTTATATTATAATGTTGCATTATAAAAAAAGGAAAAGAATGTTAACTAATACGACCTATAAAAAAATGAATATGATAAATGATTATGCAATTGATAAAATAAAATACGATTTTTTAGATTTTGATATTTATGCACAAGCCTTATCTGAATCTCTTTTAAATACGCAATCTCCTTTTTCTTTAGGTATTTATGGAGAATGGGGAAAAGGAAAAACTTCACTTTTAAATTTTTTAATTAATGAAATAAATAGTAACAAAAATGGGAAAAAACTTGTAACAGTATATTATGATTCTTGGAAATATAGAAAAGAAAATAATTTGTTAATTGATTTGATAAATACAATTGAAAAAGAGTTTCAACTTCAACGATTAAAATTTGATGATAGTTTAATTATCAACATATTGGATTTATTAAGTTATATAAAATTGACTGCATTAAATAGCACTTGCGACAATAATAATGGAATTTATTTTGAAAATGAAGAACATATATTTCAAGTGTATGAGGTATTGAAAAATTTGGAAAATACTCTATTTGATGAAGATTTTTTAATTATAGTTTTTATTGATAATTTAGATAAATGTAGTTCAAAAGATGTGATTAATATCTTAGATAGTATTAATCAAATTTTCAGAATAAAAGGTTTCTCTTTTGTTATAGCTTCTGATATTGATACCTTAGAATATAAATTATCAAAGAAACTTATTAATAGTAAGGAGTATCTAAATAGAGTAATAAATTTGCCTTTTTATTTACCTTCATTTAATGGGAAAATAAATGATTTATTAGAGAATATTTATTTAAGAAACAATTCAGATGAATCCTTGGAACAACCAATAAAAAATATATTAAATTCAATATCCTCTTTAGAACTATTGTCTCCTAGATTAATAATTAGACTTATAAATAGAATTAAATTATGCTCTAATATTTATATGAAATTAAATCCAAACACTCAATTATCAAATGAAAATATACTCTCTTTGTTCTCTATATCTTGCATTTTAGAAGAGTTTTTCAGAGAGCTACATTCAATTCTAATAAAGAATAATTCTTTGTCTAAATTTATAATAAAATTAGTTCAAAGAGAAGAGTTTTATAAAGATGAAATTCTCTCAAATATTAATGTGATTGATATAGATAAAGAGGTACTAATAAATATATTTGAAGATAATTTCAATTTATTAAAAATGATTTTCAGTACAGAAGAAGGTAAATATTGGTTAGAAAATAGAGCATATAGAATAAGTACTTATGAATTTTTGAAATCAAATAATAGTTACGTTGAGAGTGAAAAAATTGACTCTTTGCCTCTTTATAAAACTGATTTTTCTGAAAATGCTATATCTTTTGGTGAAAAAGAGATCAATCCAAAAGAGTTTATAAAAATACCTAATAAAGAGTATGAAGTCAGTAAATATGTAATAACAAATTGTTGGTTTGAAGAGTTCATATTGTCAGGTGGTTATGAAAATTCAAATTATTGGACAGATGTGCCTTCCAAAATTTGGTTAATGAATAACAAAATATCTTCATTAGATGAAAAATATGATTTCATGATTAACAAAGAATCAATCTATTTTAAAAAGAAATTTAATCAAGAGTTATTAAAAGATAATTTTAATAGCCCTTTACAACCAATAGTTTATATTACCTATTATGAAGCAGTTGCATTTTGTAGATATTTAACAGATTTAGACAATGAATATGAATATTCAATTCCAACAAAAGAGCAGTGGGAATATATTGCAAATGCAGGGGATAGAACAAGGTTTTACCCTTGGGGAAATATCTGGGATAACAATTATTGTAATAATGCAACTAATCAATTAAATAAAACTACACAAATTGGACTTTTCCCACAAGGAGATTCAACATTTGGAGTAAGTGATATGGTTGGTAATGTTTGGGTATGGACATCAACTTTAGATAACAATGATTATAATTATTTAAAAGGTGGTTCTTGGAGTTTTAGTGAATCTTCATATTTTAAGATATCAAATTCTCAAATGAATTTTTACAATAACCCAAGTTATCAACACTACGATATAGGTTTTTTATGTATTCGAAAGAAAAAATAAAATTTATTTAGGTATTCTAAGAGTAAAACATGCGCCATCTTGAATATTTTTAACATCAAGTAGTGCATTGTTTTTTTGTGCAATTTGAGTACTTAAATATAAACCAATGCCTGTTCCATTCTCTCTTTTAGTGGTGACATTTGCTTTAAAGATATCATTAATGATTTTATCAGGTATTCCTCCTGCATTGTCACTAACTTCAACTACATTATAATGTTCTTCTTTATATATTTTTATTGTAATGATTCTTTTGGGAATATTATTTGAACAAAAGGCATCTTTAGAGTTATTTATTAGATTTAAAATAATATGTTTAAACTCATTTTCAATTCCAAGAAGTTTGAAACTATCTACAATTTCAAAATTCACTTCTATTTTATGTTTGATAAATTCATCTTTAACAAAAAGTAGAACTTTTTTTATCATCTTATCAATAGCAAATTCACTGCTTGGTTTATTTGGTCTAAAAAAGGTTCTAAACTCAATTAAAGTGTTATTCATCTCTTCAATAATTTCTCTATTTGAAGTTTCAAAATTTTTGATATAGTCACTATCAACTTTGCCATTTTCATAGGCAAAGCTTAAACTATTTAATTTTAATGATAATATGTTTAAAGGTTGAATCCATTGGTGAGCAATTGCATCTATCATCTCACCCATAGCTGCAAATTTTGATTGTTCTAGGATAATTTTTTCTTTCTCTTCTCTTTTTCTAATCTCTTCTTTTACTTTTATTTCTAAATTATTTTTATATTCATCCAACTCTTCATTTGCTTCAATTAGACGTAATTGCATCTTATCACTTTGTTTGATAATTTTATCAAGTCGTTCACTTTTTCTTTTATAATCATCCAAAAGTTCTAATAATCCATCTTTAAATTGGTTATAGTCTTTTTTTAAGAATTTGCCTATATATTCTGAGTTTTCATTATTTTTTTTCATTACTATATCCTATTGCTTAAAAGTGATTATAACATTAATTTTTTTATAACTTATTAGAAAATGTATTATTATTTTTAGTTTTCTATTATTTATAATAAAAATTTTTATAACATAAAAGAATAATCAAAGTTTAATTTAGTAATTATATTATGTATATTTAAGTTATATTTTGTTTTTTATAAGCTCATATTTTAAAGGCTGAAAATGAATATTAAAATGATTCAAGATATTGTAGAAGAAGATGGAATTTTATTTCTAACTTATGGTGGATTTATTTCACAATCCTTAATCTCTTCAATGATGGAAGCTTTGGAAAAAGAGGCCGAACAAAATAATCTTAACTTAGGCATCTCTAGTAATATTTTTACAATCTTTATTGAACTTACTCAAAATATGATGAACTACTCAAAAAGTAAAAACCTTGAATATGATGAAAATAGTCCAGAGGGATTAATTCTGGTTACAAAAGATATAGATGATTGCTATTATATTCATAGTCAAAATATAATAACTGAAGATGATAAAAATAGAATTGAACCTAAATTGGAAAAAATTGTAGATATGTCAAAAGAAGAGATAAAAAAAGAGTACAGGCTTCTAAGAAAAAGTGGAAAAGATTCCCATGGGAAGGGTGCTGGAATAGGTTTTTATGAAATTGCAAAGAGAAGTGATGGAATAAAATTTGAATTTAATAAAATTACTGATGAAAAATACTATTTTCATTTTATATCAAAAATTAAAACAAATAAGGAGAAATAATTATGCATGATTTAATAATAGATGAAACAAAATATACCCCATATATTAAACTTGATGCTACAAATGGAATTATAGAAATAAAAGGAAAATCGTATCCAGAAAATACATTTGAGTTTTATAAACCAATGATGAATTGGGTTGAAGATTTTTTTAATTCAGATAGAAAAGAGAAAACATTAGTAAATTTGGAAATCATATATTTTAATTCTAGTAGTTCAAAGCTCTTTTTTGATTTTTTTGATTTACTTGAAGAGGCTCATAATAAAGGGAAAGAAATAGAAATAAACTGGATATATCATAGTGATAACGAAAGCGCCCTTGAAGCTGGTGAAGATTTTAAAGAGGATTTCCTGGAACTAAATTTTAACTTAGTAGAAAAATAGATTTAAAGAGTAATACCATGCCAAATGAAGAGAAAAACAAACTTATTTTTGAGTTAGAACTTCTTCAAGAAAGTTTTAAAGAGACTACAAGTAAACTAATTAAAGATATAAAACGTCACGATAAGATTATGATACAAAGTGATAAAAGACAAAGGCAAGAGTATGATGAGCTTCAAAAGAAGCTTGAAGAGGTAGAAGCTTTAAGTAAAGAGATAGAAGAGACCCAAAGAGAAGTTGTTTTTACAATGGGTGCAATAGGAGAGAGTAGAAGTAAAGAGACAGGGAATCATGTAAAAAGAGTAGCTGAATATTCAAAAGTTTTTGCTTTATATTATGGATTAGCTAAAGAAGAGGCAGAAATGCTAAAACAAGCTAGTCCAATGCACGATATAGGAAAAGTAGCAATTCCTGATTCCATACTAAATAAACCAGGTAGATTTGATGAAGAGGAGAGAAAAATTATGAACACTCACTCTCAATTGGGATATGATATGTTGAAATACTCAACAAGACCCCTTTTAAAATGTGCTACAACAGTTGCTTACGAACATCATGAAAAGTGGGATGGCACAGGTTATCCAAGAGGATTAAAGGGTGAAGATATTCATATCTATGGAAGAATAACTGCAATGGCAGACGTTTTTGATGCATTAGGAAGTGATAGATGTTATAAAAAAGCCTGGGATGATGAAAAAATCTTTAATCTCTTTAAAGAAGAAAGAGGCAGACACTTTGACCCAAAACTTGTAGATATCTTTTTTGAACATTTGGATGAATTTTTAGAGATTAGAGAGAAACTAAAAGATGAGTTTTAGTCTACTCTTTTAGTAACTCTTCAATTTTATCTTCAAGTTCTATAGGTTTTGTAGTTGAAGCATATCTATCAATTACTTTACCTTTTTTATCAATTAAAAATTTAGTAAAATTCCATTTTATAGCTTCTGTTCCAACAACTCCTAAAGCAGCTTTTTTTAAATATTTATAAAGTGGTGCAGCATTTTCACCATTTACATCAATTTTTTCAAACATATCAAAATTGACTCCATAGGTTAATTGGCAAAACTCTTTTATCTCTTTATTTGTGCCTGGTTCTTGGTTTGCAAATTGATTTGAAGGGAATCCTAAAATCATAAAATCTCTATTTTTATACTTTTCATAAAGATTTTCAAGACCTTCATATTGCCCTGTAAAACCACACTTACTTGCTACATTGACTATTAAAAGAACTTTACCTTTGTATTTTGATAAAGAGATCTCTTCTCCATCAATATTTTTAACATTAAAACTATAAATATCCATAGAATTCTCCTTAGAATAAAGTGATGTAAAGAGGAAAAGAGTGATTAAAAAAAGAGCTCTTAACATAAATATCCTTTCTTAAAATTTTACATAAAAAAGGTATTTTTTAATAGCTCTTTTTTACGTTTTTTATTGATAGTTTATATAAAAGGGTTGTCTTTGGATTTTTTTACCCTTAGTTGATTCCCACCCCAGTATCTGTTTTGGAGTCATAATTTTTGTGTCGTTATTATAAAAAATTTTAAATCCACTATCTGCAATTGTAGTTTGCTCTTCACTATATATTGAATTATATATTTTTATTTTAACTGCTGGTGCTCCATGTCCATCAATATTATAGACAAGTTTTATATTATCAAATTTTTTTACTTTGTCTTTTTCTCTTAACATTTTATCATGAAACATATGAACTATTAAGAGTTTGTTTTCTAAATGATTTTCATTTATATAGTTACTAATTAACTCTTGTGCATCATTTAAATCTTGTGCATAAATATGACCTATAAATTTACCTGGAGGATACTTTTTATGTTTTGGTATTTTAAACTCAGGGTCAATAGCTAAATGTACATGATCGTATTTTAAATATTTTAATACAGGAGTTATTGCTTCAACAGGAGTATTTGAACCCATTTGTAAATCTATGATTACTTCAAAACCCTCTTCTTGTGCTCTTTTTATATATGGCATTAGGCTTTTTTCTGAAAGTCTTAACATATAGGTATCTCTAGAACCAGCATCAGATGTTGCAAGTCCATAAATTATATGAAAGGCCATTTTTACTTCTACTTTATTATCTAACTCTTTTTCAAAGTATTTAGCTTTCTCTTTCATTTTTTGAACCAATTCATCAATATTACTTTGTCCTAATATGCCAAGGGATTTAGTATTTGGACGTCCATAATAACCAACTATAATTTGGTCTTTTTTCACCTCTTCTTGTTTTTTATCAATGTTAGCACTAATATTCTCTAAAAAAATAATTGAGATTAGTAAAACAAATCTAAAAATATTACTCACTTCTTCTTATCCTATTTTTAATTTCCAAATGCTTTTAATAGCACTTCTTTGTAGTGATTTAATTGTTGCATTAAAGCGTCATCTTGACCATTTATATCTGGATGATATTTTTTTGCCAACTCTTTATATCTCTTTTTTATCTCTTCTTTTGTTGGTGTTGTCGTAAATCCAAAAAACTCTTTTGCTTGTTCAACCTCGCTAAATGGAGCATTTGTATTAAAACTACCTCTTCTAAATTGTTCTTGAAACTGCTCAAAATTGAAATCATATCCACCATTTTGTGAACTTGACCTAAAATCTTGTCCATTAAAAGTAAATCTAAAACTATTGCTATGCTCTCTTAGCTTTTTTTTAAATTGATAGATTACAATATATGCAATTACAACAAGTGCAAAAAGTATTAATAAAAAAGTACCAAAGTTAGTAAATATAAGATACAAAATACCAAAAAATATTCCCCATCTTATTAAACTTCCTATGATATATGATAACTCTCTTCCCATAAACCTTAAATCCTATTTATAATTTTGACATTATAGTATTTTATTCTAATAAGGAGTTTATTTAAAAAAGATAATTTAAAATATCATTTTTTAAATTCTAAGAGGGCTAAATCCAATGATTCTTTAGTGATTGGTTTTTTTAAAATCTTTTTAACACCAATCTCATGCATATTATGAAGTTCTCTTTTATTAACAACTGAAGTAATAACTATAATTTTAACATTTGGGAATAGAGCCAATATTTTTTTTGAAGCTTCATCCCCTTTCATATTTGGCATTTCAAAATCCATAGTTATAAACGTTGGAGACAATTCTTTTGTTTTTCTTAGAGCTTCAAGACCATCTTTTGCTTCACCAACAACTTCATAACCTAATTGAATCAGTATCTTAGATATTTTTTCTCTTGATACCTTTGAATCATCTACAATCAAAAATTTCATTTTTTTCCTTTTTTAGGATATTTTAAACCCCACAAGGGTAATGTCATCGCATCTAATCTCATCACCTTGATATTCATGCAAGTTATCTAATAAAAGCTCCTGCTGATCTGCGAAAGATTCATCTTTTATCTCTTCAATAAGTTTTTGAAATCTTTTTTTATTAAAAGAGAACCCTTCTTCTCCACCAATTTGATCAACATATCCATCTGTTGCTATATAAAACTGCATATCTTTTTTTACTTTAATTATATGGTCCTCAAAATCAAAGTTTGCATCAGATTTTTTATAACCCACTGATTGTCTATTTCCCTTAATCATGTGGTATTCTCTATTTTCATCAATATAATATAAAGGAATCTCTGCCCCTGCAAACTTAATTATTGACTCTTTTCTATTGTAGTAAATTATTCCTCCATCAAATCCTGCATTTGAAATACTATTATTATCCTCTTGTTTTAGAAGATGTTTCATAGAACGGTTGAAAATGCTTAATATTTTTCCTGGACTAACCTCTTCTTGACTATTTAAAATTTTTGAAGTTATTTGTCTCTCTATAGCTTTAACCAACATACTTACAAAAGCGCCAGGAACTCCATGCCCAGTACAGTCTATTACCATTAGAATACATTCATTGTCATCTCTTAAATCTTCAAGCAAATAGATATCTCCACCAACAATATCTTTAGGATGCCAAATAGCGAAATAATCACTAAAATATTTTTTAAAGGTATCATTTGGCGGTATTAAAGAGTGTTGTATAAGAGATGCATACTCAATTGAGTCTTGCGTATGTTTATGCATTTGTTCAACTTCAACTCTAATATTTTCAAGTTCTGTAATATCATTTAGTGCTGCAACTTGAAGATACTCTTCTCCATGTTTAAACTTTTCTAATCCAATTGAAAAGATGAAACTTTCATTATTTACAGTAATTTTTGTTTTATGCATAATATTTGGAGTTTCAAGAATATATTCATTCCATTTTCTATCAAAATAGACTTTTTTTATAAACTCATCACTTGAGTTATTATCAAAAGTATCTGAGATACAATTTCCAAATCTATTTTTAAATTCTTCAATATTTTCCACATTAAAAAATTTCAAAAAGGCTTTGTTTGCAGTTTTAATTTCATATCCATTAGTAGAAACCACTAAATTTTCTTGGGAATTCATTACAGAATTAATATATTTTCTTTCGCTATCAAGCTCTTTTGTTCTTTCAATTACTTTTTGTTCCAGAGATTCACTTAATCTTTGAACTCTTTTTTTATCTGTAATATCTACTCTAATTGCAGAATATCCTATATGTTTTCCATCTTTATTGTAATCAGGTTCAAGTTTTGTATCAAACCAACAAGTAGTTCCATTTTTATTTTTATTTTTCATTTCAACTTTTACGCAAGTCTCTTTTTTGAGGCTTTCCCCTATAAAAGTAAAAATCTCTTGGGGCATATCAGGATGTCTAAAGATATTATGAGGTTTTCCAATCAATTCATCATAACTATAACCACTTATTTTACAAAAAGCATCACTGGCATGGGTAATAATTCCTTCAAGATCTGTTTTTGAGAAGATCACATTTTTATCAAATTGTGAGATTAAATTTTCCAATTCTAATTTTTGTTCTTGTAAATCTTTTGTTTTCTTATCTACTAGATGTTGCAATTTTCGGTTGTAATAAATAACAATTAAAAATATTACAATTATAATCAGTGCAACTTTTGCAACTAATATATAATCAATTCCTTCATCTATTTTTAATCCAACCCATTTTTTTCTTATAAGATTTATTTCATCTTCTGAAATTATATCTATTGCTTTGTTTATTGCAGTGATTGCCTCATTTGGATAATCTTTTCTTATTGCAATATGAATATCTCTTCTATTATCCAACTTTAGAGCAACTTTTAGGTTTAGTATATTGTTTGTAAATATTATATGACTTATTACTTCTAAATTTCCAATGTAGGCATCAATAAATCCATTTCTTAATTTATCAATACCCTCTTTTGTTCCTTTTATTGGTACCAAATTTAGTTCAGGATATTTGTCTTTGATTAAGTTATATAGTGAAGTTCCTTCTGAAAGACCAACTCTTAATCCTTTCAAGTCAGATACTTTTGAGATGAAGTTTGCATTACTATTCATTATTACTCCATCAGTTAGAGTAAAAGTAGTTTTTGAAAAGTTTAAGAATTTTTCTCTTTGGGGTGTTTTACTTGCAGCTGCAAGCATATTTACTCTTCCTTCTTTTGCTAACTGCATTGATTGTGTCCAGTTTTCAGTAGAAATCAATTGAAATTCAATTCCTGTATGCTCTTTAATTAAAGAGAGATAATCAGCCATCATCCCTTCATAAAGTTGTGTTTTTTTGTTTATTCCTTCAATTGGTATCCAATTTGGATCAACTGCAAATTTTATTACAGGTTTTTTTGACAACCATAAAATCTCTTTTTCATTAAAGTTAATAAGAGAAGTGCTTTTTTGCATAGTGCTCATCCATTTATTGGATATTAGTTTTTTATCTTCTCTTGAAATCTCTTTTATAGATTTGTTAATAATTTCTGCAAGTATTTTATATTCTTTTTTGACAGCCATATGAAGACTTGTAGGTGCTCTTTCTTTTAAAAGATTATTGATTTTCAATGTGGAAATAAAGTTTTTTTCAATTGCATAAGTTGAAGATGGATTATCATTTAAAAAAGCAACAGTCTCTCCTGATTCTACAGAACGTAGTGCTTCTATAATAGAATCAAATTCAACAAGTTTAATCTTTTTATGTTCCTCTTTTAGCCAAGTTGTAATTTCATAACCTTTTACTACAGCAACATTTTTCCCATATAAAGTCTCAATGTTATCAAGTTTTGTAAGAGTTTTTTTTGTTATATAATAGTCAGCAATAGCAAGATATGGACTTGTAAATATCACATCTTTTGCACGAGCTTCGTTGTAATAGATTGCTGGTAATAGGTCAATTTTTCCATCTTTTAGTAAGAGTAACAGTTCATTCCAGCTTTTGCCTGTATTAATTTTAAAATTTAGTCCACTAATAGATGAAATTAAATCCAGATAATCTTTTGCAAGACCATTGTATTGATTGTTTTCATCAACAAAATCAAAGGGAGCCCAATCTAATTCTCCTCCAACATTTATAGTTCCATGCTCTTTAATCCATTGCAATTCATCCCTTGAAAAAATATTTGCTCTAGTTGTAGAACTACTCCCTATCCATTTCTCTCTTAGGGCATTTAACTCTTGGGAACCTACATTTGCAATAGCTTTTTGTAAAATAGAGTGTAATAATGTATAATCATTTCTTACTGCAATTCTTAAATCAGTATCTTCATCAATCTCCAATTCACTTCTATACTCAACTTCATAAAGTGATAACTCTTTTATTAAATTACCCATTACTATATATGAACCTATTGCAGCATCTGCTTCCCCTTTTTCAAGTGCATATAAAGTCTCTTGTGCATTTTTTAAAACTATAACTTGAACTAAAGGATACTTCTCTTTTATAAGGTTTTCTTGAAAAAAACCATCAACTACTGCAACTTTTTTCCCACTTAATGAGTTTATATCAGTTATTGAATGATTGTTTTTTAGAGTAAAAATACCGATTCTTCCTTTTTGGTATGATTGAGTAAAGAGTAAAAATTTTTCTCTTTCATCTGTTTTTATAATATTAAGCATTACATCAATTTGTTTGTTAATAGCTTTATTATATAACTCATTCCATTCCCCTTGGACATATTCAACTTTTATACCTATTTTTTTTGCCAAAAGGTTCATAAATTCGACAGAAAATCCACTAGGAATGCCTTCTTTATTAAAGTTTATAGGAATCCAATTTAGTTCATTGTGTACTTTTATTTTAGGGTGGGTTTTTAACCACTGCAACTCTTCTTGGCTTAAACCTAAAGAGTTTTGATTAGTAAAATATATAGTTGCATTTCCAACAATTTCATCTTTATATTTTATAGAAAAAGAGTGTTTAGTAATATTTGAGTCAAATTTTGGCAGAGGTTTATTAAAAAAAGTTTTGTCACCATCTTTATAATAAGTTAACATTCTACTATTTTCTACACTATCAAATATTTCAAGAGCTTTTATTTGTTTATGAGATTTTAAATAACTTTTTGCCACGTTTAGCAAACCTTGAGTATCATAGTTATAGAGATAATTTGATGTCAAAAGTTCTATATGTGAGGCTTCTTCTTCATGCTCATTTGAAAATAAAGAAGAGAGTGTAATTGCTATTATTAGAAATATTTTTATAAAGTTACTCATTGTTTTTACTCATACTTTTTTATTATAGATTTGTATTTTGGATTATTTTTATGATCAGCAAGTAAAGCCCAAATTTTATCTGCCAAAGCACTATTTTTTTTATAAAATTTATGGGAAAAAACTATGAAATAAGGCTTTGTTACAATAGGAATTTCAATTTTTTTTATCACTTCTGCATATTTTGGGTTTTTCTTTAAATAGGGATCAATTTTGGACTCTTGGTTTACAAAGCCTTGAATCCTTTTTGCAATTAGTTTTCTTACATCTCCTAAATTACTACTATTTTCACTTACAAGTACATTATTGTTTTTTAGAAAATCAACTATCGAATAACCTTGAGTAGCACCAATTTTACCATACAAATTTATGAAATTATTACCATCCCAATTTAAATTTGAATCTTTTAATGTGTAAAGAACATATGATAAATCCATAGCTTTTAAGTTATTGTTTAATTCATTTAAACTATTTTTTGGGTAAACACCCATCTCTTCTCTATTCTTTAAGTAACTAGCAAAAAGAAGCATATCTGCTTGATTTGAATGAAGAATTTTATGTGCTCTTAAACTTTGAACTCTATTGAATTTAAATTCAACATTCAACTCTTTTTCAAGACTTTTTAAAATTTCAATAGTTATTCCAGGGCTATTCTTTGCAATTTTTGTATCTTCTAGTATATATGGGTATATTTGTTTATCTTCACAAATAACGTTAATTGAGATTGTTTGAGCCATTAAAATATTAACATTTAAAAATAGTAATATAAATAATAGTCTCATCTTTTTCCTTTTAAAAAAGTTGATAAATAACACCATATAGTATACACTAATAATAAGCTTTTGTAAAAGTTATTCAGACTATTTTTTAATTTTTATTAGGATTATTTTTTTATGTGTGTTTTCGATTAGACAATTGGAAGTTCTATATAGAATTTTGCTCCATCAATATTATTTTTTACAAAGATTTCACCTTTTAGGTTTTCAAGTATGACTTTGTATGTTAAATACAAGCTTATACCTGTACCCATTGATTCATGTTTGGTTGTAAAGTATGGATCGAAGATTTTATCAATAATCTTTTCATCAATTCCACCTGCATTATCTTTAATTGTAATAAGAAGTTTTTTATCATTTTTCTTTTTAATTGTTATTACAATTTTTTTATTTTTTGTTCCGCTCTTTTCAAAGGCATCTTTTGCATTAGAAAAAATTGCATTAAATACTTCAAAAACTTCAGAAGTATTAGCTGAGATATTTAGTTTTTCTTCCTCATATTTTTTTATAACTGCAATATTTTTTTCTTGAAAAATTGGATTAAAAAAATCTAAAACTTTGTCCATGTGCTCTTGGATGCAAAGTATTCGTCTATCTTTATCATTAACGTCAATATACTCTTTAAAATTGTCAATAGTTTTTGATAGATATGTTGCATGTTCTAAAATAGAGTTTGTAAAACAATCTAAATCTTTGTCTGTTAGTAGATTCATCTCTTTTTGAACTTTTATCCCACTAGCGCAAGTTGTTATGACACTTAAAGGTTGTCTCCACTGGTGTGCTATATTTGACATCATCTTTCCAAGAGAAGCCATTTTTGATTGATTAAATAGATGTAAGTCTTGTTTCCTTCCTCTATTAACTTCCAAAGTAACTCTTTTATCAAGCTCTCTATTTAATTTTATTAGGTTCTCTTTTGCAACAGTTTGTTTAAAAAAGAGATAAAAAACAATTGCAAGAAGAAGATATGAGATAAATATTTTTGATATTAGGTCATTTTTGTCATTATATATAAAGTCATCATTTTGGCATACACAAAGGGTTGCAACTATCTCGTGCGTAACAGGATTTTTTATAGGTATCATTGTTTTTATGATGTTTTTACTACCATCATAAATGCTAAAAGGTTCCCCTTTTAAGATAATTGTCGTGTAATCCTTTGGATTCGCTGTACTTAATGGAGGATGAGTCTCATATACAGATTTTTCAAAATAGAAGTCTTTGTTTGGACTTAAAATGTAGTTTTTTCGTTCCTCTTTGAATACTTTTTTGTCAACAACATCTTTTCTAATTAGAAAACTCAAATTTAAATTGTATGTATGATACATTGTCTCAACCATAGCTAATACGCTAAAAGATATCTCAACACTTCCAATATATTCATCATCTTTTGTAAATAGAGGATAAACAAATCTATATCCATTAAAGATTCTTCCCTCTTCAAAACCATGAATATATTTCTTATTCTCATTTACATATCTAACAGTTGATCTAACATTTGTTAAATTGTCACCAAATTTATTTGGTCTATGCATTCTTAGAAAGCTCTCATTATCTGGTAAATGAAAATGAAGTTGTTTTAGGTTGTAACTTTTTAGTTTTTCATATTTGAATTTTAGATGATTTAAAAGTCTATTTCTTATTATATTTTTTTTAGCACCACTCTCTTTATAGGCATCTTTAAAAATTTCAATTGTTTTTTCATCATTTATATCTGTATCAAAAATTAATTTGGATAAAACCCTATATTCATCATATATAGCTTTATACTCTAAAAGATGTTGATTTGTTTTATTATGTAAATAGTTTTCTACATTTTTATTGAATTGAATTATATATATTGTTACAAGTAATGTTGTGATGATAAAGTATAAAAAAAGATATTTTAAAATAATTTTCTTTATCATGAAAATCCTTTATCTAACTGTAATCATAACATAATTAGCATCAAAAAGTAATTATCTTGTATTAAGTCTTGAGTGTTATTTTTTTGATTTATTTCTAAGTATTTTATGGGAAGACGAATTATAATTTGTTAATACTAAATATTAAATAAATCAATTTATTATATAAATAATAAGTTTTGATTTAATTTCATATTAATAATTATAATGTATGATAGTTTTATAAATAGTTTAGATATTTTTAGGATTTAAAATGGATTATGATGAGTTTGAAAAAGCGGTTGATTTATTTGGAATAATAACAAGAACCTCAAAAAAAGATATTAAACAAAAGTACTTAAAACTCTCAAAAAAGTATCATCCCGATATGCCAGAAGGTAGTGATGAAAAGTTTAAAGAGTTACAAGCAGCTTATGATATTTTGAATAGTTATATGGACTCTTTTTGTTTCTCTTTTGATGAAGAGGAGTTTAAAGAACAATACCCATCTTTTACAAATTACAAAAATTGGAGATAAGTTATGAAATTACTACTAATATTGGTTTTTGCAGTTGTGTCACTTTTTGCAAATAGTGGTGTAAAAAGTATAGATATCTTTAAAAATAGAGATTTTATAAATCAGAAATTGGATCTTTCTAAAAAGAGTACAAAGCTGTTATCTCTTGTAAATTTAGAAGATATAAAGTTTATAATGGATGACTCTTGTGAAATTAAAAGTTTTGACCTTATAACTGAAAGTTTCGAAAATGATACTTTATCTATACAGATAAAAAAACTTGAAGATGAGATTAATTACAAAAGTAATAAAGTAAAAGCATTAAATAGTAATATTGTTTTCCTACAAAAAAGCTCTTCAGGAACAATAACAGATGTGAAGATTTTAGAAAAAACTTCTTCATATATTACAAAAGAGATTTTAGATAATTTTAATGAAATTTATAAAATTGAAAAAGAGATAGAGAGTGATAAAAAGAGTTTAGATGAAATGGTTAAAAAAAGAGAGAATGAAAGTTACTCAAACTTAAACTATGATATTTCATGCAAAAAAGAAGTTTTAGTTAGTTACCCAATTTTCAATTTAGAGAAAAAATCTATTTTTGATATTAATTTTAACTCAAAAAACAAAAAAGTTGAGCTAAAAAATCAACTGTTTGTTAAACACTCTTTGGGTGAAGATTTAGAAGGTATTGAACTAAATTTTTATACTTTTAATTATATAGATCAAATAAGACCATATAAATTTACTCCTGAATATTTGGATATTGTTGAGAAAAAAGAGGTAAAAGCTTTTAATGAAATGGCAATAAATTTAGCAGTTCCAGTTCAAAAGAGTAGGGTTCTTAGTGCTGTTTCTACAGCTGATTATTTAGAAGGGACAACAAAATCTTTTTTTAAAGCTAAAAATGTTGATTTGTTTGCTGGAAAAGAGAATAGAGTTTTACTCTCAAATGATATTTATGATGCAACAAATAGTATTGAAATAGATGGATATTCAATGGCACAACCCTTTTATAAAGTAGATTTCAAAAGTAAAAAATTGTATGGAGCTATTTTTGCAAATCTTTATTTAGATGGACTTTATATTGGTAAGAATAGTTTAAATGATATAAAAAAAGATGAAGAGTCATCAATATATTTTGGGAATAGCAGATTAATTGATGTAAAAAAAGAGCTAATAAAAGATTTAAAAGAGGAACCATTTTTCTCTATTAATAGAGTAAAAACTGAAAAAATTTGGGATTATATTATTACAAATAATAGTAAAAAAAGAGAGAAAATTGCCCTTTTGGAGAGAGTTCCAGTTTCAAAACATGAAGATATAAAAGTTAAAATTATTGGAAAAACAAAAGAGAGTAAACTGGAAAAAGATGGTAAAATCACATTTGAATTTGAATTAGATCCAAATGAAACAAAAAAGATTAATTTTGGATATGAGATAGATAAACCAACAATTAAATAAGGAGATTAGATGCTTGATGATAAAAAAATAAAAGAGTTAGTTTTAGTTTCTTTGGTGGCAGATGCTTACTCCTTGGGAGCTCATTGGATTTATGATGAAAAACAGTTAGAGAGCTTGGATATAAATTGGAATGAGTTAAATGATGCAAAATCTATCTGGCATAAAGGGAAAAAAGCAGGTGAGTTCACCCATTATGGAGATCAATCTTTGTGGTTATACCAATTTTTACAAAATGAAGGTTACTTTAATGCAAAAGAGTATACAAAACTTTGGAAAACAAAGATGGATATTTATAATGGTTATATAGATTCAGCAACTAAAAAAACCTTATTAAATATAGAAGAAAGTATTGAGCCTTGTGGTTCTACATCAACTGATTTATCAGTAGTTGGAAGAGTTGTTCCTCTTCTTCTTGTATCAAAAACAAAAGATGAATTTTTGAAAAATGTTAATGATTTTGTAGTAATTACTCATAACTCTGAAGAGGCTAAAACTGCTTCAAAGTTTTTTGCAACTTTGCTTTGGGAAGTCTTAAGTGGAAAAGATATAGAAGAGACTATATTATCCTTAAAAGATGAATACAATACAAAAGTTCAGTCATATATATATAGTGGAGTTGCATCAAAAACTGATTCAACTTTTGAAGCAATAAGAGGATTTGGACCAGCTTGTGATATTGAAGGTGGATTTCAAGGTGTTATTCATCTTTTATGTAGATACAAAAATTTTAAAGAGATGTTAGTTAATAACTCAAAAGCAGGAGGAGATAGTAGTGCTAGAGCAATGATTGCTGCACCAATTTTTATGGCACAAGCAGGGGCAAATATGAAAATGATTCCTTCTTCTTGGTTAAATATAAGTGCAACAATAATATAAGGTTGAACATGGAGCCATTAAAATTTTTTAAAGATAGATTTTATATTGAGTTTACAATTACCTCAATCCTTTTTGTAACAGCTCTTATAATGGATAAATTAATGGAGGCTATTATTTATATGCTCTATTTTATTATCTTCTTAGAGATTGTAAGAACTGTTGTAAATTATGTTAGGGAACAAAGGGTAATTATCTCATCTTTAGTAGATGCTTTTATTATTTTGGCTTTAAGAGAATTGATTGTAAATCTTGTAAAGATAAATAATGAAACAATAAAATCTTTTGAAGATCTTTTTGCTAGTAGCTTAAATCATAATTTACTTGTAATAGCAGGTGTTATAATATTTTTGCTTGTAGTAAGATATCTCTCTGTTAAAACCTCATACATATATATTATGGAAAAAGAGAAATTAAAAAGAAAAGATGAAAATCTTTAGGGAAAATCCCTAAAGATTGGTAATTACTTCATATCTGGTTTTGGTGTTTTATCAGTACTTACTGGTAAAATTGGATATGTAATTTCAGGTTTTTTACCTGTTAATGATTTTAAGAATGTTGTAATTTTAGAAGCCTCTGCATCAGAAATTTTGATTCCTAATTGAACAGAACCCATCTCTTTTACAGCATCAGATAAAGACCAAATTCCACCATTATGGAAATATGGAGCAGTCTCTTCAATGTTTCTTAACGTTGGAGTTTTAACCATTCCATTTTTATCACCTTTAAAATCACCTAATGATGCAAATTTATATTTTGCAGCAACTTGGAAAGGTTGCATAGTTCCACCTAATCCAATATCATTGTGACAGCTAGCACAACCTTTATCTACAAATAGGTTTAACCCTTCTTTCTCTTTGTCTGTTAATGCAGACATGTTTCCATTTAAGAATGCATCAAATCTTGATGGAGTAATAAGTGTTCTTTCAAATACTGCAATTGTTTCAGTAATAAGTTCAAAAGTAACTTTTACATCATCACCATAAACTTTTTTGAATTCATCAATATAAGCAGGCATAGAAGTTACTCTAGCAACAACTAAATCTTTTGGCGCAGCCATTTCAGGTCCAGCTTGGATTGGTCCTTGAGCTTGAGCTTCTAAGTGTGGGTCTCTCCCATCCCAGAATTGAGCTTGATTTAATACAGAGTTGTATACTGTTGGTGAATTTAAGTGATGTGGATTTGCAGTCCATTTATGTCCAATAGCTGCATCAACGCCATCAACACCACCCATCGCCAAGTTATGACATGTATTACATGAAATCAAACCACTTTTTGATAATCTTGGCTCAAAATATAATTTTTTTCCAAGTTCAACTTTACAGTCAGTAATAGGGTTTTTTGGATTATCAACTAATTTTAAAACCTCTAATTTACTTTGTGGAATTGGTTTAATTCCTGCATCTGTTACTTTTTTGATTAAAGCAGCATCACTAGCAGCAAATGCACTTACCCCTGTAAACATTATAGCGACTACCGCCAAACTAATTTTTCTCATATTCTTCTCCTTTTGTAAAATATAATTTAAACTATAGGATAAAAATTATTAAATAAAAATTAATTCTTATAAAAAATTTTTTTTAAATGTTAAAATTTATTTTTTGTTAAGAAAACGTATAAAATGGCTATTTTTTTATTAAAGTTGAGTGCTAAATCAATAAAAAGTCTAATTTAGCTTAAATTAAATTATTAATTTTTATCAAAATAATCTAATATTTTTAGAAAAAATTTAAATTTTATTTAATTTGTAAATTTTAATATTTGATATATTTTGAGAATTTATTTTAGTATGAAAATAGAATTACTTAAATATTTTTTGTAGAAAAAAGTATAATTTTATGAAGAAAAAATGAAATAATAAGAGTTTTTGTAAAAGATATAAAGTAAGAGTGATTTAATAAAATCTCTCTTACAACTCTATTTCAAGTGCAATAGGGCAGTGGTCACTTCCAAAAATTTTACCCATTATATAGGCATTTTTAACATTATCTTTTAAATCTTCACTTACATAGAAATAGTCAATTCTCCAGCCAACGTTATTCTCTCTTGCATTTGCTCTATAGCTCCACCAGCTATAATTATCTGGCTCATTACCATTTATATGTCTAAAGGTATCAATATAACCATGTTTTAAAAATTTTGTAATCCACTCTCTCTCCATTGGCAAAAATCCAGAAGTATCTTCATTTGCCTTTGGCCTTGCAAGGTCAATTTCTGTATGAGCTGTATTAACATCTCCACAAACAATTATAGATTTTCCATCTTTTTTAAGTTTTTCACAATGCTCTAAAAATCTATCATAAAACTGCATTTTATATACAAGCCTCTCCTCTTTACTTTGCCCATTTGGAAAATATACGTTAAAAAATGCTATCTCTTTATTGTCTGTTTTAAAGTGTATCTCATTTATTCTTCCCTCATCAAGTATATCAACACTTGGACAAGTTGATTGAAAGTGTGGTTCTATATCTGTAAAGAGTGCGGTTCCACTTCTTCCTTTTATAGCTGACTCTGAGGCAAGGAGTGTTTTGTACTCCCTTGCAAAAATAGAGTTTGGTATTTGCTCTTTTGTTGATTTAGTCTCTTGAATTCCAAGTAGATCAATATTTGCTTCATCAACCCATTTTAAAGCTTGTTTTTTATCAACAGCTCTAATACCATTAACATTCCATGATACAAATTTATATTTAGTCATTTTTTGTCTTTTCTTTTTTCTCTATTTTTTCAATCTTCTCAATTTGAATAAATTTTTTATCATCTTTTGCTTGAATTTTTTTATCTTTTAAACTAAGTCCTATTTGATTTGAGAAGTTTTTGTTTCCAACAAGAGAGTCACCTTTCCCTCCATGCATATCAATTTTACCTTTTTGATTTTCTGCTGCAAAACTAAGTGTAAGTGAAACTACTAAAAAGAGTGTAATCTTTTTTATCATTTTTTTGCTCCTTTTAAATTTTTATACATTCCATAAAGGGTAATTGTAATCCAAAATATTTCAATAATAAAAGAACCCAAATTAAAATGTACAAGAAGTGAAATAAAAAGTAATATTGCACCAAAAAGGTTTAATAGTTGGTAAACAAGTGAAGTTATTTTTGCTCTTTCAGTTTGTAACAAAAAGTAAGCAAATACAACAAATATCATTCCAACAAAACCAATAAACTGGTAAATATCCATTTTAATCCTCATAATTAAGTCTAAATTTGTTATTTTACGGTAAATTTTTTATAAAGATATTAAATGACAGATGAAATTTTACTTGGACTTATAACTTTTTTTACCTCTACTGTTGCTGGAGTTGTTGGATTAGGAGGAGGCATGATGTTAATAGCTATTTTGCCATCTTTTCTACCTTTAAATGCTCTAATTCCAGTTCATGGTCTAACCCAAATGTCAAGTAATTTTAGCAGAGCTGTATTTGGTTATAAAGATGTAAAAGTTGAGACTATTCCAAAGTTTTTATTTGGTTCGATTTGTGGTATAGCTCTTTTTGCTTCAATTTTATATTTTATCTCTTTGAAGTATGTTCCTTTGTTTATAGGAATATATATTTTGTTATCTTTGTGGAGCAAAAAATTTAATGAGAAGATTAAAAGATATGAGAGCTATTTTTTAGCAGGTTTTTTTCAAACAGGTCTCTCTATTGTTGTTGGAGCAACAGGACCACTTACAATGACATTACTTCTAAAAGATTATGAGGATAAGAATATTGTAGTTGCAACGGGAGCTGCTTTAATGAGTATAACCCATACTCTAAAAGTATTTGTTTTTATGTTTTTTGGATTTGTTTTTTTTGATTATTTAGGTGTTTTAATTTTTATGATAGTTGGAGCTGTTGCTGGAAGTTATGCAGGAACAAAACTAAGGGATAAGATAGATGGGAAAAAGTTTGTAATGATTTTAAAACTACTTCTCTCTGCCTTAGCTATTAAACTTATTATTGGACTATTATGGTAAAAGATATTTTTAAATCAAGGGTTGCTCTTTTATATATTATAACTATCTCTATGGTTTTCTCTTTTTCTGCTTGGATGAGTCTTTTAAATAACTTTGTAATTGAGGTTGCCTCTTTTGATGGGAGTGAAATAGGAATTTTACAAAGTCTAAGAGAGATACCTGGATTTTTGGCTTTTACAGTTGTTCTAGTTATTATTTTTATATCTCAACAAAGATTAGCATATCTCTCTATGATGATGCTTGGTTTGGGAGTTATTTTAACAGGATTTTTCCCAACAGCTTTGGGACTTTATATTACAACAATTATTATGTCAGCAGGTTTTCACTATTTGGAGACTCTAAATCAATCTTTGTCTTTGCAGTGGTTAAGTAAAGCAAAAGCTCCTATAGTTTTAGGAAAAATAACAGCTGTAAGATCTTTTACCTCTTTGGTAGTATTTGTTCTAATATATATAATGATGAAATTTTACTCTGTAGAGTACAAATATGTATATGCCCTTTTTGGTGGAGTAACTTTTTTTATAGGTATTTTTATTTGGATTTTTTTTGAACACTTTAAAGATGATGTGGTTCAAGAGAAAAAAATAAGAGTAAAAAAGGAGTATTGGCTATTTTATCTTTTAACTCTTTTGGCAGGAGCTAGACGACAAATATTTGTGGTTTTTGCAGCTTTTTTGCTTGTTGAGAAGTTTGGAGTTGATATTCACAATATGGTAATGCTTATGTTTGCAAATGCAATATTAAATATGTATTTTGCTCCTGCTATTGGAAGATTTATTTCAAAATTTGGTGAGAGAATAACTTTAAGATTTGAGTATTTTGGTCTTATGCTTGTTTTTGTTTCTTATGCTTTTGTTGAAAATCAATATATAGCTTTTGGTCTTTATGTTGTGGATCATCTGCTTTTTTCTATGGCAATAGCTTTAAAAACATACTTTCAAAAAATTGCAGATCCAAAAGATATTGCAAGTGCAAATGCGGTATCTTTTACAATAAACCATATTGCAGCAGTATTTTTGCCTTTTGTTCTTGGAGTTCTTTGGCTCTATTCAAGTTCAATGGTTTTTGTAATAGGATCTTTAATAGCTCTTATCTCTTTTTTACTTTCATTTTTAGTTCCAAAAGATCCAAAACAAGGTTTTGAAACAACCCTAAAAAAAGTTACTCTTCCATAACTTTTAGCAGGGTTTTGAGTGTTTTTTCTTTATCAAAAGGTTTAGTAATAGTTAAGAAAGAACTCTCCTTTTTTTCCTCTTTTGATACAAATACTATTTTCTCTTCTCTTTTTAAAAAATATTCATCAATCTGTTCTTTTGTTATGCACTCCATATCAACAATAAGTAGTGCAAAATCACTGCTTTTGAGCTTTGATTTAAAATCACTTAAACCTAAAGATTGTTGAACACTATAGTTTTTATTTAATTCAATAATTAGGCTCATATAATTAATAGGGTCTTTATTTAAAATAAGAATATTTTTCTTTATCTCCTCTTTTTCTTCAATTAACGCATCATTACCAAAAAAGATAGTATTATCCAAAGACTCTTTTTTTGCCTCACTTATTGGTTTACTCTCTTTTTTTAACTCTTTTGCATTATCAAGATTTTTAGGAAAATGAACAGTAACTGTTGTACCTGTACCAAATTTACTTTGAATATTTATTTTTCCATTAAAAAGTTCAGTAAGTTCCTTACAAATGGCAAGTCCAAGTCCTGTCCCTCCATATTTTCTAGTTGTACTTTCATCTGCTTGTTTAAACCTGTCAAAAATAGTATTTAGTTTATCTTCTTGGATTCCTATTCCATCATCACTAACAGTAACTTTTATAAACTCATTGTCGTTTTCAACATAAAATCTTATCTCTCCTTTTTCTAAAAACTTCAAAGAGTTGCTTATTAGGTTTTTAATTATCTGTTTAATTCTTTGTTTATCACTAAAGATGTTCTCAATACTCTCATCATATTTGAAATCAAATTTAAGTCTTTTTTCTATAATTTGAGGTTCAAACATATCTTTAATCTCAACCATTACTTTTTTTGTCTCTATTGTTTCATAGTAGAGTTCAAGCTTTCCTGCTTCAAGTTTAGATATATCTAAAACATCATTTATTAAAAACAAAAGGTCATTTCCACAACTATTTATAATCTCTAAATTTTTTACCTCTTTTTCATCAAATTTGCCATTTTTATTTTTTTTCATTATTGAACTAATTAGATTTATAGAGTTAAGTGGAGTTTTTAACTCATGGCTCATATTTGCCAAAAAATCATCTTTTGCTCTATTTGCATTTTCAAGTGCCTTTTTTTGTAGTCCTTGAATCATTGTTAACTGTTTTAAGTTGATAATATCTTCACTGATTTTCCCTGACATCTTATTAAAAGCATCAGCTAATATTGAAAGCTCCATCAAATTGTTTAGTTGGAGTTTTATATGGCTCTTCTCTTCATCATGTTTTTCAAAATCTCTAATTCCCGTAATTAGTTTTTTTAAAGGAAGGGTTAAATATTTATTAGTATAAAAAATAGTAAGAATCCAAAAAAGAAGAGTAAATACAACAAAATATATAATGATTCTATATATTTGATTTAAAGCTCTAGTAGTTGCAATATGATTATTTGTATAGAGTTCAACATCAGCAAGATAGGCTTTGCTGAAATAAGCAGATTCATAAATAGTAAATTTGTAATTATCATAATTTTCTTTGCTGTAGTGTGTTCTATCCACAGGAAAATATATTTTTTTATTTTTTGTTGTTAATATAATTCCACTTATAATTTCTGCATTTGAGATGGAATTTAAGATTTTATTTACTTTTATAAAATCTTTTTTAAGAAGAGGTTCTCTTAACTCATTTGAAAATTGTTTTTCAATCATTTTCATATTTTTTTCAACCATCTTTTTAGATTCATCAATTTCAACAAATGATTGATATACAGAGATAAAAATTACAATACAAAGGTATCCTAAAAAGATTTTTTTAAAGATTACATAACCAATGGTTTGGTTGAAGTTATTAAAAACATCATTCAATTTATTTAATACTGTTTTGAACATAGAGTATCCTTTTGTCTTTTGAAAATTTCTATGAATAAAATGATTATAACGATAAAATGTATTATAAAAGTATGATTTCATTTATTAGAGTATTAATATTATTAAAATATTTATATTTTCATCATTTTTTTAATTAAAAGTCAAATTACTAAGATATTTAAGCACTTTTGGAGGATTATTTTTTTTACAAATTAGTGCTGTTGGAATATTTGATAACTTTTCAATTTCAATTATTTTAAGAGTATCTTTAAAGCCTAGTTTTTCCACAACTTTTAGTGGAAGTAATGCTCTTCCCATTCCAGCTTCCACACAACTTAGTATGGTTTCTAAACTTCCAAATTCAAAATTTTTGTGTGTACAAATTCCATCTTTTGAGTAGTGATTATGCAAATACTCATTATAAGTACAACCTTTTTTAAAAGTAAGAATCACATCTGGCACTTTCCCTATTTTAGGTTCTAAAAGAACAATCTTTTCAGAAAATTCATTTAATATTTCAATGGAGTCATCTTTTGGTCTGCCACTTACAAAAGCAATATCAATTTTATACTCTAAAAGTAAATTGGTAATATATTCTGTGGTTCCTGTTATAAGTTCAAGTTGCATATTTGGAAATTTTTTATGGGTTTCAACTAAAAAAGAGGATAGTCTTATTGCAGCATTTGATTCTGTTGAGCCAATTCTAAGAAGAGATTGTTCTTGTAGAGATTTCATCTCAAAAATTATATTCTCCATCTTTTTTACAACTTCAATTGCAAGGGGATAGAGCTTTTCACCTTCAAGGGTAAGTTTAACTCCCTTTGGAACTCTGTGGAAAAGTTTATGTCCAATATTTTTTTCAAGCTGTTTTATCCTTGAGGTTACATTTGATTGGGCAAACCCAAGCTCTAGTGCACCAAGAGAGATACTTTGCTTTTGTGCAACTGCTACAAATACTTTTAGAAGATTAGAATCCATATCGCTTTTCCTTATATCATATATCACGATTTTATATTTGACAATCTATCGCTTATAGTGATATTATACTCAATATTCATTAAAAAAGTAGAGGGAAAAGATTATGGATTTGCTAAACAGAAACAGTAATGCAGCAATTATATTAGCAGGAATCTTATCTATTATAGTAGGAATGGGTGTAGCAAGATTTGTTTTCACTTCATTATTACCTCCAATGCTAGAAAACTATCTGACAATTACTTTTGCAGGAGTCTTAGCCTCTATAAACTATATAGGATATCTATCAGGTTCTATTTTTGCGACACTAATAAAAGATATAAATACAAAAGTCAAATATTTTAGAATTGGTGTAGTTCTTTGTATTGTTACAACTGTTGTTTTAGGGCTTAGTTCAAATGATGCCGTTTGGGCAATATCAAGAGTTGTTGCTGGTTTTGGTTCGGCAATGATATTAGTGGTTGGGTCAGCAATTGTAATGACAAAACTAAAAATTGAGAACAAAACAAAAGCTATGGGAATACATTTTAGTGGAATAGGATTTTCAATTTTTGTAACTGATTTAATTAAAAGAGCAGTCCTTTATAATGGTGGAACATGGCAAGAGGCTTGGGTGGTTTTGGCAATATTTGGTATTTTTGCTGGGGCATATTCATTATATATTCTCTCTTTTGACAAAGAGATTAGACAAAATGTTGTTAAACATAAATTTGATAAGTCTCTTTTTTCTATTTTTGTTATCTTTTTAATTATTGCATATTTTACAGAAGGTGTAGGGTTTGTTGTTCAAGGAACTTTTTTACCTGATATTATTAACTCCCTTGAGGGCTTAAAAGGGTATGGAAGTCTTACTTGGACTCTTGTTGGTTTAGCAGGAATCCCCTCTTGTATTATTTGGATGACATTAGCACATAAATATGGCAGCTTAAATATAATCATAATTGCAATGTTGGTACAAATTGTAGGGATTCTAATCTCTGCACTTACTTCAAATGTCTACTTAAATCTATTTAGTGGAATTTTATATGGTGGAACTTTTGTAGGACTTGTGGCTTTATTTATGAATTTAGGTGGAAAGCTTGCTGGGAAAAACCCTGTAATATTAATGGGAGCACTAACAACTGCTTATGGAATAGGGCAGGTTTCAGCCCCTTTATATAGTATAAAATTAGTTGATATGTATAGTAGTTATAGTCAAGCTTTATATGTAACAGCAGGAATAGTTTTTGTAGGTGTGGTGCTACTATTTATAGCAAAAAGATTTGCAACAAAAGAACAAAAAAGTATGTAAAGGAAAAATATGCCAATAATAAATGTTAAAATGACCCATGAAGATGGTGGGGCTACAAAAGAGCAAAAAGAGCTTTTAGCAAAAAAACTTACTCAAGTTTTTGTGGATGTTTTCAAAAGAGGAGAGAAAACCTGTGTAGTAACAATTGATGAGATACCAACAGATAACTACGCAATTGGTGGAGAAACTATTACAAATATTAGAAAAAAGTAGTATAAAAAGCTATGACACTTTTTACCCTCTTTTAAATGTTAAACTTCTATTTTATAAAGTAAGGAGAAATGATGTTATTAGAAATTAACGATTTTTTAAACAATCTTATTTGGGGTAATATTTTAATCTATTTATTACCTGCACTTGGGATATTTTTTACTGTAAGTTCTAGATTTGTACAGTTTAGATACTTTTTTAAAATGTTCCATATTTTAAGGGATACTGTACATGATAAAGAGGGACATATTAGCTCTTTTCAAGCACTTATGCTTAGTATTGCTGGGCGTGTTGGTGGTGGAAATATTGCAGGGGTTGCAGTTGCTATCACTTTAGGAGGACCTGGTTCAGTTTTCTGGATGTGGATAATTGGTCTAATTGGAATGAGTACAAGTTTCTTTGAGTGTTCTTTGGCTCAATTATATAAAGAGAAAGATAGCGAAGACTCTTGTGTATATAGAGGTGGACCTGCTTATTATGTAACAAAAGCTTTAGGTCAAAGATGGCTTGGAGTAATCATCTCATTTTTACTAATGGTTACTTTTGGATTTGCTTTTAATGCAACACAATCTTTTATTATTACTACTTCATTTGAATCAACATTTAATATTCCAGGTTGGATTTCAGGAGTTGCTCTTACTATTCTTTTTGCCTTTGCTGTATTTGGTGGTATTAAAAGAATTACAAAATTTTCTGAAGTTATTGTTCCAATTATGGCTGTTGGATATTTACTAATTGCAGCGGTTGTAATTTCTTTAAATATTGCACAAATCCCTTCACTAATTTCAATAATTGTAAATGAAGCTTTTAATCCAAGTTCAGCTATTGGTGGTGGATTAGGTGCAGTTATTTTACAAGGTGCAAAAAGGGGAATGTTTTCAAATGAAGCTGGACTTGGTTCTGCACCAAATGTTGCAGCAGTTGCTTATGTAGCCCATCCAGTTCAACAAGGAATTGTTCAATCTTTTTCTGTGTTTATTGACACAATTATCTTATGTTCTTGTACAGCTTTTATTATTCTTTTATCAGGAGTTTATACTCCAGGAGCACAAGGTGTAGATGGAGTATTATTAACTCAAAATGCTTTAATTGAACATATTGGACCTTTAGGTGGATACTTTGTAACAATTGCACTACTTCTTTTTGGATTCTCTTCAATTTTATATAACTACTATTTAGCAGAAAACTCACTAAACTTTTTTAGTAAAGGAAATAAAGTATTATTTACTCTATTTAGAATTTTTGTTATTGTTTTAATCATTTGGGGATCACAACAAGATTTAGGTTCAATCTTCTCATTTGCTGATTTATCAATGGGACTACTTGCAGTTATAAATATGATTGCTATAGCACTATTATATAAACCAGCACTTCAATTAATCAGAGGTTATGATAGACAAATAAAAGAGGGTAAAAAACCAGTTCTTAGATATAATGATTACAATGAATATAAAATTGACAAAGAGATTTGGAAAGAGATTGTTGATAATATCAATGATATAAGATCAAAGGATAAAGCGTAGGCAAGAGCCTACTCTATCCTAAAGCTTTTTAAAGTAATTTAGGTATTATAAACAAAAAAGAGGGTGTTGAATGTTTAATAAAGAGGGGATACCTTTTTTTGTAATTATGATTCCTTTTTTAAGTATTGTTTTTATAGCTTTTTTTACCATTTCATACTATTTAAAAATCAATAATCTACATTTTGAAGAAGAGTTAAAAGAGTATAAAGCTCTCTATTTAGAGCTAAATCCAACTAAAAGTTTTGATTTAATTGAGAAAGAAAAAAGAGCCACATATGAAAAAAACTCAGATGAGTTTATAAAATTTGTGGAAATTCTTACTGTTTCTATTCTCATTTTTATGGCACTATTTACAGCACTGATGAACTCAATTATAAATGACACAATAAAAAAATATATATTGCAAGTTCAAAATAAAGAAAAAAAATTACAAAGTCTAAATAAAAATCTTGCCACAAAAGTACAAGAGGGGATTGAAGAGGCAAAAAGAAAAGATAGAACAATTCTTCAACAATCAAAACTTGCAAGAATGGGTTCTATGATTAGTATGATAGCCCATCAATGGAGACAACCATTAACAGAACTCTCTGGTATATTAATGGAGTTGGAAACAGCAGTAAGATTTAAAAAAGCAAACGATACACATATTTTAAGTTCTATTGATAGAAGCGATAAAATGATTGAGTTTATGTCTAAAACTATTGATGATTTTAGGAATTTTTATAAGCCAGATAAAAAGAAAGAGAACTTCTATCTTCTTGATTCTATAAATAGCGCGGTAAATCTAATAGATGCAACTTTTAAAGAGAAAGATATAGAGTTTAGAATTATTACAAAACAAAATGAAAAAATATATGGCTATCCAACAGAATTTGCACAAGTTATACTAAATCTTTTGACAAATGCAAAAGATGTGTTAGTTGAAAAAAATATTAAAAAACCAAAAATTGAACTTACAATTAGTAAAGTGGGAGTCAATAATATAATTGAACTCAAAGATAATGCAGGTGGGATTGAGCAGGAGAATATAGATAATATATTTGATCCATATTTTAGTACAAAATCCCCATCAAAAGGTACTGGACTTGGATTATATATTTCAAAGCTCATAATTGAAAGGAATATGGGTGGAGAACTTACTGTTTATAACAATGAAGAGGGTGCAGTTTTTAAAATAGTTTTATTAGGGTAGAGATGGAAAAAGAGTTATTAGAAGAGTTAAAACAGTTATCAATTTTATGTGTTGAAGATGAAGAGGGAATTAGAAAAGTAATAGTTGATACTTTAAAATACTATTTTGATGAGGTTTATGAGGCAAAAGATGGAAATGAAGCCTATGATCTCTATGAAGAGTATAAACCAAAAATTGTCTTAACTGATATTCAAATGAAGAGTTGCAATGGAGTAGATTTAGTTAAAAGAATTAGAAAAAATGACTCTAAAACTGCAATTGTAATGCTTACTGCTTACTCAAATGAAGAGTATTTAATGGATTTAATTAATCTAAATATAAACCACTATATACTAAAACCATTAAATGCAAAAAAATTAAATGAGGCTCTGTTTAAACTTATTAATATAAATAGTGAGAGAGTTTTGTTATGTGAAGAGTTAGTTCTTGATCTAAAAAAAAGAGAACTAATTTATAAAAATGAAGAGATTATTCCTTTAAGAAAAAGAGAAAAAGAGTTTTTGCATCTTCTTTATGAAAAAAGAGGTTCAATTCTCTCTTATTATGAAATAGAGAGTGAACTTTGGACAGACAAAGAGATGACAACCCATGCTCTTAAATCTTTTATAAAAGAGTTAAGGGCAAAACTGCCAGTTAATGTGGTAAAAAATGTATCACAAGAGGGTTATACCCTAATAATGTAAAATAGGAGAGTTGTTTCTCTTATTTAATATATTTAAGAAAATTAGATAAATCTTTTTTTTGTTCAAAATCTTTTAGTAAATTAAAAAGTTCTTTTTGATTTTTTTGACTTTTAGTACATTGGAAAAATTTATCTTTTATCTCCTCTTTTGTTAATTTTTTTTGAGGATTCCCTTTTGCAAGATAATTTGTTTCTTCTATTTCTCTATTCTTTGTTTTAATTTTAATTCTAACTGGTGATGTACCAATAAATCCTAATTTTTTAAATTCAGAATCAATAGAGATATCTATTTTTTTCATTAACTCCTGAACTCTTTTATCTTTTACCTTTTCATCGCTAAACTCTTCTAAACTAAGATTCTTATAAATTATCATTGATGCAATTGCATATCTCATTGAAAATTTGGCTTCAAGAGCATTTGTTGGAAAATCGCATATTAACTCTTTTTGTGCTAATAAGGAACAACCCACTTCAATCTTTTCTATATTAGTTGATTCCAATAAATATTTTTGAGTTAAATCTTTTACTAAATCAGCAGCAGGATGTGAACCACTACAACAAGGATATTGTTTAAAGACTAAACCAAACTCTAATAAGTCCCAATTTTCTCCTAATTTTAAATTAGAATCTTCAAGCAAATCAATATCTGCATAGTTTTGAATAAAACCATCTTTGTCTTCTAAGGCTTTATTTGAAGAGTTTAAACCATAAGTTGCTAAATAAAGGGCATCGATTCCATTAGAAGCTGCTAATCCAGCATGATAAGCTTTGGTATTTGTTCCAAAGTTTGATCTTATTCCTGAAGCTTTTGAAGCTGCAATTCCTATTGCATTTATTATCTCTTCAAAGGAAGAGTTTTTTAAAATAGATGCGGCAACAACTGCACCAAAAACTCCATAAACACAAGTTGTATGCCATCCTCTTTGGGAAATATTTGGCATTGTTTTTTGTGCTAGTTTGTGCATAACTTCAACCCCTAAAGCATAAGCCAAAATTAGCTCTTTGGGTGTTTTTTTATATTTTTCAGCCATTGCAAAAGCAACAGATGCAACAACAGCTGTTGGATGTCCTATTGTTGTCCAACTGACATCATCATAATCCAATACATGTGCACTCATTGCATTTATCATTGCTGCATATTCAACAGAGCTTTTCTCTTTGCAGCCAAAGATTGTTGCCTCTTTTAGCATAGTTTTTGTTTTTATATATTTTTTTATATTTAAAATACTTCTCTCTTCTTTCCCCGCAATTGTAACTGCTATATAGTCTATAAAAGCCTCTTTTGATAATTCAATTAATTTAAGAGGTAGATTCTCATATTTTGTATTTTTTATAAAATATGCAATTTGCCAAGAAAGCAACTCTTCCATTTGTAATCCTAATTTTTAATTCTCAAGCTTATTATAAATCTTTTGATATTTTAAAATCATATTAGAACTTATTTGTTCATCAATCATATTATAAGGATCTAATACTTCTTTTGCCTCTTCTTGTGTTAAAAGTTTCAATTCTAAAACAACATCTTTTATTGTTTTCTTTTCATTAAATGCCTTTCTAGAAACCAATGTCCCAGTTTTATAACCAAAAATTGCAGAAATTGTAGTTGATAAAGCAAAAGTATCTAAAGCGTATTTTGTGCTAATCTCTTTGTTTGGTGTTAAATTGGCAATACACTTTTTACTAAAAATTCTAATTCCATTATTTAATAATCTAAAAGATTCTGATAGATTTTTAATAATTATAGGCTCCCATACATTTAAATCCAATTCTCCTCCTTCAACTGCCATTGAAATGGTCATATCATTTCCACAAACTTGATAGGCAATTTGGTTTATAAGTTCAGGAATTACAGGGTTTACTTTCCCTGGCATAATTGAACTACCTGGTTGAACAGCAGGCAAATTAATCTCTTGAAAACCAGCTTTTGGTCCAGAAGATAATATCCTAAAATCTGTTGCCATTTTAGAGAGTGTTGTAGCAACTCTTTTTAATGTTGCAGAGATTTCTATATAAAGATCTGCATTTTGTAAACCATCAAAAAAGTTTTCTTCTTTTCTAAAGTTTATGTTTGATTCCTTTTTTAAATGTTTATAAATATTTTCTAAATATTTTGGTTGAACAGATAGACTTGTACCAATTGCAGTTGCGCCTAATGGTAGTTCTAAACACTCTTTTTTTAGGTTTTCTACTTTTTTTTTCATTCTTTGTACAAAACTAATATAACCACTAAAATATTGACCAAATGTCATTGGCAAAGCATCTTGAAGACAAGTTCTTCCTAATCTTAAAATATTTTCATATTTTTTTTGCCTATTTTTTAAAGTTTTTTCTAAAATATCCAAAGGTTCTAAGAGTTGATCTAAATTTTTATATGTAGCTATTTTCATTGCAGAAGGAATAACATCATTTGTTGATTGTCCCATATTTACATCTGTATTTGGATGAACTTTTGAATATGATTTTATTCCAGTTAAAATCTCGTTTGCCCTACAAGCAACAACTTCATTTACATTCATATTTGATGAAGTTCCACCACCTCCTTGGATTACATCAATGGGAAAACTTGAAGAGTGCTTTCCTTTTATAATCTCATCACAAGCTTCACATATAGCTTCTTTTATCTCTTTATTTAAAGCTTTTGAGTCATAATTTGCCAACGCAGCAGCTTTTTTTATTAAAGCAATACTTTGAATATATTCGTTCATCTCATAGTGTGATAATCCTGAAACATTGAAATTTTGCATAGCTCTTAGGGTTTGAACACCATAATATACATCATTGGAAATCTCTACTTCACCTAAAAAATCACTATCTTTTCGCATAGTTTACCTTTATATTTAGTTCTATTGAAATTATAATAGTTGCATAGTGATGAAATAGTGATATTTTTTAGTTTTGAAAAAGTTTTTAAGAGTTGATATATATCTCTTTTGATAGATAATATCCATTTGCAGAGATATTTTTAATTATGTCATAATCCAATTTTTTCTTTAATCTATAAACCATAGATTTTAATGAGACTCTATCCATTTTATTTTCAGGATCAATTGCTAAAAAAATCTCATCATAACTTGCAACTTCTCCTTTTTTTTCATATAACAAAAATAAAAAAGAGTTTTCCATTCTAGTTAGACAGATGGAAATTCCACTGTTTAAACTTATGATTCTATTTGAAGGATTATATTTTCCAACTGAATAGATTTTTAATTCATTATCTAAAGAGTAACTGTCTGAAATCTCAACGAGTATTGTTATAATAAATTTTTTTTCTTCAAAAGTATAAATATAATCTATTACTTTAAAAATTGTCTCTTTTTTATAACATTGATTAAACTCTTTAATTATAGTAAAAGAGTTCATTACATTATTGAAAAGTAAAGTATCTACTTTTTTCAAATGAAGTATAAATCTCTCATCTCTAAAAATATCTTCGTAATTTTTATTTATAATCTCATCATAGGACAATTTTAAAATATCTAAGACAAGTTCATTTGCGTAAACAATTTTACGATTTATATCTCTAATATAGACCCTATATGGCAAATTTTTGAAAACTGAAAAATCCATTAAGAATGGTAACATATCAACTTCTTTAAACCTCTTAAAATTTTGTTAAAATAGTATTGCATAAAAACAAAAGCACACTTTTTACATACTTTTGTTTTATATAGTTTTGAAATTCATTAAAAGGCTAAACAATGGAAGAAAAATATAGGGTAGAACACGATTTTTTAGGTGAAAAGAGGATTGAAAAAGATGCCTATTATGGTATTCAAACTTTAAGAGCAAGTGAAAATTTTAATATAACTCACACAAGTATAGCTCTATTCCCAAACTTTATTAAATCTTTGGCAAAAGTTAAAAAAGCTTGCGCACTTACAAATTATGAGTTAGGTGATTTAAGTGATATGCAAAAAAATGCAATTATCCAAGCTTGTAATGAGATAATAGATGGAAAATTTCATGATCAGTTTATTGTTGACCCAATTCAAGGGGGAGCAGGAACTTCAACAAATATGAATGCAAATGAAGTTATTGCAAACAGAGCTTTAGAGATTCTTGGAAAACCAAGAAGTGCTTATGATATTATCCATCCAAATAACCATGTAAATATGAGTCAATCAACAAATGATGTTTATCCAACTGCTATTAAAATAACTCTTTATGAGTTGATATATAAGTTGAAAGATTCTTTGCGAGAGTTAAGGGATAGTTTTGATAGAAAAGCAGTAGAGTTTAAAGATGTTCTAAAAATGGGAAGAACTCAACTTCAAGATGCTGTTCCTATGACTTTGGGGCAAGAGTTTAAAACCTATGCAGTTATGATAGATGAGGATATTTATAGATTAAGAGAGGCTCAAGCTTTATTAAAAGAGTTAAACCTTGGAGCAACTGCAATTGGTACAGGGATAAATACAAAACCTGAATATAGAAGAAAAGTAATTAACAATTTAAGAGATGTTACAGGAGTTGATTATGAGAGTGCAGGGGATTTAATAGAAGCAACACAAGATACAGGGGCTTTTGTTCATATCTCTGGAATTTTAAAAAGAGTAGCTATTAAAATCTCTAAAATTTGTAATGACCTAAGACTTTTAAGTAGTGGACCAAGAGCAGGTTTTAATGAGATAAACCTTCCAAAAATGCAACCAGGAAGTTCAATTATGCCAGGAAAAGTAAATCCAGTTATTCCTGAAGTTGTAAATCAAGTTGCCTTTGAGGTAATTGGAGCTGATTCAACTATCTCTATTGCTTGCGAAGGTGGACAACTTCAACTAAATGTATTTGAGCCAATAGTTGCCTATAAACTTTTTACTTCAATAAATATTATGAGAAGATCATTTGAGACTTTGGCACAAAAGTGTGTTAATGGAATTACAGCAAATGAAGATGTTTGTATGGAAAATATTTTAAACTCAGTTACCCTTGTAACTTGCCTAAATCCAATAATTGGATATGAAAAATCTTCTGCAATTGCAAAAGAGGCTTTGGCAACAAATAAAAGAGTATATGATATTATTTTGGAGCAAAAACTCTTTACAAAAGAGGAGCTAGATGAACTGCTTCATCCAAAAAACATGGTAAGCAATTATAAAAGCTAAAAATAGAAATAAAAGATAGAAAGAAAAAATAGAATAAAAGGTCCCTAAAAAAATGGGACATTTTTAAAGAACAACTCGTTGTTCTCTTTAGATTTTGTTTCTTTTAAGTAGAATTTATTTCTACTTTTTAAAAAGAAAAAATAGAATAAAAGGTCCCTAAAAAAATGGGACATTTTTAAAGAACAACTCGTTGTTCTCTTTAGATTTTGTTTCTTTTAAGTAGAATTTATTTCTACTTTTTAAAAAGAAAAAATAGAATAAAAGGTCCCTAAAAAAATGGGACATTTTTAAAGAACAACTCGTTGTTCTCTTTAGATTTTGTTTCTTTTAAGTAGAATTTATTTCTACTTTTTAAAAAGAAAAAATAGAATAAAAGGTCCCTAAAAAAATGGGACATTTTTTAAGGAATATAAATGAAAGTAACTATAATAAATACAGGTGGAACTTTTAATAAAAGATACAATCCAATAAAAGGGCAACTTGAAGTGCCAGCAGACAATATAGCTTTAGAAAAGATTATTGCCTCTTGTTTTAACGTGGATTTTGAGATTAAAACCGTTGTTTCTAAAGATAGTTTAGATATGACTGATAGTGATAGAGAAGAGATTTGTGAAGCTGTTAAAAATACAAAAAATGAAAATATTATAATTATACATGGAACAGATACTGTTCATTTAACAAGTGCTTTAATTAAAGAGCAAAAAATAGAGAAAAAGATAGTTTTCACAGGTGCCATGGTTCCAATGAGTATAGATGAAGTTGAAGCAACTATGAACTTTTCTCAAGCTTTGGGATTTTTAAATGCAGATGTTAAAAATGGAACATATATCTCAATGCATGGGGTTGTTGTTGATTGTTCTAAACTTGTAAAAGATAGACAAAAAGGACAATTTTTAATTAAAGAGTAAATGTTACTCTTTAATTAATCTTCTTTTTAAAAAACCAAGTAGCAATAGTTAAAGTTACAACACCCAAAATAATCATAGGTACAATCTGTAAAATAGCAATATCCCAAGTGATATCTTTTAGATAAACCCCTTTTATAAGAATTAAAAAATATTTTAATGCCACAAAATCCGTGTAAGGGATTAGCCAATGGGGCATATTTTCAACTGGAGTTGCAAATCCTGACATAAGTATTGACGGAACTAAAAGCACAAAGGCTCCTAATATCCCTTGTTGTTGAGTTGAAGAGATAGATGAGATAAAAAGCCCAAACCCTACAATTGAAAAAACAAAAGCAAATATAGATACAAGAAGTATCCAAAAAGAGCCAATAAAAGGTACTCCAAAAAAAGTTATAGCACTCAAATAGATAAGTATTGCTTCAATAATACTTATTACCATTGGAGGTATTGTTTTACCTATTATTAGTGTCATTGGGCTTAAAGGTGCAACTGAAATTTGCTCAAATGTTCCAAGTTCTCTCTCCCTTGCAACAGACAAAGAGGTTAAAATAAGGGCAACAATCATAGTTAAACTTCCAACTAAGTTTGGCAAAATCCACCAAAAGTTGTCAAGATTTGGATTATACCAATTTCTTAAAACTATACTTTGTGAGTTTTGTGAAAAGGTTTTTTCTACTATTAGTTGTATATATCCAATGGCAATTTGAGAGCTGTTTGATCTTCTCCCATCTCCTATAAGTCCAATTGTTGCACCAGTACCATTTTTTAGATTTTTTGAAAATTCTTGTGAAATCTCAACTGCCACAAGTATTTTCTGTGAATCCATTTTCTCTTCTAAGTCTTTGTTCCCTTTTAAAAATAGAACTTGAGAAAATCTATCACTATATTTTAAAGCCCTTATTAACTCTTGGCTTTCATAGGAGTTGCTTCTATCTAAAACTCCAATTGAGACATTCTTTACTTCCAATGTAACTGCAAATGCAAATAAAACAAGTTGTAGCATTGGAGGAAGAATTATTACAAGTCGTGAACGTTTATCACTCCAAATAGCTAAAAACTCTTTTCTAATTAATGCAAGTAGTTGATAAAACATTAGCTTAACTTCTTTCTTGTAATTTTAAAAATAATAGTAAAAAGTCCAAAACCAATTAGAAGCATAAAAAGACTATTTGGAATTATAATTTCATAAATATCCCCAGCTAAAAATAGTGTTTGAAGTATGGTTGTAAAATAGGTTGCTGGAATAAAGTTTGTAATAAACTGTAACCAATTTGGCATAGAACTTATTTGGAAAATAAACCCTGATAATATCATTGCTGGTAAAAATCCAATAATAAGTGCCATTTGTGCTGCTACAAACTGATTTTTAGCCAAAGTTGAGATAAGTAAACCCAAACTTAAAGAGGGGAAAAGATATATGGCTGAAGTAATAAATAAAAGAAAATATGAGCCTCTATATGGGATTTGAAACCAAAGAAGGGTGATTGTAATACAAATAATCAATGATGCCATTCCAAGTATAAAATATGGAAGAAGTTTTCCCAGTAAAAGTTCTAAAATGGTTGTTGGCGTTGACATAACTGCTTCCATTGTTCCTCTCTCCCACTCCCTTGCAACAACAAGTGCGGTTAAAAGTGTTCCAATTAGAGTTAAAATAACTGCAATAGAACCAGGAAGTAAAAAATATGTACTTGATAGTGGAGCATTAAACCAATATCTAGTTTGAATATCTATAAGTTTTGTTGTTGAAATATTCTCATAACTTAACCAATTTTGCCAAAGCTCTTGGGCATACTTATTTACATATCCTGCAATATTTGGCTCACTTCCATCTGCAATTATCTGTATAGTTGGTTTCCCTTGTAAAATATCTTTATCAAAGGTTGAAGGAATAACTACCATTGCTCTTAGTTTCCCTTCTTGAAGTTTTTTTATAAAAGCTCTTTTATCATTTGCTATTTCTATATCAAAACTCTCACTACTCTCAAAAGCTTTAATTAAACTTTGAGTATGTTTTGAGCTTTTTTCAACAACTATTCCAATTGGAGTATGTTTTGCATCCAAAGAGATAGCATAACCCATTAAAAATAGAAGCATTAAAGGCAATATTAGAGCAATAATCAAAGCACTAGGATCCCTTAATATTTGAATACTCTCTTTTATAAATATTGCTTTAAGTCTTTGGGAACTAATCATTATCTTCCCTTTTTATAAGCTCTATAAATGCCTCTTCCATTGTGGCATCTTCTCCTATTTGGCTTATTAGATTATGTGGAGTATCTAAGGCTATGGCTTTTCCTTTGTAAATAAGGGCTATTCTATCACAATATTCAGCCTCATCCATAAAGTGAGTTGTAACCATAATAGTCATCCCTTTTTGAACCATTGCATAGATGTGATTCCAAAACTCTCGTCTTGTTTGCGGATCAATCCCTGAAGTTGGTTCATCCAAAAATAGAACTACTGGGTCATGCATAACTGCACAAGCAAGAGAGAGTCTCTGTTTATAACCCAAAGGCAGATCTTTTGAGGCAGTTCTTTTATACTTTTCAAGCTCAAAAATCTCTATCATATTGTTGATTTTATCACTTCTTTTTTTGCCCTTTAATCCATAAACACCAGCAAAAAACTTTAGGTTTTCATATACAGAGATATCTCCATATAAAGAGAATTTTTGAGACATATAACCTATCTTTTTTCTTGCTTTATAAGAGGATTTTTCCAAACTCATACCAAGAACTTGTGCTGTTCCACTTGTTGGTTTTAAAAGACCACAAAGCATTTTAAAGGTGGTTGATTTCCCAGCTCCATTTGGACCTAGAAATCCAAATATCTCTCCCGCTTCAATCTGAAAATTTACACTGTCTGTTGCTTTAAAAGAGCCAAAGGATTTTGTTAGATTTTCTGCTTCAATCAGATATTTTGAGTCACTCTTTTCAAGCTCTCCCATCTGTTTTGCCAACTTTGATTCACCATTGAACTCTCCTTTTAGGATATTCATAAAACCATCTTCAAAGTTTGGTTTCATTGGCTCATATTTGCACTCATTTGCCTCCAAATCTTCAAGTTTTGGTAGATTTTCTTTTTTATCACAAATAAGTTTTATACTATCTCCCAAAATCACTCCATCTTTTATATGGGTATTTTGTAAAGCAAGTCTTAGAGTTTTTCTTTTGTCTTTTATTTTTCCAACAACTTTAAAAATTTTACCTTCCATAGTATTGCTAAGATTTTTTGGCTCTCCACTAAAAAGAATTTCCCCTTCATTTAGCAAAATTACTTCATCACAAATTGCAGCTTCATCCAAATAGGCTGTACTCCAAACTACACCAACTCCATCACTTATTAGCTTATCAACAATAGCCCATAACTCTTTTCTTGAAATAGGGTCAACTCCAACTCCTGGTTCATCAAGCAAAAGCAGTTTTGGTTTTTTTATAAGTGCACAAGCAAGACCTAGTTTTTGTTTCATACCACCCGATAAATCTTTTGCTAAAAAAGATTTAAAATCTTTAAGATTGATAAACTCAAGAAGCTCTTCAATTCTGCTTTGTTGTTTTGATTTTTCTATTGATTGTAAATTTGCGTAGAGCTTTAGATTTTCTAAAACTGACAAATCCTCATAAAGTCCAAATTTTTGAGGCATATATCCTATTTGTTCTTGAACCTTTGAGGCTTCATTGGGAAGTTTTAGCTCAAGAACTTCAAGCTCTCCTTCATCCAAATCCAAAAGCCCTGTCATAAGTCTAATCAAAGTTGTTTTTCCAGCTCCATCTGGACCCACAAGTCCTGTGATTTTACCTTTATTTATCTCTAAAGAGAGATTTGAAATTGCTTTTGATTTTCCAAAGCTTTTTGAGATATTTTTTGCAACAACAAGTGCCATAAACTCTTCTTAATCTAAATCTTCAAACTCAATTGTTACAGGCATTCCTTGTCTTATGTACTCATCTGGATTTTTTATAATTAATCTTATTCTATACACAAGTTGAGTTCTTAGCTCTTGGGTTTGTACACTTTTAGGAGTAAATTCAGCTTGTGCTGAAATAAAACTAACTACGGCTTTATACTCTTTATCTGGTTTGCTATCTGTAAAAACTTTTGCTTGCATAGTTGGTCTTATAAGTCCTAAATATTTCTCATCTATATAACTTCTTACCCAATACTCATTTGTTAAAGCCATCTCAACAATTGGAGTACCTTTGTCAACAATTGCACCAACTTCGTAAGCTCTTGTTAAAATTGTTCCATCATTTGGAGCATAAAGCTTTGTATCTTCTAAATTTATTTTTGCCTCTTGCTCTTGTACTTTTAGAGTTTCAAGTTGTGCTTTTGCAGCTTCTATATCCTCTTTTTGATAACCATTTTCTAACTTTTCTAAATTGCTTTTTGCTAAATCAAATTGTGCTTTTGCACTATCATATGCAAATTTATAATCTTCATAAGTCTGTTTAGAAACAGATTTTGTTTTTTTAAGCTCTTCATATCTATCAAAATCTTTTTTTGCTTTATTTAATGCAACTAAGGCGTTATCATAAGTTGCTTTTCCTTGGGCAATATCCTCTGTTCTATAACCATTTTCTAATTTTTTAGTTTGAATCTCTTGCATCTTTAATTGTGTTTGTACAACTTTTAGTGCTTGAAGATATAAATCATCTTTTAATTGGGCAATCAAATCACCTTTTTTAAGAGTTTGTCCCTCATCAAAATATAGTGTATCTATTTTGCCACCAACTCTAAAACCTAAAGAAACTGTCCTTAAATCAATGTTTCCATAAAATTTAGTCTCTTCATCTTTTTTAAAACAACCACTTAGAAGTAATGCAGTAATAATTGGTATAAAAATAAAAGTAGTTTTTCGCATAAATTGCCTTTTTTAGAATAATAAAGTGGTTATTATAACTAATAACTACTTATTAGAATATCTACTATAAGCTTATATCCTTTGAAAAATTCTTTAAACTAATGTAAGAATTACATTTTTTATTTAGCTTACTTTTTAAAAGTAACATAACTATTTTTTAGATAAAATCCCAAAAATATAATAAGTGTAATTTAAAAAGGAAAAATATGGCGATTTATACATGTGGACACACAACTCCTGATTCAGATTCAATCTGTTCAGCTATCTCTTTAGCATATTTATTAAATAAAATTGGAAGAGAAGCAATTCCTGCAAGACAAGGAAATGTATCTCCTGAGACTCAGTTTATTTTAGATAAATTTGGATTTGAAGCACCAGAACTTAAAACTGAATTTGCAGGGTGTGAACTATTTATAACTGATTACTCAGATAGAGGACAAGCACCAAAAGATCTAGATGCGGCAACAGTTGTTGGGATTGTTGACCACCACAAATTAGGTGATATTACAACTTCTACTCCCTTGGAGTGTTGGATTAGACCAGTTGGTTGTACAAATACAGTTGTAAAAGAGATGTATGATTATCATGGTGTAGAGATCCCTTCTAATATTGCTGGGATTATGATGTGTGCAATCCTTTCTGATACAGTAATTTTTAAATCTCCAACATGTACAGAACTTGACATTAAAACAGTTAGAGAGTTGGCTTCTATTGCTGGTGTTGAAGATTTTGGTGCACTTGGAATGGAGATGTTTAAAGTTAAATCAGCTGTTGAGGGAGTTCCAGCTAAAGAGTTGATTTTAAGAGATTATAAACCATTTGATATGCATGGTAAAAAAGTTGGAATTGGTCAACTTGAAGTTATTGATTTGGCAATTTTTGATAGTGTAAAAGCTGATTTACAAGCTGAACTTGAAAAAATGAGAGAGGATGAAAATCTTCATACAGCTTGTGTATTGTTAACAGATATTATGAAAGAGGGTTCTGAAGTTTTAGTATCAAGCCAAGATGCTTCAATTTTTGAAAAAGCTTTTAATTGCAAATTAGTAGATGGAAAAGTTTGGATAGATGGATGTCTATCAAGAAAAAAACAGATTATCCCTTTCTTAGAACCTGCTTTTGCATAATAAAGAAGTAGCTAAAAGCTACTTCTTAAATAATTTTTAAATATTATTTTTCTGTTATTGGTATGCTCTTTGCATATAAAAGCTTTATTTTAAATATTGTTACTAAAATTAATCTAATAAACATGATTATATTTTATAAAATAATTTTTGAAAATTAATACTTAAATAAAAGTTTTAATTGAGTAAAATGAATAATTAATTTATCTTAGGAAGTACGATGCAAATAAAAACTCTTAAAAACTATTTTCGTGTTTTAATGATAGCAGTAACCTTTTCACTATTTTTAGTTTTTTATCTTTTTTCTTCATATCTTCATACAAATTTAGCTATAAATGAGAATCAAAAGATTTCTGAAGCATTATCTAAACAAGTATTTAACTCTATGTATCAAGTAATGAGACAAGGCTGGAGTAGGGAACAACTTCAAGAGTTTATAAATGTAACAAAAAGCTCTTTTCAAGGAAGCTCATATAGTGTTGATATTTTTAGAGGAGAAAAAGTAGAAAATATTTTTGGAAAAATTGAACAATCTGCAATTTCTCCAGATGTTCAACAGGTTTTTGATACAAAAGAGAAACTTTTTCAACAAAACAGTAGATCTATTAAGAGTATAATGCCAATTATAGCAAAAGATGAGTGTATTGTTTGTCATACAAACTCTAAAGAGGGTGACATTTTAGGAGCTGTTAGAGTTGATTATAGTTTTGAAGAGATTGTAAATAGTACACAAAAAGAGTATCTTCTTTTTTCATTAATTATTCTGCCTGTTATGCTTTTAATAACTTACTATATCTCTCTTAGAATGTTAGGCAGAGTAAACCTATCAATTGAAAATTTTAAAGAAAAGATTGAGAGCGTAAATTCTGTAAAAGAGTTTAAAAATATTGAGACAAGTCATGTAAAAGATAGTTTCAAAGAGTTTGAACAGATAATGATTGGACTTAGTACTTTAAGTGGCAAACTAAAAAATATAGCAGTGGATAAGAGTATTTTAGAGTTTGAGGTAAAACTTCTTGATAAGATGGTAATTACATCTGAGATAATCAAAGATTGGAAAGAGTATATAAAAGATTTACTCCATGAAATACATATTGTACTTCCTGTTTATTGTTTGATAACAATTTTTAAAACTGATGATGAAAACTATGAGATTGAGATATTTTGGTTAGGTGAGCCAGATCAAGAGATAAAAGATTATTTAGAAGAGACCTCTATAAATATGATAAAAGAGCATCATAATCTTTCTGTTATTGATTATACTTTAAGACATAATGTTTCAAGTGAGACATACTCTTTAGGACAATTAACCATTGAAGATATTGAACATGAAGCAAAATCTATACTTCTTGATGCTCCAAGAATTGGGGGAATTGTTGGACTTGGAATACAATCAAATACAGAAAAAGACTCAATCCATTCAATTGTAATTGACTCAATTTTAACAACACTTTTAAATCTTGTTGGTTCAATAAAAGCTATAAATAAATATACAGAAAATCTTGAGTTTTATGCTACAAGAGATCCACTTACTTCACTTTTCTCTCAAAGAGTATTTAGAGATCTATTAGAGTATGAAGTAAAAAGAGCAGCAAGACATAAATATAAATTTGGTGTTTTGGTTATCGATTGTGATAACTTTAAACCTATCAATGATACTTATGGACACAGTTTTGGTGATGATTTCTTAAAAGCCTTTGCAAGTCTGTTAAAAGATTCAAAAAGAGATGAGGATATCCTTTCTCGTTATGGTGGAGATGAGTTTACTATTATTCTTCCTGAAAGTGATGAAAAAGAGGTTTATACTGTTGCAACTAGAATCTTAGGAAATGTAGAAAAATTTGAGATGGAAGCACCTGATGGAACTGGCGTTGGAGTAACAGTATCTATTGGTATGGCAATTTATCCTGACCACTCAGTTGAGCCAAAAGAGTTATTTAATATAGCTGACAATATGATGTATCAAGCAAAAAATCTTGGAAAAAATGCAATTAAATTCCCAAGTGAGTATGATATAGAAAAAATTCATCAAGATATAGAAGATAAATCTATGATAGTTCTTGATGCAATCAAAAATGAAAAGATTGTACCTCACTTCCAACCAATTATGAATACTTCAACTGAAAGCATAGAGATAAATGAACTTCTTATGAGAATAGAGATTGAAAATGAGATTTTAACAGCGGGTAGATTTATTGAGACTGCTGAATCTTTAGGAATAGTTCATAAAATGGATTATATTGTAATTGAGAAGGCATTTAAAAAGATAAAAGAGACAAACTATACAGGTATTTTATTTGTAAATCTCTCTCCAAAAGCACTTATTATTAGTGAGTTTATTGATAAGGTTGTAAATCTTACAAATCTTTATGATATAAATAAAGAGAAAATTGTTTTTGAAATAACAGAGAGAGAAACTGTTAAGAGTTTTGCACTTTTAGAAAAATTTGTACAGAACCTAAAAATGGAAGGTTTTAGCTTTGCAATTGATGACTTTGGTTCTGGATTCTCAACATTCCATTATGTAAAAAGATTTCCAATTGATTATATAAAAATTGATGGAGATTTTATTGTAAACATAACAAAAGATAAAAAAGATTTGGCTTTTGTTAAATCTATTGTTGCTCTAGCAAAAGAGTTAAAAGTAAGCACTATTGCAGAGTTTGTTGAGGATGAAGAGATTTTAGGATTCTTAAAAGAGATAGATGTGGATTATGCCCAAGGTTATCATATAGGAAAACCATCTCCTGAACTATCTGTTAGGAAATAAAAGGAGTGAAGGCAACAATTTTCAAAGATGAAAATATCCCTTTTGTTGAGTTTAGATATGTTGAAAATATTCCTGATTGCACTAAGATGCATCTGCATGAGCAGATAACTCTCACAGCCATAAAAAGAGGTTCTTTGAACCTCTCTTTTAATAAATATTCTTTCGAACTTCTTCCTGAAGAGATTGCTATTATAAACAGAGATATTCCCCATTGTGCAACAATAAATAAAAAAGCTAAAGATGGTTATGTCCTTTACCTAGATGAAAAATATCTTTTGGATAATGGTTTGCAATGTGAATTTAGTTATGAATTGATAAAAGATGTGAAGTTTTACAATGATTTTATTAATCTATATAATTCTTTGTTAGATAATAAAGCTTCAGTTTTAGAGAAAAAAGAGAATATATTATTTTTTTGTGATTCTATTTTTTCACTTAAAGAAGAAAAAATTTTAGAAAAAAAATTTAATTTGTCGGATAAAATAAAAGAGTATTTAGATTTATACTATTTAGATGATATCTCTTTAGAAGAGTTAGCACAAAAATTTCAGATAAGTGTAGTCCATTTAATTAGAGTTTTTAAAAATGATTTTGGTTTACCAATTCACTCTTATATTTTAAATAAAAAAGTTCATAAAGCAAAAGAGCTATTATTAAATAATATGCCAATAATTGAGGTGGCACAAAATAGTGGTTTTTTTGATCAAAGCCATTTAAATAGAAGTTTTAAAAGAATCTTTCAATTAACTCCAAAACAGTTTCAAAAAAATATAAAATGTTAATTTTGTGCAAGTAATTCTTTTTTGTTTTTGTTATACTAAGACAATTATAAAAAAGGAGTCTTTTATGCATATACAAAATCGCAAAAATTGTAAAAAAACAATACAAACAAATTCAAATATAACTACTCTCTCTTTTCTGCTTCTCAACCTCTAATTTTAAATCAATTTACAATTTTTATGTTTTAGTCTATAGCTTAAATCAAGCATTTAATTTTTTATTATATTAAATATATTTCGGAGAAAATAATGAGTTTTAAAAAATATAGACAATATCCTATTGTCAAAAATTTTATACGTACTTGGCCAGATAATCAAATAACACAAGCACCTATTTATTGTAGTGTTGACTTAAGAGATGGCAATCAAGCTTTAGTAAATCCTATGGGGATAAAACAAAAATTAGAGTATTTCAATACTTTAGTGAAAATGGGATTTAAACAAATTGAAGTTAGTTTTCCTAGTGCTAGTCAAACAGATTTTGATTTTACTAGAAAATTAATTGAAGAAAATTTGATTCCAGATGATGTTTCAATACAGATTTTAATACCTGCAAAAAAAGAGTTAATACAAAAAAGTGTTGAAGCAATGGAGGGCGTAAAAAATGGAATTTTTCATCTATATAATCCAACCAATGAGTTTCAAAAAAGAGTAGTCTTTAGAAAAAGTGATGAAGAGATAATATCAATGGCTGTAGAGTCAATGAAATATTTAAAAGAGTTAACAAAAGATTTTGAAGGAAATGTCATTTATCAATATTCGCCAGAGAGTTTCTCCCAAACTAATTTGAATTTTGCATCAGAGATTTGTAATGCAGTAATTGATGTTGTAAATCCTTCTATAGAAAGCAAAATGATAATAAATTTACCAAATACTTTAGAGGCTTGTACAGCAAATATTTATGCTGATAGAATAGAGTGGATGTGTAATAATTTGAATAAAAGAGAAGCTTTAATAATAAGCGTGCATCCACACAATGATAGGGGAACCTCAGTGGCAAGTGCAGAATTGGCAGTTTTAGCTGGAGCAAATAAAGTTGAAGGAACTCTATTTGGAAATGGAGAAAGAGCTGGAAATTTAGATATTGTAAATTTCGCATTTAATATTTACTCTCAAGGAATAGATCCAAAATTAGATTTATCAATTATTGATGAAGTAAAAAAAATGTATGAAATTAATACCTCTTTAAAAATAGATTCAAGACGTCCTTTTGTTGGAGATATGATTTTCACGGCTTTTAGTGGAGGTCATCAAGATGCAATAAAAAAAGGAATTGATTTTTATAGAAATAGTAATTGCCAAGAGTGGAATGTGCCTTATTTACCAATTGATCCTAAAGATATAAAAAGAGGATATGAGGATGTTATTAGAATAAACTCTCAATCTGGAAAGGGTGGAGTAAGTTTTATAATAAGTGAATTTTTTAAAGAAAAACTAACAAAAGATGAAGCAATAAAATTTGGAATATTAGTAAAAGAAGAAAGTGATAAATTACAAAGAGAATTGAGTAAAGAAGAGATTATTGGTCTTTATAAGCGAAATAAAAAATAGCACTTTCTTGGAGAACAAGTTCTCCTCTTCTCTTACTTTTAACTTTCAGGATTTAGTCACTTCGTTCCAGCATGTATTGACGAAAAGTAAGCAAAAACAACTACGGCTTTGGAGGCGAAGCTTCCCTCATTTATTCTTTTTAATTTCTAGCTTGCGGAGCTCACAAAAAAGAGTGAGTTTATCACTCTTTTTTATTCAAACAATCCTCAGCTTTTTCCGAAAGGAAATCACTTCGGTTATAACTTTTCCTATCTTAAAAGTATAAACTATCTAGTGTAAAGAAAATTAGAAAAAAGCAAAAAGTTTAAACAAATCAAAAATGCAAATGTCCTTATCCTACTTTTGCTCCCAACATTTAGAAAAAGCTTGTATTTATTTATGAGTTTTCTCAAAGAGAGTGCAAGTACAAGGCTTATTTTGTCCATACAAAGTAAGAGAAGCGGGCAGTCGAAGAATCTTTAAGAAAAAAATATAGAATATATTTAAATGGTACAAAGAGTTTTAAAATAACGTTTCTCTCCAAGACTTTGTTTAAAAGTCTAAATATCAATTATCATCTTTTAAAATATTAAGTTTTTCAAGAATAAATAGAGGATTGTCTTTAACTTTTCTTTTTGCAGGTATTAATTGCTTTAATTCATCAGTTAGTGCAGAAGTAGCAACTAATCCAGTAGAAATTAATCCTAAAAAAATATTTGGTACAGTAGTGAGTGTTGGTATAGCTAATGTACCAAGTGTCATTGCACCCATTGCTCCTCCTGCTTTAAATATAGAACCTATCCTTAATGCTTCCCAAGCTTCAAGTTCCTTTTCTTGCAGGTATGAAAAATCTGTTTTTAATTCCTTTAAAGCTTCTAAGTATTGTTCTACACTTGTATAAGTTGTATTTGATATCTTTTTACTTCTAGTAGTTAAAAATTGTTTAGTTTTTCCAATAGTAGGTAAAATTTCTTTTCTAAGTTTTAATACATCATCCCATGAAGCATCTAATAAAATTGATTCAAGTTTTTTATCATCAATTACTTCCATATTGATAGAATAGTCCATCAAAGAATCATTTGTGAAAGTAAATGGATTATTTTTTTGCATTAAAGTAAGAGTTATATTTGAATTAACATTATCAATAGCAACAGGAGATGCATTTAATGCTTGTGCAATTCTTATTGATTTTAGTGCTCTACCTACTCTTAGCTGACAAATCGTATTCCAATCATCGTGTACATTAGGAAGAACAATTGATTCTTTATATTCAACAGAGTACTTTGATTTCATTCCACTTGGGACTATTTCTCCACCTTTAATAATTGTGTTTGGTATAGGAATGTCAGGCTTTAACAAAGATGCATCAATGGATGCTGATTTTATCAAATCATAATCAGACAAAGATGCATTGTGGCTCATCCAATGTATACCTGGATCTATTGTTTTAATATTTTTTGATTCTATAGATTCTAATAAATTTCTTTTAAATGCAGCTTCTGTTCCTTCTAAGTATTTATAATATTTTTCAGTATATTCTTTTATTCGTGGATAATGACCTCTAGAACTCCACCATACTTTTGTAATTTGACTATTTGGAAAATACTCTATTACTTCATTGTCGTTAATAATTGCCTCGTCTTTAATATTTGAAAATAAGACTTTATTATGAAAAAGCAATAATCTTTTTATTGTGGATGATTTGATTGGTTCATCACCTGTTAAGATATATGCATTGTTAGAAGTTTCTTTTTTCATTTAAATTATATTCCTCATTTGTGGCCAAGCATAACTTTTATTAAACATACATTTTATATAAAACACCCTTAAATTGTTTGATGATAATACATTTTATATATTACTCTTTCACCTTTAATAAATCCTATAATAAAGAAATTTATTTTAAATTTTGTTATAATAAACAAAATAAAAAAAGTGAAATAATATCATGGAAAGAAAATTAGCAATAAATATACTTGAAACATTTAAAAATAAAAATAAAGATAAGTACGGTATAGAAGCAATAGGACTATTTGGTTCTGTAGCTAGAAATGAAGCTAAAGATTCTAGCGATGTTGATATTTGTATAAAAACTTCCAAAACTGATTTGTTTACCATGGTTCATATAAAAGAAGAATTAGAAGAACTAATGTCAAGCCATATTGATATAGTAAGAGTAAGAGAAAAAATGAATCCTTTTTTAAAAAATAGAATAGAAAAAGAAGCTATATATGTATGACAAATCTTTAGTTTTTGAGATATTAAGTCAAGTAGAAAATTCAATACAAATTACGTTAAAAAGATTTGAAGTAGTTGATGATGTAGATTATTTTACTAATACATCAATAGGTATGGAAAAGCTTGATAGTATTTGTATGCAATTAATCGCAATAGGTGAAAGCTTAAAGAATATAGATAAAATTACAGATAAAGAGTTATTGGAAAAATATCCTCAAATAGATTGGAGAGGTGCAAAAGGAATGAGAGATATTATTTCTCATCACTACTTTGATATTGATGCAAAAGAGATATATGATGTTTGCGATAGCAAACTTGAAAGCTTACTCGAGACTATAAAACTTATAAAACAAGAGTTATAATACTAAAACTTTACAATCTGCAATATTTCAAACCCGCCCATTTTTTCTACGATATAGTTCAAAATCAATAAATTTTAAAAGGTACTCTTATGAATGATATATTTAATAGTAGTTTATAATGATGGAGAATTGAAACTAAAAGTTTCAATGAATAATGACTGTTTGGCTTAGTAGAAATCAATTATATGAGTTATTTGGACGAGATATAAAAACTATAGGGAAACATATCAATTAATGTATAAAAAAGAAGTTTATCATCTAGGGGCAAGTATAAAAGACCTTAGCAGATAATAGTTTCTCAAAGAGAGTGCAAGCACAAGGTATTTTCTAAGATAGATATAAGGGCAAATAATTTATTATCAAAACTAATTTAAAAGAGAAAATATGGCAGAACAACTAAAAAATGTATATACAAAAAACTATATAAAAAATTTGAGCGATAAAATTCAAAAACAGTATGAAGATTTTGATTCTTTAGGTTTTGAAAATGCAATTTTTGATAAATCATGGTCCTCTTTAGAGTTAAAACAAAGAATGCGGCATATAGCCACAACTCTAAATAAATTTTTACTTGTCTCTTATAAAAAGCAGCTTGAAATATTAAAAATAGTGTCAAAAGATTTTAGTGGTTTTGAAGCTATGTTCTTTCAAGATTTTGTTGAGGTTTTTGGTCTTGATGATTTTGAAAATTCAATGGTAGCATTAGAGGTTTTTACTATTGATTCAAGCTCTGAATTTGCAATAAGAGAGTTTATCTTAAGATATGAAGATAAAACAATGGCACAAATGAAACTTTGGGCAAAAGCAGATAATGAACATTTAAGAAGATTGGCAAGTGAAGGGTGTAGACCAAGACTTCCTTGGGCAGTAGCTTTGCCAAGTTTTAAACAAAATCCAATCAAAGTATTGGAAATAATAGAACTTCTAAAAAATGATAAAAGTAAATATGTTCAAAAAAGTGTGGCTAATAATCTAAATGATATTTCAAAAGATAATCCAGATATTTTAGTTAAGTTTCTTTTGGAAAATTATGGAAAAACAAAAGAGTTAAATTGGATTTGTAAACACGCCTCAAGAACACTTTTGAAACAAGGGGAAAAAAGAGTTTTAAAACTTTTTGGATATGAAGAGTTAAGTTCTGTAGAGGTTAAAAACTTCAGTGTTGACAAAGAGGTTGAACTACAAGAAGAGTTAAACTTCTCCTTTGAACTTGTTAGTTTTGAAGAGATTGGAAATGTTAGACTTGAGTATATTATTTATTATAAAAAAGCAAATAATAGGCATAATAAAAAGATTTTTATGATTACACAAAATAGAATAAAAACAAAAAATAAAACCTTTGTAAAAAAACAGAGTTTCAAAGATATGACAACAAGAAAACATTACAAAGGTGAACACTTTATCTCAATAGTTATAAATGGTAAAGAGGTAATAAAAAAGGAGTTTTTTCTTATATGACACCAGCAATTAATCTACTTAAAAAAAACAAAATAAAATTTGAAATACATAAATATGACCATGATCCAGCAAATACTGATTTTGGTAAAGAAGCAGTAGAGAAGTTAAATTTGGACGCAAACCAAGTCTTTAAAACACTTTTAGTTGAACTCTCTCCAAAGGAGTTAGTTGTTTGTGTAATTCCTGTCTCAAAAATGTTAAGCCTAAAAGATGTGGCAACTACATTTGGTACTAAAAAGGCACAAATGGCGAATAAAGATGAGGCACAAAAAGTAACAGGATACTTACTTGGTGGAATTTCACCTTTAGGACAAAAAAAGAGACTAAGAACAGCAGTTGATAGCTCTGCATTTTCATTTAAAACTATTTATATAAGTGGTGGTAAAAGGGGGCTTGATATTGAGCTCTCTGCAGATGAATTAAAAAAATTATTAAACGCAAAAGAGGCGAATATTAGTAATTAATATAAATTATACTTTTGTATATTATTTTAACAATCTTTTAATATTTTAAGTGTAGTATTATTATAAATGAATTTAAAAGGACATACCAATGGGTACCACATCATCTGATATGAATGCGATTTGTTCACAGCTGTTGACTCCTGAAGATTTAAAAATTTCAAATGAGTTATTCAGTGAAGTGATTGAAAATGTAATAGTTACAAATATAACTGACTATTTAGATTCAAAGAGTATAAAAATCTACTCAACATATCAACTTTTCCTCTCTTCTATAACCCCAATTTTGCATGATATTGGTTTTATGATTGTTGATGAAGTTACATATAATATCAGAAATGGTTCACAACTAATCTATGTATCTAGATTTAATCTAAGAATAAATGATAAAGAAGATATGAAAAAAATAGATAGTGCCAAAATAAACCTTGAAGCAATTATTACAAGGTGTCTAAAAGACCCTTCAGTTTTCCACTCAAAAGTATTCTCTTTAGTATTAAAACAAAATTTTGATTTTAGAAAATTGATGCTTGTAAAGGCTATAATTGAGTATTTAGACCAAGCTGTTCTTACAATAAATAGTGCAACTATGCTAAATACTCTTACAAGTCACCATGAGATAACAAAACTATTTGTTGACTACTTTTGTATTAAATTCAACCCAAAAGAGAAAAAAAGAGATGAGCTTTTAAAAAAGCTAGTTGAGAATATTGAAGAGAAAATAAAACAGATACCTCAAATAATGGATGATAGAATTTTAAAACTAACATTCTCTTTACTTCAATCATTGCTAAGAACGAACTTCTATTTAAATAAGGAGACAATCTCTTTTAAAATAGATACAAGAAGTTTTGCAGTAAATCTAAAAGGATTACAACCAAATTTAGAGAACTTTATTTTCCATCCAGATTTTTACGGAGTTCACTTAAGAATGAGTAATATTAGTAGGGGTGGTTTAAGATGGTCAGATCGACATGATGACTATAGACAAGAGGTAAAATCTTTAATGATTACCCAAGAGGGTAAAAACTCTATTATTATCCCTGATGGTTCTAAGGGTGGTTTTGTAATAAATAAGGACACTTCAAAGGTAACAAAAGAGTATTTTAATGAAATCTACTCAATGTATATCAATGCAAACCTTGATTTAGTTGACAATATGGTAAATGGTGAAGTTGTAAGAGATTCAAATATTGTGGCTTATGATGAAGATGACCCATATTTTGTTGTTGCAGCAGATAAAGGAACTGCTTCTATGAGTGATGTTGCAAATGAGATTGCAATTAGTAGAGGTTATTGGTTGGGTGATGCTTTTGCAAGTGGTGGAAGTAATGGTTTTGGACATAAAGATTTGGGTATTACTGCAAAAGGTGCATTAATGTCAACAAAAAGATTCCTAGTTGAGATGGGAATTGATATGTATAGAGATAGTATCTCTGTTGTTGGAATTGGTTCTATGAGTGGAGATGTATTTGGAAATGGTCTTTTAGAATCAGACAAATTTAAACTCTATGGAGCAATAGGGCACAAAGAGATTCTTATTGACCCAAATCCAGATTTGGAAGAGAGTTTTTTAGAGAGAAAAAGACTTTTTGAGTCAAAAAATGGGGGTTGGAGCAATTATGACCCAACTAAGATCTCTAAAGGTGGAGGAGTTTTTTTACGAAGTGACAAAGAGATAGAACTTAGTGAAGAGATTAAGAAACTATTTAAAACAAAGAAGAAGTATGTTACAGGAGAAGAGCTTTGTGTAATGCTTCTTACTATGGAAGTTGATATGCTTTTTAATGGTGGAGTTGGAACCTATGTAAAAGCAAGTGATGAAAACTCACTTGATATTGGGGATAAACAAAATGAAGCCGTTAGGGTTGATGCAACTGATATAAAAGCAAAAATTGTTTGTGAAGGTGGGAATCTAGGTTTCACTCAAAAAGCAAGAATAGAGTATGCTTTAAGTGGTGGTAGAATAAATATTGATGGAATTGATAATGCTGGTGGAGTTGATACCTCTGACCATGAAGTAAACTTAAAAATCTTACTAAACAATGTAAGTACCCATGAAAACTTATGTTCCCAAGAGAAACAAAGCACTTTAAGATCTATGACTGAACAAGTTGTAACTTTGGTTTTACAAAGTAATTATAATCAAGCTTTAGCAATTTCACTTGATGAGAAGTTCTCTAGAAAACACCAAAATGATTTTATTAGAGCAATTGAAGTTTTAGAAAACAATGTTGAAGCTTTTAATAGAGCCTCATTTTTTATTCCAAAAAATGAAAATATAAATGAAGTGGTTGATATTGAAGGTTCAATTGTCCGACCTGTTCTTTGCTCACTTTTGTCATACTCTAAAATTTTTATGAAAAAAATATTAATGCAGTCAACTCTAATTGATGAGCAGTTTGCTTTACAATATTTATATAGATACTTCCCAAAATCATTTATAAGTGCCTATGAACATGATATTTTAAATCACCCATTAAGAAGAGAGATTATTGCAACAAAAATGGCAGATGTGATTATAAACTCTCAAGGAATCACCTTTATTAGTGATTATGAGAAGTTAGGAAATGAGAGATTTTTACTTAAAATTCAATCATATCTTGTTGTAAAAAGACTTCTTGGTGGAAGAGATATTAGAGAAAAAATCTACTCTCAAGACTATATTATGGATATAGAGAGACAATATGATTTAATAAATAGATTAGAGTATATTTTATCAGCTAGTACAAGATGGATGGTTAAATATCTAAAGAAAAATCAGTTAGATTCAGCTCATATTTTAGACCATAAAGATGAGTTGTTCTCTCTTCTTGCACAAGTACATAAACAAAGAGTAGAAGTATTAATAGAAGATGATAGTGAGTTTAATCTATTCTTCTCTGTATTAGATTATCTAAGATTTGCAATTCCTGCAATTGTTATTAAAACAAATACAAATCACTCATTTAAAGATGTGGTTATAGTGTTTTATTCACTAATTCATGAGTTTAATATTTTAGATATTATTGTTGCCCTAAACAAAATAAAAATTGCAAATAAAAATGACTTAATTTTAAGAAACCAAGTCTTACAGTTTATAGAGTTTATAGTTGTTCATTACACTAAAAAAATATTAGCCTTCCAAAGGGTAAATGAAGAGCCAGAAATTGCCTTCTCAAACTTTATAAACAATGAAAAAGAGACTTTCTTTAAAGTAAGAGAGACATTAGATATTTTTATGACTAGAGAGAATAAAGATATTAAAGAGGTTGCAGTTACAGTTAACCAAATTATGGTCTCTTTATTATAAAAATTGAGACTTTTAAAAAGTTAATTGGCATATATTTTACTAAGTATTATAATCTTGACTTATAAATATTATTTTAAGTTTTGATGTGATACCCTTTCCAAAAAAGGAGTTCTTATGAAAAGTAATATGGATGATGAATTATCTTTAGATAAAATTGATGATTATAATGGGAAAGAGACAAAAGAGAAAAAAAGAACAGTTCTTTATGTTGTTATTTTTTGTCTTTTAGTTGGTGCATTATTTGCTGTTATCAAATATACAAATCAAGTTGATGATTACGTAGGAACTCCAGAAGCTCCTGGAATTTCAACAACTAAAAACTAACAAAGGGTGTTTTAACACCCTTTTTCTGACATTTGTCTTAAATAATTTTAATTAAGTTTTAGGTTATTTTACTATAATTTTTAAAATAATAGAAAGCATATAATAATGAGATACACTCTTATACTACTAAATATTTTCATATCTATTTTTTTTGTTGCTTGTACAACACAAAAGAGTTTAGATGAAAAGATGATAAAAAATACTAAGAGTAAATCTTATGTTTCTAAAAAGTCTATTTTAGGGGACAAAAAGGTGACTGTTGGATATATTGAATATGTTTCTCTTCCCGCTTTTAATCTAACCTATAAAGCAAAAATTGATACAGGTGCAACAACAACTTCAATTCATGCTTTTGATATTATTGAGTTTGAAAAAGATGGCAAAAAATGGGTTAAATTTAAACTTGATGATACAAAAGGTGGTTTAATAGAAGAATCTCTTCCTGTTGAAAGAGTTGTTCATATAAAAAGACATGGTGTAGAAAACCAAGAGAGATATGTGGTTAAAATGCAATTAAAACTTGGTAAGACAACCCAAATTATCGATGTTTCTTTGACTAATAGAACTAAATTCAAATATCCTATTTTGATAGGAAAAAACTATTTACATGGACATATGATTGTTGATGTATCAAAAAAATTTCTCACATCTTTAGATGAAAAATAGATAGTTAGGTTATTTATAAAAAAGATTGTTAGTTTTGATTATTAATTGACAATTAATTGTTAGTTAGTAGAATTTGGCATTAATCTAAAGGTTCTTAGGTATATGTTTAACTCTTTTTTTGAATACCATAATAAAACAAAACACTCATACTATTCAGTAAGAAGTTTTCCCAACAGACTTGATTGGGACAATCAGCCAAGCGCTTTTAAGTCTTATCCTAAAGAGTTTAAAAAAATAGAACTTGATTTGGAAAAAGAGAATCATAGTTTTATCTACTATATTGCTGGAATTACAGCTAAAAAGAGCTATCCAGGAGTTGAATATTATTTAAGAGTAAATCCAAGTGCTGGAGCACTATATCCAAATGAAATCTATTTTCAAAGCAGAAACAATAAAGATATAGAAGATGGGATTTATCACTTTGATATTGCAAGTTCTTCCATAACCCTTCTTAAAAAAATCAAACAAGATGGAGTTGAGTCATATTTTGGTTTGAACAAGAAAACAGAAGGTTTTATTTTTCTACTCTCTTCCATATATTATAGAAGTTCATGGAAGTACAAAAATAGAGCTTTTAGATATTGTCTTTTAGATGCGGGACATCTTTTGGGTTGCTTAGAGATCTCTTCTTATATACATAATAAAGAGTATGAAATAAAATATGATTTTGATAAAAAGGGGTTAAATGCTCTGTTTTCTTTTGATAATAAAGAGTTTTTTACCTCCTCTTTTTTGATAACTAAATCTTTAGACCAAGAGGTTTTAGAACTAAAACTTGATTTGCCAACCATTGATGGAAGTTATTATTTTGAAGAAAATCAGATGATTGAGAGTGCTTATAAAGAGTCTTTAAATCTTTTAAATCCAAAAGAAGAGAGTCAAAAACCAAGTTTTAATTTTAGTAAAAACTATTTCAAAGAGGTAGTTTTAAAAAGAAGATCAATTAGAGAGTTTGCAAAACAAAGTATTAGCAAAATAGAGTTTGAGACAATAATGAAACTTTTAAATGAACCAATTCCTTCAGATTGTAATGAAACGTTGGATATCTATTGCGTTATAAATAGAGTTGAAAAGATGAAATTAGGACTTATTAAAAATGGTGAATATATCAAAGAGGGTGATTTTATGAGCAAAGCAGGCTATCTTTGTCTAGAACAAGATTTAGGTAAATCCTCTGCTGTAACCTTTTTTATAACTTCAAATTCAAACAATTATCAAGCAATGTATCAAAAAGCAGGAATACTTGGTCATAGATTATATTTAGTTTCAAATTACTTAAAAATAGGCTGTAGTGGTATTGGTGCCTATTATGATGATGAAGTTTGTGAGTTTTTAGGGGAATATACACAGGTTTTATATGCACTTGCCATAGGAAAATAAAGAAAAAAAGTGTAAAATTATTTATAAATTTCCTAAGGAAACAAATGGACTCAAAGAAAATAACTTTTTGTAATTTCTCAACAATTTTATCTATATGTCTGATTTTTTATATTCTTACCTCTTTTTACCTAGATTACACAAATACACAAGCAGAGATTTATAACAAAGATGATTTTTTATTAAAAATTATCTTTTTGGGTATTCTTTTTGCTATGGTTACTTTTTTATATACAATTTTTAAATACTACAAAAATAGATATTTAGAAAAACAAATTGAACAAAGAACAAAAGATTTGGTAGATGAAAATGAGAGATTAAAAACTAACTCACATTTAGATCCTTTAACCCAGTGTTTAAATGAAAAGTTTTTTATGAAAAGATTTAAAGAGGAGTTTAGGAGAGCAATTAGGGAAAAACAGTATATCTCCTTGCTTATTGTAAATATTGATGAGTTTAAAGCCTTTAATGATATTTATGGAGAAAATGAAGGGAATGAGTGTTTAAAGATGATTTCAAATATTTTGGTAAATCATTGTAATAGACCTGTTGATTTAGTAGCAAGATTTAATGGAGATGAGTTTTATATTCTTTTGCCTAATACAAAAGAGCCAAAAGGGGTATCTAAAAGATGTATTGAAGCAGTAAAATCTCTAAATATTCCCCATGATAACTCGATTGCTTCAAATGTTCTTACCATTAGTATTGGAACAGCTACTTTTATTCCTGATGATGTGGAACATATGAAAGATTTGATAATAATGGCAAAAGAGTCGTTAAAAAGGGCAAAAATTGGGGGAAGAAATAGGGTTTATTAGTATATAAAACAGAGATTTCTCTCTATTTTATATAGTTCTCTTTTGAGTCTTTTGTATCTAACTCTTGTCCAATCTCTTGATATCTTTTAAAATAATATTTTACAAAAGAGTGAAGTTTATGATTTACTGGCATAAAATATTTTCCATCTTTTTTTGCAAATCTAGTTAAAAATTCTGTTGCATCTTTTTTATCTAGATAATGGTTTGCAAGTTCTGTATAGGTTTTAATATACCATTCTTTTAATCTCTCATATTTAACTGAAGAGATATCTAATGTTAACTCCTCATCTCCCCAATTTAAGATTTTAGTCTCAAATAGTGCAGTTAGATGAATTAACCCTTCGCAATAGTATGGTTGTACTTCATCAACTTCCATCCAACCAATTAGTCCAACAGCTCTTTTAATAGTATCCATTAATACTTGCTTTTCTAAATCTTTTTCATCATTTGATTCATCTAAAAAGAAAGAGATAAGACCACCTGTTGTAGCTTTAAACTCCTCTATATTTTTGAAGTTTCCTGTTTTGTTCATTACTGATTCTGTATCTTCATCGCACCATAAAATATGTCCATACTCATGTCCAATAGTTGTAATGTCATATACTTGATGCCAAGCTTCATCTTCATTAAATAAAAACATTCTATCTTCAGATAAAAACTTTTGTCCAAATATCTCTTGGCTTAGTTTTAAAAATGGTTTTGCTCTGCTTGTTTGTAAAATTTCATCTGCAAATGCAAAGATTTTTTTACCCTCTTCTTTTGATACAACTTCATCATTTGGAACAACTTGAGCTGAAAACAGACCATTAAATTCTGCACCAAAAAACAAAGCAGGTCTTCCAATATATAGTTGAACTTTATCCAAAGATTTCAAAGAGAAATTATAAGTATTTTCATAACCCTCTTTTTTCTCTATCTCATTAAAAATCTTTTTAAAAGCAGATTTTATTTTGTTTACCCTATGGTCGTTTTGGGCAAATTTTGGATTAGTTAATCTAATATCCCACTCTAAGGCAACTGCTTTTCTAAAGTGGTCCTCATAATATTCCAATGGGTGACCTATTTGAACAGGAGATTTTATCTTCATCCAAGCTCTATCAACATCAGCCCATCTCTCCACAAGTTTATGGTTTTGCTCTTCACTAAAGGCTTTGATTAGATTTTGAATATATAAAATATAGTTCCATTTTTCATCATAAATCTCATCTTCAAGCTCAATTAAACTCTCTTCAAACTTTTCAAGTGCATCAATTACAGCTGTAGTTTGCTCTTTAAAAGCTTTGATATATGCTTTTGAAGAGTATTTCCCATCTTCAAGTACAAGTGCAGAGTAAGACCTGTCAGCAACAATTCCATTATGTCCCAAATCAAATAAAGAGTTCTCTTCTAAATATTCATAAACTTTTTTTTCATTTCCATCAAACATCTCTAAAAGTTCTTTATTTATTCCATTTATAATATGAGCTGTCCATGAACTTTGCCAAGATGACATCTTTAGACCAACTTCATAAACACCTTCAAATACTGCTTGATAAAAGGGTGTTAAAAGGTTATTTGTTTTTATATAGTTGATTGTATTTTTATGTTTGTCATGCCAAAAGTCTCTTACAAAAATATAGGCTTTTTCTTGTAGTTCTATTATCTCTTTTTCATTTTTTCCTAGTTTTTTTAGAACTTGCACTAAAGAGTCATCTCTTAGATTTACCAATCTTGTAATAAGTGCAACTCTTAAATCATCTTTCATATATAGACCTAAAGCTTTTGCAAAGTCTTCAATTATAGTAAGTTTTTCAAACTCACCCTTTTCTAAATAGATTATATGCTTGTTTACATTATTTTTTTGTGTATCAAAAAAGTCATAAACTTCTACTAAATCATTTAAAAATTTGTCATTATTCAAAATTTTTCCTTCAATATATAGTCAAACATAGTCTATCAATTTTGTGCTTGTTATTGAATAAGATTTTGCTTCTTTATTAACTCTTTTAAGATATATAAAATAATAAATATTCCTAAAATAATAAGAGAAAGTAAATTTTTCATGGAAAATTCTTTTTTTGTTTGTTATATTATAAATAATAATCGAAGAAATGAAGATATACAAAGTTGTTAAAAGATATAATTCTGTTTTTATGCATGAAATATAATAGAAAGGGGTTTATGGTTTTTGTTCATTCACGTTTTAGAATTCTAAAAGGTGGTAAAATTAGTTTAATTGTGTGTTCTTTACTTTGTTCATCTACACTTACATTTGCAGCACCAACTGGTGGGAAGGTGACTTCAGGGGCTGCTACAATAAGTCAAAATGGTAATATCACCAATATTAATCAAACTACTAATAAAGCAACAATTAATTGGCAGAACTTTTCTATTTCACAAAATGAAATAGTTAATTTTAATCAGCCAAATGCTAATGCTATTACACTAAATAGAGTTGTTGGAAATGAAAAAAGTATTATCAACGGGGCATTAAATGCAAATGGTCAAGTTTGGATACTAAACTCAAATGGTGTTTTATTTGGAAAAAATGCAAGTATTAATACAAGTGGTTTATTAGCAACTACCGCAAAACTTTCTGATGGTGATTTTAATATAGGAAATTATAATTTCAAAAATGCAACAGCAAACTCAATAATTAATCAAGGAACAATTGAAGTAATAAACAATGGCTCAGTGATACTAGCTTCAAATGAAGTTATAAATGAAGGAATAATAAAAGCAGTAAGAGGAAATATCCATTTAGTAGGAGCAGACTCTTATTCAATTAATCTAAATGGAAACTCCTTAGTTGACCTTAGCGTAGATAAAGGTGTACTTGATGCAATGGTTTCAAACTCTGGAACAATATTAGCTGATGGTGGAAAAGTTTACCTTACAACAAATGCAGTAGATGAATTATTAAAAGGAGTTGTAAACAATACTGGTATCGTTGAGGCAAATAGTATTGATGATATAACAGGACACATAGAGATTTTTGCCCATGGCGGTGAAGCTTTAATTGATGGAACCATTAATGCAAAAGGTGGTTTTATTGAAACATCTGGTTCAAAAATAAATTTTTCTGATAACTTTATCATTAATGCAGGCAAAGGTGGAACATGGCTTATTGATCCCAATAATATAAAAATTGTATCTGATTCAACTGCTGAAGCAAATGTAGACTCTTCGGGTGCACCATTATATATATCTTTAGATGATACAACTATTTTACGTGCATCCACAGTTGAAAGTCAATTAAATAATGGAACCAATGTAATTATTGAAACAGGTGAAGCGGGAACAAATTCACAAGATGGTGATATTTTTTTACAAACAAGTATCAATAAAACTTCAGGTGCAGATGCAACTTTAACTTTAAAGGCACATAGAAATATATTTTTTGCAGATGATTATCAAAGCCCAACATCACTTGGTAGTATTTCAAGTACAAGTAATAGCTTAAATGTAGTTTTATGGTCAGATAGTGATGGAAATAGTGATGGTTCAATATGGTTACCTGAAGGTTCAAGTATTTCATCAAATGGTGGGCATGTTTGGTTAGGCGGGGGAGCTGGTTCTTCAACATGGAATGGCTTAACAGTTGGGAACTCCTCTGCTGTTGGAAGTAGCTTTTCTTCTTCTGAGGGAAATGCAATAGCAAGAGGTGTTTCAATAAATGGAAATATTTTTGCCAATGCAGATAGTTTTGGTGGAGATATTTTTATAAAAGGACTAGCTAGTACATCAAGTCATTATACAAGTGCTAGAGGAGTTTCTATATCAGGTTCTGTTACAACAAACTATAATGGAAATATAAGTATAGAAGGTAAAGCAAAAGGTGGTTCTGATGCTGTAGCTATTGGAGACACATCTTCTGCTTTAACTGATGGATCAGCTATTTTAAGAGTTAATAATGGAACTATTTTTATAAATGGATATTCAAATCAAGGAAATACTTCAAGTGATTCTATCTATTTGAACAATGGGTCTTATATAGAAAGTACAGGAACAGGAACACTTATAATAGATGCAAATGATGATGAAATATCTGCCGATTCTACTTCATATATTAAAATTGCTAATTTATTGTTAAAAAATGGTTTCACTACAACTTTAACTAATTCTAATAATGATATAAAAACACTAGCTGCTACAGGGATGACTTCTTTAACATATAGCGATTCAAATGATATTACAATTGGTACAATAAATGGAGTTGATGGAATAACAGCTAATGGTGATGTTGAACTTTTAGCTTCTGATATCTTTGTTAAAAAACCTATTTCAAATGGTTCAAATACCCTAAATCTAAATGCCACTGGAAATATATATTATATTTCAGATGAATCTGAAAATACAGATAATTCGTATTCAATTAATGCATATAGTTATTATACAATTAAAAATTTTCCAAATTTTGATAATATAAAGAATAAATCAATATCTTTAGTTGATAATTTAATTAATAATTTAGTTGATTTATCTAATACAGTAGAAAATGCTATATATACAGATTTAAGCACTCCTAATGAGATTTTGCCTAAAGATACAACAGAAAAAAATATTAATTCAAATAAGCCAATTATAAATTCAAATAAAAACCTAATAGAACAAAGTACAAATTCAAGTAATCAAAGTGAAAGTTCAAGTAAAAATGTAACAGAACAAAAAACAGATTTCATGGTTTTAAATAGGGAGTCTAATACAAATTCAATTGACCAAAATAGTAACTCTAGTAGTATAGCTGAAAATTCAAATGAAAATTCAGAAGAACAAAAAACAGATGCAAGTGAAGAAACTATAGATTCAGCTAACACAAGTCAAAGTTCAAATTATGATAAAACAGAAGAAAATACAATCCAGTTAGGTGAGGCACAAATAGAAATAGATGTTGATGAAAATGGGGAAATAGTATATAGTAAATCTCAAATTGAAGTAAAAGTCAATAAAAATGGAAAATTAGCATTTGGTGATAATTCAAGTGATGTATTAGAAACAATGGGACTAGCAATCAAAGATATTGCGATAAGAAAAAACAGAATCAAAATTGATATACTTGATAAAAAAGCAAATACAAACTATAGTGCAAGTTTTGCAGAAGGTACGCCTTTAATAAATGATTTTGTAATTAACACTAAAACAGGAAAAATAAGAGGAACTTTACCTAAAAATGCAAGTGAAGTTTCAGTTCTTGTAAAAGCTATAAGTGAAGATAAAACTGTTAGAGTTGTAAGTTTAAAAATAAAATTGGATTCATTGAAATCAAATATCAACTAAAAGAGTAAGGACTAAATGTGAATAATAAAAAGTATATATTTATATTTGTATTTTTAATATTATGTATTATTGGATTTATATATTATAAGCTTGAATATTCAAAAAATACTTTTGCCCAAATAGTTTCTAAAGTAGGAACTGTTAACATAGTTGATAAAAATGGAAAAGTGCTATCAGAAATAGAAGAGGGGTATAAATTAGAAAATGGTGAATTCCTTGAAACAAAGGATAACTCTTCTGTAACAATAAGGTTTGTAGATAACTCAATTGCAATTATTTCAGAAAATTCATTAGTTTCTATGAGTAAATTAATATATGATGAATCTTCTAAACAATCTATTTCAAATATACTACTTCTAAAAGGGAAAATAGAATCAAATGTTACAGATCAAGAAACTTTTGGTTCAGAGTATAAAGTAACTACTCCCACACTGCAATTGGCAGTTAGAGGAACTATTTTCAATGTTCATCTTGGAGAAAAAGATACAAAAGCTTTTGTAACAGAAGGGAAGATATTAGTCTCAAATGAAAAATCATCTTTACTTCTAAAAACTGGATACGGTATAGTTGTAGATGAAACAAATGAGTTAGGCTCTCCTATTGCACTGTTAAGCAAACCTTTGATTGATATAAATGAACTAAATGTTGAATACTATAAAAAATATTTGTCGTGGCAAAAACTTGAAAATGCAGAAAAATATCATGTTCAAATCTACTCTATTTCAAACTATGATTCACTTGTTTATGATAAGTATATCAATGAAACAGAACTAAATATAGATAGTTTAAAAAATGGAAAATACAAAATAGATATAATAGCAGTGGACAAATATGGTTTAGAAGGATTTAAACTAGAAGAGTTTTTTGAAGTAAATTCAAATCCTATACCTCCTATTGTAAATGCTCCTATTAATAATGAGAAATCTAAAAAGATTTTATTTTCTTGGAAAAAGTCTGATGAAGCAGATAAATATATACTTGAAATCTCAAAAACTAGAAGTTTTGAGAAAATATTAATTAGAGTAAATAATTTAAATGCTACTTTAGAGGAGATCTCTTTACCTCTTCAAAAAGGTGAATATTTTATAAGAATGTCAAGTATTGATATTTCAAAAAATAAAGGTCCTTATAGTACAATTTATCCTTTTAAAGTAGATGAAAAATGAGAAAATCAGATACTATTTATTGGTCAAGTAACTTTTGGATAGTTATCTTATCATTAGGTCTGGCATATGTATTTTCATTTAGTTCTGCCTATGATAATCTAAAAAACTATTTTAATGATACTTTACAATATTTAGCATCTGATGAGAAATACTTTAGCGATTCAGTAGTTGTAGATATAAACAATAGTTCACTAAAAATGCTAGAAAAAGATTTTGGACATTGGCCTTATACAAGAGATAAATATGTATTAATAATTGAGTTTTTACAATCAATGAATGTAGAAAAAATCGTATTTGATATCAACTTTGCAGATCCAAGAGTTGGTGATGATATTTTTAAAAAAACTATTGCAAAGTATAATAATGTATTTTTTGTAACTAGCGCATTAAAAGAAACTATTCCAATGAACACAGAAGATAAAAAGAAGTTAAAAGAGATCTCTTGGGGATTAGATTCAGATATGCCTGCACTAAAATACAAAAGTTTACTTCTCCCCCACGAGAATTTACTTAACAAAGATACAATTTACAAACTAGGAATAACTTCTGTTTTAGAGGATAGTGATGGCTTAATTAGGTCAATTCCTATGTTATACAATGTTGATTCATATTTATTTCCATCTTTGCTTTTAAGAATCCAGTTTCCCCATATTAATATTCCTAATATTAAATATAATACAAAAACAAATGAACTTATAACAGATAAAAGAGTATTTTATACAGATAAACAAAATAGAATAAAACTTTTTTATCCTAAAAATGCAAACTCAATCATATCAATCCCTTTTTACAAAATAAGTGAAGTGGCTTTAAATAAGAAAACTATCTCAAATAACAACTTCTTTAGAGGAAAAACAGTTTTTATAGGAAGTTCTGCTTTCTTATCTGATAGAATCAATACTCCAAAAGGGGCTATGTCAGGTTCATATTTACTTGCAATTGCCTATGAATCAATAAAAAATAATCTATTATTAAAAGATAATAATAAAATTGTAAATGGTATTTTCTTGCTTATATCTGTTTTATTCTCTTTATATTTAAGTACAAGAAAAGAGCTATACAAGAAGAGTGTATTTATTACTACTGCTTTAGCTATTATTTCAAGCTTTGTTTTAGGCATTTTATTTTTGAGATTTTTTCATTTAGAAACTAACTTGTTTTTTGCCATATTAGTTATTGTATTTACTATAGTATCTACAGTGATAACTTTTCAAATCTCTTTATCTAAGTACAATAAAAAGTTAATTGATGAAACCAAAAAGTTATACAATGAAGCAAATTGTGATACTTTAACAGGTCTTTTAAATAGACGAGGATTTGATGAACAATATAATAAATATAAAGAGATTATTGCAAAAGCTAAATCTTCACAGAGTGCTTGTTTTGCAGTTTGTGATTTAGACCACTTCAAAAGGGTAAATGATACTTATGGACACGATATTGGAGATGTGGTTTTAGAAAAGTTTGCAAACCTTCTTAAAAAGCATTTGAGAGACAATGATATTCCTGTTAGATGGGGAGGAGAAGAGTTCATAATCTTACTTAGAGATACAAACATAGATGAATCAATCATTGTATTAAATAGAGTAAGAGAAATATGTGAGAAAATGGAAATAAATACGCCTCAAGGTATTTTAAAAGTTTCTGTAAGTATTGGTGTTACACTTATAGATGACTTCTCTAATCCTATTGATTTATATATGAAAAAAGCTGACCTTGGATTATACCAAGCAAAAAGAATAGGTAGAAATAAAGTCTGTATAGGATAATTAATTAGCACTTTAAACTAAAAAGTGCTAAAAAATATAAAAACTTTAGCTTCCTTTTATAAAGTTGTGATAAAATTGCTTCATTAGAAATTTAATTTACAAAAGAATTTGTGGCACATATTGCTTTAGCAATTTGTCCCCTTTCTTAAAAAAAAGGAGAAATAACTAATGGCAAAACATCAATTTCAAACAGAAGTAGGTCAACTATTACATTTGATGACTCACTCACTATATTCAAATAAAGAGATTTTTATAAGAGAGCTTGTGTCAAATGCAAGTGATGCGATAGATAAGCTAAACTATTTAAAACTAACCGATGAGAATATGAAATTAAAACTACCAGAAAATTGGTCTGGTCAAATCAATATCAAGCTAGATGAAAAAGATAAATCTATTACGATTTCTGATAATGGTATTGGTATGAATGAAGAGGATTTAATAGCTTCAATTGGTACAATTGCAAAATCAGGAACTAAATCATTTGTTGAAAATTTAACAGGTGATGCTAAAAAAGATTCAAATCTTATTGGTCAATTTGGAGTTGGATTTTATTCTGTATTTATGGTTGCAGATAATGTTGATGTAATCTCAAAAAAAGCAGGTGAAGATACAGCATACAAATGGTCAAGTACAGGTACAGGAGAGTTTGATTTAAATCCTTGTATAAAAGATGAAAATGGTACAGTTATCTATATCAAACTAAAAGATGATGAAGTAGATGATTATACTTCAAAATATAGAGTTGAAACTATTGTTAAAAAATACTCTAATCATATTGCATATCCAATCTTCTTAAACTATAGCGAAGAGGTAACTGAAAAGTTAAGTGAAGAGGATAAAAAAGCAGGAAAAGAGCCTAAAAAAACAATAGAGAATAAAAGAGAAAAAGCAAATGAAGCAACAGCTTTATGGACTCAACCAAAAGCAAAACTAAAAGATGAAGATTATAATGAGTTTTATAAATCTATCTCTCATGATTCTCAAGATCCAATGCTTACAATTCATACAAAAGCAGAGGGTGTAAGTGAATATACTACACTTTTTTATATTCCTAAAACTGCTCCAATGGATATGTACAGAGCTGACTATCAACCAGGAGTTAAACTATATGTAAAAAGAGTATTTATAACTGATAGCGAAAAAGAGCTTCTACCTACTTATCTTAGATTTGTAAGGGGTATTATTGATAGTGAAGATCTGCCACTAAATGTTAGTAGAGAGATTCTACAAGAAAATAGAGTAATGGCAAATATAAAACAAGCTTCAATCAAAAAAATTCTAAGCGAGATTAAAAAACTAGCTAAAGATGAAGAGAAATACAAAGAGTTTGTTGCTCAATATAACAGACCTTTAAAAGAGGGTGCATATCAAGATTTCACAAATAAAGAGCTTCTTTTAGAGCTACTTAGATTCAAATCTTCTAAACTAGAAAAAGGTGAAATGACTTCATTAGAAGCTTATAAAGATAGAGCAAATAGTGAACAAAAAGCTATCTATTATATTATAGGTGAAAATGAAAATATCCTAAGAAACTCTCCACTTTTAGAGAGTTATAAGAAAAATGATATTGAAGTTTTAATTTTAGATGATAAAGAGATAGATGAGATTATTACTCCAATGTATGGAGCATTTAAAGAGTGGGAATTTAAAGATATTACTGCTTGTGAAGCACCAAAAGTTGAACAAACAGAAGAAGAGAAAAAAGAGGTTGAAGAGAAGTTCAAAGATATAACTGAAAAAATCAAAGCAGCTTTAGGTGAAGCTGTAAAAGAGGTAAAAGTTACAACTAGACTTTCAAGCTCTCCATCTTGTGTTGTAAAAGATGCAGGTGATGCACAAATGGCTCAAATGATGCAAATGATGAGAGCTATGGGACAAGAGATGCCAGAATCAGCTCCAATTTTAGAGATTAACCCTGACCATGAAATCGTTACCAAACTAAAAAATGTAAGTGATGAAAAAATGGTAGAGGATGTATCTTGGGTACTACTTGACCAAGCTAAATTAAGTGAAGGTATGGAGATTACTGATACTGTGGCATTCGCTCAAAGATTATCAAGAATCACTGCAAAAGCCCTATAAAAAAATGATTCTCTAACGCCATTTTTTAAAAATCTTGGCGTTGGAGAAATTTTTGCTTAGTCATTTACTGCAGTAAACTCCTTTCTCAAAAATTTATCCGCCTTAATCTTCCTAAAAACTAGCATTGTAGAATCATTTTTTTTAAATAAAATAGAATTATTTTAATCTAACTAGCTCTTTTAAAAAATTGATATCTTAGAATTATTTTTTAGTTATAATTGAGATTATAAAGAAGGAGACTATTTTATGAATTTTCTAAAAATATATAAGTTATTTAGTTTAATAAATAATCAATATAAAATAAAATTAAATGATGTAAAAAAAGTAAAAAAAATTATAAATCAATATAATAATAAAACAAAAAAATCTAAATTAGATAATTTCTTTTTTGACTTGGAACTACAAAGTATTTTGAAATGTAATATTACTTGTGAGATTTTTATGCTGTTGAATCATAAAAAAGATTCTCTGAATCAATTTTATTATTATATTCATGGTCATGAGTATATTATATTTAATGATAAAGAAAAATCATTTGAATTGAGAAATAATAAATATATACTTTTCTTTGACTATGCTTTGTTAATTATAATTTTTATTTTTTCTGTTGTCTCTTTTATTATTACTTTAATTTATGGAGTATATGAAACATTTAGCATTGGCTATTCTGGACTTAGAATTCTATTAGTATCACTTATATTATTTTTCATATCTTTCTTTATTATTGGTAAAATTATAGAAATTGATTGTGCAAAAGAACTTGTTAATAAATCTAATGATGTAAGCAAGTAAAGGTTTTTTATTTCTAATTGTAAGTAGATACAGTGCATTCTTTTATTTAAATAAAGAACTATTTCTTTATATTATTATTGATTCAAAGTATGTTATGTTAAAAAATTAAACAAGGACTCAAAGTGACAAAAGAATATATTATCAATTATCTTGGCGAACATAAAGATGAATTCTCAAAGAAGTTTGGTATCACTAGGCTCGGTCTTTTTGGTTCTTATGCAAAGATGTGATATCTGTAAATAGTGATAGTGATATTCTAATAGAGTTTGAAAATAATCTTCCAAATATTTATGAAAAAAAGCTTGATTTAAAAAATACTTTAGAAAATCATTTTCATCTAAATGTTGATATTGCAAGGGAAAAATACCTAAAACCTTTTGCTAAAAATGAGATTCTAAAAGAGGTTGTTTATGTCTAAGACAAAGCTCTCTTTACTCTCTATTATTCAAGCAATAAAAAAGAGGGGACTAATATATAAATATTAATCCTCTTTTATTTCATCTTCAGAAGAGAGTTCTTCAATATTTTCAATATCGCCTACTACTTCTTTTTCAGGTCTTTTTTCTGCTCTTGAGAGTATCTCTAGGTAAAATGTTTTGCATTTTTCATTTGCAGCTTCATTTATGCATTTTATAATATCTGAAAATGGTATATCTTGAGGTGTTTCTTCTTCTTTTGCAAATTTACAATCAAAAAACCAAAAATCTTTTCCCTCTGGTAGAGGTTTTCTTTGTTCTCTTTTTATATATTTTCTTATTTCGTGTTTAATAGATTCTACTACTCTATCATCGGCTTTATTTTCAACTTGTAGTATAAAAGTTTTTTTCACATTGTTCCTTTTTTGCAATTGTATCTAAGTTTCCTACTTTTTATTGCATATATATCTTTTTATCTCTTTTATTTTTTATTCTTTTTAGCTATAATTATCAGTAATATCATTTGGTATTACTAATAATTATATGTAATATTAAGGATTCTCATATGGAAAACAGTTTTATACTGATTCTTTGTTTAACTCTTTTATTTGCTTCTATTGTTCATGGGGCTATTGGTTTTGGTTTTGGGATGATTTCTACTCCTATTGTGGCTTTGTTTACTGATATGCAAACTACTATTTTATATATGCTTATTCCAACTATGGGTGCAAATATTGTAAGTATTTCAAGTGAGGGTAATTTTTTAGAGGCTTTGAAAAAGTTTTGGTTTATTATAACTTTGATGGTAATAGGTAGTGCTTTAGGTACGGTTTTATTACTTTATACAAATTCAAATCTTTTTAAACTCTTACTTGCTGCAATTATATTTTTGTATCTTCTTCAATCTGTTGTAAAAATTGAAGCTACTTTTGTATCAAAATATCCAAAATCTTCTACTTATGGTTTAGGAATCTTTGGTGGAATGTTATCTGGTCTTACAAATATTGTTGCACCACTTATGATAATGTACACTTTAGAGTTAAAATATACAAGAAAGGATACTGTTCAGTTATCTAATCTTTGTTTTTTATTTACAAAAATTGGTCAAATATCTGTATTTTTACTTCATGGAAGTTTTACTATGGAAGATTTTAATATCTCAATGATTGGGCTTACGGCAACATTTATAGGAATGTATTTAGGAATAAAAGTTAAAAAACTAATTGATGCAAAACTCTATGTGAAGATATTAAAAGTTTTACTTTTTATAATAGCTTCAATGCTTGTATTTCAAACGGTACAATTTTAAGAAAAAATGAAATAGATCCCTTTAAAAATGGGACATTTTAAAATATAGGAACAACTCGTTGTTCCCTTTAGAGTTTGCTTCTTTAATCTTGTGCTTTGCCTAAGATGATAAAAGAAGATAAAAATGAAATAGATCCCTTTAAAAATGGGACATTTTAAAAGGACAATACTTTGGATTCAAATCTTTTAAAAGTCTTTATCTCTGTTGCAAATACAAAAAGTATTTCACAAGGTGCGAAAGAACTTGGTTTTACACAATCAAATGTAACTTTACGGATAAAACAGTTGGAAAAATCTCTTGGATATGAACTTTTTCATAGAACAAATAGAGGAGTTGTTTTAAGTTTAGAGGGGCAAAAGTTTCTTCCTTATGCAATTGATATTGTAAAAAAGGTTGAAGAAGCAACTCTAAAAATGAGAAATATAGACCATCAAGAGTTATTAAGAATTGGTTCAACTCAATCAAATGCAACTATTAGACTTTCAAAATTTATTGATAGATTAAATGAGGATTTCCAAGATATGAAGTTGGAGTTTGTAGTTGATAGTAGTTTAAATCTTATTGAACAACTATTGGATTATAAACTTGATATAGCTTTTGTAAATGGTGATCCCAAACACAAAGATTTGGAAGTTTTAAATAGTTTTAAAGAGGATATAGTTTTAGTCGAATCTAAAGAGAAAGAGCCTCAAAACACTATTTATGCTTATAAAAATGGGTGTATAAATAGAATATATTTAGAAAAATATTTAACAGAAGAGAAAAAAACCCAATATAAAAAAGTAAACCTTGAAAACTATGAGTTAATATTGGCTTGTGTAAAAGCAGGTTATGGGGTAACTCTTTTTTCAAGGCAGATAATTCAAAAATTTGGATATGAAAACAAACTAAAAATCACAACTATGGATTTTAGTTTGGATACTTATTTAGTTTGTAGAAAAGATTATTTTCCTATGATTGAGGATTATTTAAGAAAAATAGAGCTTTAAAAGTTTTATTCTAAAGAGTTTTCTCTTTAGAACTGTTACCTTTTTTTACCACTTCAATTGTACAAGTTACTCCTGCTCTTAGTATATAATTTTCAGGGATCTCATCTATTGCAATTCTAACAGGGATCCTTTGAGCTAATTTTACCCACGTAAATGAAGGATTTACATTTGCTAAAAGTCCGCTTCCTCTGTCATTGTCCCTATCTGTAATACCACTTGCAATACTCTCAATATGACCTTTTAGTTCATAATTTGTTCCCAAAGGTTTCATAATAGTTATATCACCAATATTTAGTTTTGGTATTTTGTGCTCTTCAAAATAACCATATACCCAAAAACTTTTGTCATTTAAAATTGAAAGATGGCTTTGACCTATTTGAATAAAATCACCAACTTTTAAAAGTAGATTGTTTACCCAGCCATTTGTTGGTGCGTAGATTGTTGAACGTTCCAAATTTAGTTTTGCTAAATCTAGTCTTGCTTTTACTTCATTGTAATCCTCTTTTGCCATTATTAGATTATATTTTGCATCATCTTTTACATCTTTTGGAACAATTGCATCATTTGCTTTTATTCTTTTGTCATACTCAGCTTTTCTCATTAGATAGTTAGCCTCTTTTGCTTTTAGGGTTGATTCCAAAGAGTTTATAGCTGTTTCAAATCTTTTTTTATCAATTTCAAAAAGTTTATCTCCCTTTTTTACATATTGATTATCTTTTACATATATATTTGTTATAAGACCTGAAACATCTGGAGCAACAAGGGTAATATCAGCTCTTATTCTTCCATCTCTTGTCCAAGTTGAATCTGCATAGTTATTCCATAAATGTATTGTTAATATTGATGCCACAGCAACAATTGCAAAGGTAATCAGATATCTTATTAGTTTAATAATTGTTTTATTCATTAATATCCTTATTTATAAATTAGTAGTGAAATAGATGTAAATATGCACATAAAAAGTGCTGTTCTAAAAAGTCCGGGGTGCCAGACAAACTCATAAACCCTTAAGTCCAATAAAACTCTGTTTAGAGCTATTTGTATAATACCTGCAAAAACAAACATAACAATTAGTGCAGGAATTTGTACTCCAAAAAGTGATATGATTTGATCCATTATCTCTCTCCTTGAATAGGTAGAAACTCTCTATTTTTTATAATAGAGTAGATGATTCCTATCTCTGTACTTATATCATTTAATATTTTTTGCCCATTGGCAGATTTTAGTTTTTTATTTTCTAAATCATGCATTAATTTCTCGATTTTTTTTCTATATACATTTTTATCTTCTTTATCTTTTTGATCAAACATTTTCTCCAAATAGTTTAATATCAATCTTATTTGTATTGGTTTTCTTCCCTCAATCAACGTGGCTTTTTTTCTTATATTAATAATTGCTTTTCCAATCTCCACAGTTGATAAAATCCAAGTAAATATTTTGGAGTTTGTATTTGTATCAAGTCTACCAACAACTGAATATCTTTGCATTAAATCAAAGTTTAACATCTCCAACTTTGCCCTTTGAAGAGCTAAGTCATCTTTAATCAAGATATTTATCTGTTTGCTTAATACTTTTCTAACCCTTGATTCAATCCAAGAATTTGAAGTAAAATCAAAAAGTATAAAACTAAGAGTTGACATCATAAGCCCAACTATTGTTGCCATTGCTGTTCCAAAAAAGAAAGCAAAATCTGAATGATATGAGCTATTTACAGCAACTGTTGTAATAAATACTAATAAAATACCAAATCCAATAAAACTTTTTCCAGGTAAAATCATCATAAGGGATAATATTGCCAATATTGGTGTTAGTGCAAGGCACATGGTTGGCAGATCTGTCACAAAAGAGGGGATAATATAAAAATTATAAATTGGTGTGATTACCAACCCTATAGTTGCTCCTATTATGGTACTTTTTATGATCCCTTGTGGATTTGGAGCTGTACTTAAAAGTAGAGTATTTGCAATTGCAGGGATTACCCCAAAGGCTGCATATTGCCACCCAGAAACCATCCATAAACACATCATTGCAATCATTGCAGAGGTAGCTCTTACAATCATCAACATTATCAAAAGATTATCACTATAGGTTGAGAATTTGATATTTTGTACAAAATTTTCATCAATTTTTATTTTTTTGTCTTTATTTATAAAACCCAAATAGGTATTACAATATTCATAAAGTTCATCTTGTAATCTATTTATTAAAATACAGATTGTTTTGAAATCATTTTTAAGTTCAAAATTATTTTCAAATTTTAGATTGTTTTTCTCTTTCTCAATATTTTCATAGCTTAGTTGTTTTATTCTTCTTAATTCAAATAATAGATTATCAATGTTTTTATTGTCAATGGGTTTTTCATGGAAATCTTTTAAAACCTCTTCTAAATTTGCATAGATATTTTGTAAACTTGTAATAAACTCTTCGTTGTTTTTACTATTGTTTATAATATTTCTTAGTGATAAGAAAGTTGTACTAATATGAGAAAATTCATAGTTAAGTCTTTTTAGATATACACTATCTCTTTTATTAATATTTGTTTCAAAATTACTATTTACTCTTAAAGTATCTGTACCTAAAATATCCCTATTAAAATTTACTGCTTGGGCATTAAAAGTAAAGATATTTTTCATATTTGAAAAGGTTTCCATTAGAAGATTGAATTTATTGTTTTCACTTCTTCTAAGACTTTTACTTAAATTCTGAGGAAACAGTACTTCACTTATAAAACTTGCAGAGATAAGTCCAATAATAACCTCAAAAAATCTATCAATACCAAAAGTAAAAACCCTTTCAGGAGTTTGGATTATTGGCATTGTTACAACAGCAATTGTATATCCACTCATTACAAAACCATATGACATAAAATTTCTTGCCATAAATCCAATTGCGGCACAAAATCCTGCCCAAAGAGCAAAAAATAGAGTAAAAGCAACTCTATCTTGAGCAAAAAGTGCAATAAATGTAATTGCCATAGTTGTTCCAATTACAGTTCCTATAAGTCTATAAAAACTTTTTGAAAAAACTGGTCCACTAAAGGGTTGCATTACAATAAAAACTGTAAAAACAGCTGTTTGAGGCATAGAAAGATTAAACACCATGCACAAACTTAAAGCCAATAAACAAGCACAAACAGATTTAAAAACATATAAAAGAGTTGGTAAATCTTTATTAATCCACTCACCAGTTGCTATTTTAAAATCATCTCTAGTTATTGTCAAAGGTTTCTCCTTTGTTTTCATAACCACCACCAAAAGCTTTTATTAAATCAATATGTGCATTAACTTCGCTATTTTTTAGAGCTAATTTTATTATTTCATCATTTATTAGAACTATTTTTGAGTCTATATAAGATACTTTATTTTTAAGTCCAAGCTCATAGATTCTTTTTTGAATCTCTACATTTTTTTTATTATTCTCTAAAACACTCTTTTGTATTTTTAATTTTGATTGATTTAACTCTAATTTTTTAAGTGAAGTAACAACTTCATTTACAGCCTCAATTATGCTTTGGTTGTATTGTTGCACTTGAATATTATAATCATCAACTTTTACATTTAAATTCTCTTCTCTTTTATGTCCATCAAAGAGTGGCAAAGATATTGCAGTACCTATATATGGTACAGATGAAGATTTTTCAAAAAGTGAAGCCCATGAAAAAGATGTAAAACCTAATAAACCACTAAGACTTATATTTGGATAGAATTGTGCCTTTGCATTTTGAATATAATCTTCTTTACTAAGTAAAAGATATTTTTGCATAGCAATTTCTGGTCTATGAGAAAGAATATCCAAATGAATATTTTCGGGCACAAAAACTTTATAATTATCAAAGCTATTACTCTTTTTCAAATTTTCAATTCTTGAAGGCATAACTCCTGCAATAGTTGCAAGGGAATTTTTTAGGTTTTCAATCTCTATTTTTGTATCAAAAATTTCGTTATTAACCCTATCAAGTGAAGTTGCACTTGTGTTTATCTCTATTTTATTTGCAAGTCCAAGTTCATGAAGTTTTGCTAAAATATGGTGTTTTTCAATAATATCTTTTTTTAGCTCTTCAAATTTATTTAGTTTACTTTTTTGATAATTTAAAGTGTCGTATAGTTTTACTATTGTTGTACTAATAGCCAACTCTTTTACTCGTATATATACTTTTTGAGCCATTGCCTCATTTAATGCAGCTCTTATAAGAGATGAGTTTTTATCCCAAAAATCAAACTCATAATCTAAACCTAAAGCTTGTTCATAAAGATTATAGTAATTTCCACCAAGTGGAGCAGGGAAAATATAGTTTTCACTATATCTTTGTCTGGATACGTTTCCTCCTATTGATACAGTTGGTTCTTTTAAAGCTTTTGTTATATTTAATTGTGATTTTGCTTTTTCATATCTTATTTTTAAAATATTCAAAGAGGGTGTATTATTTAAAGCTTCATCAAGTAGTCTATTTAACTGCTCATCATTAAATTTTGTCCACCAGTTTTTTTCTAAAGATAAGTTAGAGCTTTTGAAATTTCCTAAATCTTTTTTTAACTCATTATTAACATCACTATTTGTTAATGTATCTGTTTTTTCAATTTTTGGTACACACCCTGTTAGTAAATATAGACTCAGAGTTATTAATATAAATACTCTCATTCTTTTACTTCACATTTTTATAAATTTTACTTAGGATTTTTATTAAAAGCTCTTTTTCCTCTAAAGAAATTTCTTTGAAAGCATCAAATTCAACTTCATTACTTGCTTTTTTTATAATCTCTTCTAGCTCTTTTCCTTTTTGAGTTAAACAAATTAAAAAAGCTCTTCTGTCATCTTTTTTATTTTTTCTTTTAACAAAACCTTTTTTTTCAAGCTTATCTATCATTAAAGTTAGGCTTGAGGGTTTAAAGTAAGTATCTTCTGCTAACTCAACTTGTGTTAAGTTATCTTTCTCACAAAGTCTTCTTATTATGATACTTTGCGCAGGTGAGATATCGTGCTCCAACAATAGTTTTTCTAAATTATTTTTTACACAATTTCTTATATTGGCAATTAAAATACCAAATATATTGTCTGATTCAAACGACATAATATTCCTTAAAAAATTTTGATTTCTAAATTAGTTAGTATGTTAATAATTAGTAGATGAAGAATATTAATATATTTACACTTAAAGTAAATTATAATTTACTAATTAGTTAAAAAAATTATTAAACCGATAAAAAAATATTATTTCAATAGCATTAATAATCTATATGTTAAAATCTATCTTTATAATAAAAGGATTTGTATGTCAATAATTATTAGAGAAGCAGTTTCAAATGATGCTAAAACAATTTATGATTTTATTGTGGAACTTGCCCTTTATGAGAAAGAGCCAAATGCAGTTAAAACAACAGTTGAAGAGACAAGAGAGAAAATTTTTGGAGAGAACTCAACAGTAAAAGCAATTATTTGTGAAGAGAATGGCAAGCCAATTGGTCATGCAATATTTTTTTATAACTACTCAACTTGGCTTGGAAAAAATGGAATTTATCTAGAAGATTTATATGTTAGTGAGAAAAAAAGAGGTTTGGGTGCTGGGAAAGCAATGCTTAAATATCTTGCAAAAAAAGCATTAAGTGAAGATTGTGGTAGATTTGAGTGGTCTTGTTTAGATTGGAATACTCCTTCAAGAAACTTTTATGAGAGTCTTGGTGCAAAATCACTTGATGAGTGGGTTGGATATAGATTGGAAGGTGAAGATTTAATTAACTTTGCAAAAAGTTAATTTTTTTTATCTTCAAACTCCTTAAGTCACTTTTTGTATAATAACAGTAGTACAAAAAAATATTAAAAATAAGGATTCTTTTTTGAGTTTAAAAAGTTTTGAAATAGTCTATAAAGAGTTTAACAGCAAGTTAGAGAGTAGGGAGTTTGAAAAGGCTTTATACCTTGTTCCTGACCTTCTTGAAAATGCAACTTGCAATATAGATATATTTTATTCTCTTATGGGTAAAGCTACAGCTTTAACTAATATTGATAAAAATGATGAAGTGATAGAGACCTATAAAGAGATAATTCATCAATTTAAAAATGAAAATGATGAAATTATTTCAAAATATTTAATTTATGCCTATTTCAATAAAGCTTTAGCTTATGCAAAACAAAAAGATTTTGATAAAGAGTTAAAAACATATAATAAACTACTTGAAAAATATATCAGTGATATTTCAAAAGATACAGAGATTATTTTAGTAAAATCTTATATGAATAGAGCTATTTGTGTATCAGAGTTGCAAGAACCTCTAAAAGCTTTGGATGTTTATAAGGAACTTATTCACAATTTTGAACATTCAGAAAATGAGAATATTCAAATTCAAATAGCTCAAGCTGCTTATAATGTTGCTTTGATTTATGCTCAAAGTGAGAATAATGAGAAAGCAATAGAGTCTTATGCTTATGTAATAAAACATTTTGAAAATAGTCAAATAGAAGAGATTTTAGAGTATGTGGCAAAAGCATTGATAAATAAAGCTTCAAGAATAAAAATGGAAGACAATTATGAAGAGGCACTAAAACTTTATGACAAAGTAATTAGTAGATTTTCAAGTTATGGTGGAGAGCTCTTAAATCAAGTTGCTTTAGCAATGCACAATAAATCAATACTTCTTAGTGAATTAAATAAAGAAGAAGAGCTTTTTGAACTTTGTGATGCCATTATTGATAAATTTGCCAATAGTAACAATGAGATGATTTTAAATGTTGTTGCAAGTGCAGGGGTTATAAAAGATAAGGAGCGTTTTAGCAACAACTCCTTTTAGGTTTTAGATAAATTTAGTTGATACCTCTTTTAAAATATCATCAGCTAAAAATGACTCACCATTGTATTTAACTACTTTTATTCCTTCACTTGTGAAAGATTTTGCAGTATTTTTACAAGCTGTTTTTACAACTACATAGTTGCACTCTTTTAAAGCTCTTCCCATTTTATTGTGCTGTTCAATATGCTCTTGATCATCATGATCATGGTCACAAGCATGATCCTCTTCAGGATGATCATGATCTATATCTGTTCTTGGGTTATTTTTTATCTCTTCAAGCTTAAATGATTTGAACATACTTGTACCACTCATTGAAAAGACTGCAAATTTTGGAGTATGACCTGCATTTGGAAAAAACATTAGATTTTCATCTTTTACTGGTATTGCTATTTTCATTATTATCCTTTTTTTTCTTCAATATTACCTTTGGAACTTTAAACTATGCAATTAGTAATCCATAAGTTAAAAAATTTAATTACTTAATAAGAATATGATACAATCACTTAATTAATGACTAAAAAAGGGAGGAGCTAAAATGTTTTTTAAAAAGTTCTTTGAATATTTGGCAAAAGCTACTCTTCCTATTTATAGATTTGAAAACAATAGATTATATTTTAGATTTGACAATGACCAATATTATAAATATGAGTTGTTAGATTATGATATTAAAACCAGACATGATTCTTATGTAATAGAAGGGTATACTCTAAGCAACGCTGATATACATTTGGAGTATATAAAAGTTGAGAGTGATGTAAGTTGGAATGTGGAAGTTGTATCAGCTTATGAGGATTTGATAAAAGAGAAGCTAAAAATAGGTAGTTTGAAAGTATTAGAAGAAAAAAATATTAAAACCTATACTTTTAAAACCTATAAAGCAGATGACTCTTTTGTTTTTCATCTTATTTTTATATATACAACATCTTCAAATCTACTAATTATTGATACAAAAGGTACTTTATATAAAGAGCTTATAAGTAGATTTGATTCAACATACGAGTATAAGTATAAAGAGGAACAAAAAGGCGATATAAATTTTAATATATCAATAATAAAAGAGAATAGTATGAGGAGTTATTTTGGATTATAAATTTTTAAAAAATAGTATAGTTTTTTTAACTATAGGGCTATTTTATGTGGGATGTTCAGTTCAAAGCCAATCTTTGTACAGTCATAAAAATAGTACATTAATTCTAGGAGAAAAAGAGAATCCAGTAGTTGTCAAAGTAGAAAATGCAGATTATAAAGTCTATCCCTCTTGGTGTATAGATTCAGCATATACTCTAAATGAAAAAGATAGCGTTTATGGAAATTTGTTCCTTGAATCAATTACTTTAGATTTTAGATGTCATTGGAATGGTTTGCCAAGTGGTTTCTTTGAATATAATTTCAAATTGAAATTAAAACTAAGTGATGTAAAAACTGTAGAGAGTATTGAAGTTGGAAGATATACCTTTAGAACCTTTGAAGTAGATGGTGAGTATTACAGCATCATAAGTAGATATTTAGGTCAAAATGAGACTTTTATTGTGGATTATGAGGGTAAACTCTATGATAAACTGTTAAAAAGCCTTAAAAAAGATTATGTAAATAAATATCTAAATAAAAAGAGATTTTATGGTTTTTATGATGAGAGTTTAGTTAGAAAAAATATGTTTAATGGCTACTACTCAAAAGAGAGTGAAAAATTTGACGAGTAGTAGAGAAAATCTACTACTTTGAAAAAAGCTGTTTTAATAAAGAGGTAGTTTGTTCAACAGGGTTCTCTCTTATTGCTGCCTCTTTTTTAGCAATCATTGAAAAAAGTCCATCAATTGCCTTTTGTGTCACATAATCATTTAAGTTCTCATTACTGCTACTTGGAAGATATGAATCAACACCAAAATTTTTTGCCAAACTCATTACAGAAGTGCTGTTAACATAATCTTTTGCATACTGCTTATAGTAACTGTTAAAACTATCATAATATCCTGCAACACTATTTTGTTCCATTGTTTTTTCTATTATTGGTTTGATTACACTTTTTAAAGAGCTGCTTGTATTTGTTTTAAAATATTCAGTAGCAGCATTATTATCACCTTCTAAAATCTTTTTTGCATCCTCTAAACTCATTTTTTCAATGGCTTTTACAAAAATATCTGCAGTTTTTGGAGCTGCTTGTGTAGCTGCACTATTCATTGAAGCTATTAACTCATCTGCAACTTTGTCTCCACCTACTTTTCTTATAATTGTTTCTGCTTTTTGTAAATTTTCTGGAAGAGGGATTTTTACTAAAGAGTTATTCAAATATCCATTTTCTTTTCCCAAAGTCTCAACAGCATAATTAACACCAATTTTTAAAGTCTCTTTTAATCCATCTGTTATTGTAGAGTTACTCAAAGTAGTGCTTGACTCTTTTGTTGAGTTATCTTTAACTCCACTTATTACATCTTTTGCAAAAGAGTTTAAATCAAAACTAAAACCAAAATTTACCCACACTAATGTTAGAAGTGATATTCGTGTGAAAATTCTCATTGTAAGCCTTTTATAAATATTTTTATTATTATAGGTAAATTGAGATAAAACTCACTAAAATCACACTATATTTAAGTAGAGTTTATAATTAATTTAGGAGAGATTTTTGTTTAGTGAAAAGAATATATCAAAACTTATAATATTAACACCTGTTTTTACAGTAATTTTAAGTTCATTCTTTACAATCTATTTTTTTGTTCAAAGCCAAAATAGCTACTTTGAAGAGGAGAGTAAAAGGGTTGAAAAAGAGTATATTCAAAAACAAAAAGATATTTTAGTTAAAGAGATTAACAGTGTAATAAACTATATAAATTATCATGTTAAAAAAAATACAAAGCTCTCACAAGAGGAGTTAAAAAAAGAACTTATTGGATATATTGAGACAATAAGATATGAAAAACATGGATATATTTGGATACACAACACAGACTACTATTTAGTTGGACACCCTTTTAGGAAAGAGAGTATTGGAAACTATGATATTGAGTTAAAAGATGCCAAAGGTGGTTATATCACAAAAAGATTTGTTGAAGAGACTTTAGCTCAACCTGATGGAAATTTCATGGAGTATTACTGGCAAAAACCAAATGAAAAAGAGTTCTCTAAAAAACTTGGTTTTTTAAAACTATATAAACCTTTTAATTGGATTATTGGGGCTGGTTTATATATTGATGATATAGAAAAATCAATTGCAGAAAATAAAAGAGCTTTAGAAGAAAAAATTGATAGATATATTCAAACAATTGTAAAAATCTCTTTAGGTATAATTATTTTAATTGGTATTGTCTCTTTTATGATTTCCAATAAAATCAATAGAGTATTTGCTACTTATAAAGAGAATGTAAAGAAAAAAGAGCTTGAGCTTCAAGATGTAAACAAAAACCTAGAAATAAAAATAAATAGTGCTCTAAACGATGCAAAAAAGAAAGATAGAGCAATGCTTCATCAATCAAGACTTGCAAGAATGGGAGCAATGCTTAGTATGATTGCCCACCAATGGAGACAACCTTTAAGTGAAATTTCCGCAATATTAATGGAGTTGGAGATTGCAAATAAGTTTGGAAAATTAGATGATAAACTTCTAAAAGATAGTGTAAAAGAGTCAAATAGATTAATACAATTTATGTCCCATACTATTGATGATTTTAGAAACTTCTTTAAACCCGATAAACAAAAAGTTGAGTTTTATGTTGATGATGCTTGTAGTGAAGCTATTTCTCTTGCTAGTGCTTCAATTAAAAGTTCTAATATAAAGTTGATAAAAAGAGTAAAATGCAATAGTATTATTTTGGGTTATGAAAGAGAGTTTGCTCAAGTTATGTTAAATCTAATCTCAAATGCAAAAGATATTTTAAATCAAAGAATGGTAAAAAATCCACAAATTGAGATTGTAATTGATTATAAAAATGGGCACTCAATAATAAGTGTTGAAGATAATGGTGGTGGAGTTGATGAAAAACATTTAGAGTTGATATTTGAACCATACTTTACTACAAAAGAGAGTTCAAAAGGTACAGGTCTTGGACTATATATGTCAAAAATGATTATAGAAAAAAATATGAATGGAGAGATTAGCGTTGAAAATAGAAAAAATGGTGCGCTCTTTAGGATTCAAATAGGATAAAAAATGGATGAGAAGATATTAGAGAGATTTAGTAACTATTCTATCCTTTGTGTAGAGGATGAAGCAGGTATTAGAAAAAGATTGGTAAATACTTTAAAATACTACTTTGATGATGTAGTTGATGCTGCAAATGGAGAAGAGGGTTATGAACTCTATTTGGAGTATAAACCAGATATTATTTTAAGTGATATAGAGATGCCAGAACAAAATGGTATTGAAATGGTTAAAAAAATTAGAGAAAAAGATTTTCATACCATTATTATAATGGTTACAGCTTACTCAAATGAGGAGTATCTTCTTGATTTAATAAATCTAAATATAAATCACTATATTTTAAAACCAATAAACTCTGAAAACCTTTTTAGTGGAATAATAAAAGCTTTAGGGGAGAGACTTACTTCAAATTTAATATTTACCCAAGATTGTTATTTTGATGTTCAAAGATATGAGTTTATCTATCAAGAGAGTGTTGTGCCTTTACGAAAAAGAGATAAGGAGTTTTTACTTCTTCTTTATAGATATAAAAATCAGATAGTAAGTTATGAGATAATTGATGAGTATATCTGGAAAGATAAAAATATGACAATGAGTGCATTAAAAACCTTTATAAAAGAGTTAAGACAAAAATTACCAATAAATTTAATTGAGAATATTTCCCAAACTGGTTATAAATTAAACAGCATCTTATAAGATTCTAAAAAAAACTCACTACAAACTCACCTTATAGTGATATAGTTGATATATTAACTAACAAAGGAAATAAAATGTTGAAAAAAAGTTTATTACTTGTAGGATTAGCAGCCTCTTTAATGGCAGCGAATATTAAAATGGATCTAAATGCAAAATATGGAGCAAATAACTTCCATACTATAGGTGCAGAGAATTTTGCAAATTTAGTAAAAAATTATACCAATGGAAGTGTTGAAATCACTGTTCATGCTGGTTCATCTTTAATAAAAGGTAACCCTTTAAAAGCTGTAAAAGATGGAACAGTGGCTATGACTGATATGTTTATCCCATTTACTTCAGGTGGGGGAAAAGTTTTTGGAATATCTGCTTTACCTTTTATTGCTCACTCATATGATGATGCTTATAAGTTATATCAAATCTCTAAACCAGCTTATGAAGCAACAGCAAAAAAATGGAATCAAAAACTTCTTTATGCAGTAAGTTGGCCTCCATCAGGGTTTTATTCAAATAAAGAGATTAAAACTATTGAAGACTTTAAAGGTACGAAAACTAGAACATATGATAAAAACTCAGCAAACTTTGTAAATCTAGCTGGTGGAAATGCAGTGGCTCTTCCTTGGGGAGAAGTTTACTCTTCACTTAGAACAGGGATGGTTGACTCAGTTGTAACTTCATCAGCTTCAGGAAAAGATGGAAAATTTTGGGAAGTATTATCTCACTTTACAAAAATCAATTATGCATATCCATTACAAGCAGTTACAATCAACCTTGACTATTGGAATAGTATGTCAAAAGAGCAACAACAAGCTATGTTAAAAGCTGCAACTGAGATAGAAAAAGCTCAATGGGATGCTTCAAAAGAAGAGGATAAAATTGCACTTGATTTACTTGTTTCTAATGGAATGAAAGTAAGTTCTGAGTCGGATGAGTTGAAAAAAGGATTAGATGAAATTGCAGATAAAATGTTAAAAGAGTATTTAGAAGATGCAGATTCACAAATCAAAAAAATTTTTCAAGAATATAGAAAGTAATTAGATGCAACTAATTTCACATATTATAGATAGGCTATGCAAAGTTATAGCCTATCTTTCTGGATTACTTTTAATATCACTTGTTTTACTTATCTTGTGTGAGATATTTTTAAGGGCTGTTTTCAACACCTCTACAATGATTGCAGATGAATATAGTGGATACTTGTATTTAGCTTCAATTTTTTTAGGTATTTCATACACTTTTTTAAAAGATGGGCATATTAGGATTAATATTTTAACATCAAAATTAAGTAATAAAACAAATAGGTATATTGATATATATGCAGGAGTTGTTACCCTTTTAGTTTTTGCTTTTATTGCATATAGAACAGCGCTTTTTGCTTATGATTCATATAGTTTAGATATGTTATCTGAAGCGGTTTCAGAAACACCACTATATTTAACACAAATAGTTATGCCTTTAGGAGCTATATTTTTTATTCTTGCAGCAGTTTCATTTATTATCAAAAGGGTGAAAAATGATTAGTGATCCACTTATATTAACTATTGTGATTTTAGTAGTGATGTTTTCACTTCTTTTAACCTCTTTATGGATTGGAGTTTCCTTAATTCTAACAGGTATTATTGGAATGTTGATTTATGAACACCATTTACCTCCAATAATTAGTATTTATGACAAAATAGGGGATTTGCTAGCTTCTTCTTTATATGATGCTTTAAACTCTTGGTCATTAGCTGCTCTTCCAATGTTTATTTTAATGGGTGAGATTTTATATAAATCATCTATTTCAACTAAACTTTTAAATGGACTTAAACCTTGGCTTAATTATATTCCAGGAGGTTTACTTCATGTAAATGTTGCAGCATGTTCGCTGTTTGCAGCAGTCTCTGGTTCAAGTGCGGCTACTACTGCAACAGTTGGGAAAATTACATTAGATGAACTTAAAAAAAGAGGATATTCAAAAAGTATAGCTATGGGTTCTCTAGCTGGTGCTGGAACTTTGGGATTTTTAATTCCCCCTTCACTTATTATGATTATTTATGGAGTTTTAGCTGATACCTCTATTGGTAAACTATTTATTGCTGGTATTATTCCAGGTCTTTTACTTGCAACATTGTATTCTGTTTATATTATGATTATCTCTAAAATTGATAAAACAGCAGAACCTAAAGTAAAAGAGAGTTTTACCCTTAAACAAAAGATTGATTCATTAAAAGACTTAGTTCCTATTTTACTTCTTATTACTGTTATTTTAGGTTCTATTTATGGTGGTATTGCAACTCCAACAGAAGCTGCTGCTCTTGGAGTTTTAGGTTCAATTCTTTTGGCACTATATTTTAAAAGTTTTAATTATGAGATTTTTAAAAATGCTATTATGAATACTGTTGTTACTTCAAGTATGATTAGTTTTATTATAGCTGGAGCTGTATTTTTATCTCAAGTAATTGGATTTTTAGGAATTGCAAGAGCAATGAGTGAGTTTATTATTGGTCTTGGACTTAGTCCTTTGGTACTAATTTTACTAATTGGAGTTATGTATATTATTTTAGGAATGATTTTAGAGGGTGTTTCTATTGTTGTTATGACTCTTCCTATTGTATTACCAATTATTTTATTATCTGGTTTTGATGCACTTTGGTTTGGAGTATTTTTAGTATTTATGGTTGAGATGGCACAAATTACTCCACCTGTTGGATTTTCACTCTTTGTAATTCAAAGTATTTCTGGTGAAAAAATAGAGACTATTGTAAAAGCAACTTTTCCTTTCTTTGTTCTTATGGTTGTAACTGTGGCAATAATTACCTTCTTCCCTGAAATAGTGAACTATTTGCCTAATAAAATGATTAAATAGTTATTATGGTAAAATAGGTTAATTAATATGGAAGGTCAAACAATGATAAGATTAAATTGCGATATGGGTGAGAGTTTTGGTATCTGGAAAATGGGGCAAGATGAACAAATTATGCCTTATATCTCATTAGCAAATTTAGCTTGTGGTTTTCATGCTTCTGATGCCGTTACAATGTCAAGGTCAGTACAACTTGCAAAACAATATAATGTAATAATAGGGGCGCATCCTGGTTATCAAGATTTAATAGGTTTTGGAAGAAGAAGTGTTACTTGTACTTTAGAAGAGATAAAATCAATAGTTTTATATCAACTAGGAGCTTTATCTGCTTTTTGCAAAGCAAATGGGACAACTGTATCTTATGTAAAACCCCATGGAGCTTTGTATAATGATATGATGAGAGATCAAAATATTTTAAAAGCAGTTCTAAGTGCAATCTCATCTTTTGATAAAAATATAAAACTTATGGTACTTTCAACTCCCGATAATGAAGCCTATGAATATACAGCAAAGATGTATAACATAGGGCTTATATATGAAGTTTTTGCAGATAGAAACTATAACGATGATGGAAGTTTAGTCTCAAGAATGAGAGATAATGCAGTTATAACTGATGAGTTAGAAGTAATGCAAAGAGTTAAAACACTAAGAGATAATGGTTATATTGAAAGTATTAATTCAAAAAAACTCTACTTAAAAGCTGATACGATCTGCGTTCATGGAGATGGAGAGAATGCTCTTATTTTTATTAAGGCATTACAAAAAGTGTTAAATTAATGAATATTGAAATTGCTTCTGTTGATTCTGTAATAATCTACTTTGGTGATACTATCACCAAAGAGAACTCTTTAAAAGTAAAAGCAGCTTATAAAATATTAAAAGAGTTAAATAATAGTGCTTTAATAGAGATTGTTCCCTCTTATGTCTCTGTTTTACTTACCTATGATACTTTTAAATATAACTACAAAGAGATAAAAGAGCTTTTGGAAAAAGAGTTAAAAGATATAAAAATTTCTTCTATAAATGAAGAGTCAAAAAATATTGTAACTATTGATGTCTATTATGACAAAGAGGTTGGTTTTGATTTAGAAGAGGTAGCAAAAAAATCTAATCTTAGTGTTGATGAGGTGATAGCTTTGCATAGCAGTAAACTATATGATGTATATGCAATTGGATTTTTGCCAGGATTTGCATATTTGGCAAGTGTTGATGAAAGATTAAAAACCTCAAGACTTGAAACACCAAGAAAAAAGATTCCAAAAGGTAGTGTTGCAATTGCAGATACTCAAACAGCAGTTTATCCAAAAGATAGCCCAGGGGGTTGGAATATTTTAGGAAGAACTGCTTTTAAACTTTTTGATAAGAGTTTGGAGACACTTTCTTTAATTACCATTGATTCAAAGGTAAAATTTAATCCCATAACAAAAGAGCAGTTTTTATCTCAAGGTGGAGAGTTATGAGTAGTGGTTTTGAAGTGATAAAAGCAGGTGCTTTTACACTAATAGAGGATAAAGGAAGATTCTCTTTTATGAATATTGGTGTAACAAACTCTGGTTTTTTGGATGAGTTTGCAGCATTAAAAGCCCATAAAATTTTAAATAATAGCTATGATTGCAACCTTTTAGAAATAACTTTTGCAGGAATAAAGTTAAAAGCAACAGCAAATACTATTGTCTCTATTACAGGGGCAAAGTGTGAGTTTAAAATCAATTCAATAGAAAAATCTACTTGGCAATCATATAATATAAAAAAAGATGACATTTTAGAGATTACAAAAATCTTAAAAGGGCAGAGGGTCTATTTAGCAGTTAAAGATGGTTTTACAATAACTAAAGAGTTGGGAAGTTACTCAACTACGCTAAAAGAACAATTAGGTGCTTTTGAGGGCAGAGTTCTAAAAAATGGTGATTATTTACCCTTTAGTGAACAAAAGAATTTTTTAAAAAAGAGACTAAAAAAAGAGTATATCCCTGAATATAAAGATGAATTAGTATTAAGAGTAGTTTTATCATATCAACAAAATAGTTTTAGTTTTAAAGAAAAAGAGAAATTTTTTAACTCAATTTATACAATAACACCAGATCTTAATAGAATGGCTTGTAAGTTAAGTGGAGAGAGTATTAAATCAGAACTTAATGGAATAATCTCAGAAGGTATAGCTTTTGGAGCAATCCAAATACCAAAAGATGGTCAACCAATAATTCTTTTAAAAGAGAGACAAACAATTGGTGGTTATCCTAAAATTGGTTCAGTTTTAAGTATAGATTGTTTTAAGTTAGCTCAAATGAGACCTGGGCAAAAAATTAGATTTGAAGAGATATCTATAAGCCTTGCCCAAGAAAAACTAAAAAAGTTCTATTCAAACTTTATACAATAATTTTTTTGTATAAATCATCTAATAGTTCGTGAAAAGATTCATTTTTATTTACTTTTTCCAAACAATAATTAAATTTTGGTTTCAAAAATACACCAGAATGGCTTTTTAATACAGTATCATACAAAATATTTGATATTGAGTTTGCAAGTGATTTTACAAGATTTATATCAATATCATCAAAGATTATCAAAAATTTATCATTTAAAAATCTGACAATTTCAAACTCTAAGGATTCATCTTTTAATTTGTCATTCATATAAGTTATTATGTAAAGGATAAGATTATCGGCAATAAATTTGTTATAGGTTTTTACAATATATTCATAATCTTGAATATTAATAAGCATAACTATATTAGTTTTTTTAAATTTTGCTTGTTCATTTAACATTTTATGATATAACCATTTTTTGTTATAAAATTTTGTTAAATGATCTTTGTATATATTTTCGGTCATACTGTTTAGTTCAGATTTTAAAGTATTTATTTGTTTATAAAGAACTTTTAGGGCAGATTCATCTTTGTTTTTAATTGCCTCTTGAGCATCTTGTGTGATTAATTCTACCTCTTGTATAGTTACAGAAGCATCTTTTACATATTTGTCAATTTGAGCAAATTCATTTATTAATACCTCATTTATATCTTTTTCAAATTTTTCATCTTTTAGGTCAATATCGATCATTTTTGCATGTTTATCAAAACATTGGAAATAGTTTGAAGGTAAAATTATCTCTTGTGGAAGAAGTTCATTTATTGTTAAATCTGTTATTTTTTTTAATTTATCTTTCATTTCTACTCTCAATAATTTCATTTATTTTTTGAGGTTTCCCTATATAGTAACCCTGTGAATAATCAATATCCAACGATTTGACATATCTGTGGATTCTTAAATCACTAACAAACTCGGCAACAACTTTTATATTTTGCTCCTTACAAAAAAGTACAATACTTTTTACTAGATTGTAATATACATTTTCATCAATTTTTTTAATTAAACTTCCATCAAGTTTAATGTAATCAGTATTTATATTAAGTATATGTTCATAGTTTGAAAATCCACTACCAAAATCATCAATTGCAATCTTTACATCATAAGCTTTTAAGTCATTAATAAATTCATTTACCAAATAATAGTTACTTATTTTTTTACTTTCTAAAATCTCAATTGTAAGATAGTGTCCTATATCATCGTTTCTTAAATTCTCAATTATCAAATTTTTCATTGTGGGGTTTAAAATATCTGTATAGTCTAAATTGATGCTAACTGATATTTTATATAATTTAATATACTCTATGACCTTTAGAATCAAAAGCTCCATTAATTTATTAAAAAGTCTATATTTTCTAGCCTTTTCAATAAAAGCTTGAGGCATTATTATATTTCCCTCATTGTCATATATTCTCATCAATGCTTCATATTTTGTAATTTGTTGAGTTTTATTATCCATTATTGGTTGAAAATATGGCTCAACTTTTTTCTCTTCAATATTTCTATGTAGGGTTTTTACAAGCTCTTCATTTACAAGTTGATTTTTATATAGTTTTGCATCATAATACATAAAATGGATATAGTTCATTTTCGCATTGTGAAGGGCTCTTTCTGCATAAACTAAAAGATCTTTATCTTCCCCTTTAGAACATCCAATGGTTATATCAATATCAATTGCTACTTTTGAATTTAATATTTTAAACTCAGAACCAACAATATTATCAAAAATAATATTTTTGACCTTTAAAATGTCTGTCTCAACTAAGTCATCATAAATAGTAATTGTAAACACATCAACATGGGATTTTTTTATCTCAATACATGAGGGATTTTCTAAACAGTGATTAATATCACGCCTAATCTTATTTTTTAGTAATTTACATAGTTGAGAAAGTATATAATCACCATTTTTAAAACCATAAAAGGCGTTTATATCTTTCATATACAATATGTCAATTATAAATATCGTTTTTGTTTTATTTTTGTAAAAATATTTACAAAACGTTTGAAACAAGGACATCTTTTACCTTTTTAAAGCAATAAATTCAGTATAAGTTATTTAATCTTAAGAAATGTATATATATATTAAAGAAATCTTAAAAAATTTAGAAAAAAATCAAAAAAAATTTAACTTAGTATACAAATTGTATAAAAAAATTTCTTTTAAAGATTTTTAGATAAAATTAATCCTATTTTTAAAAGGATTGACTTTGGAAGAATCAATAAAATTCTTTTTTTATTGTACAATCTTTATATAAATATAAAAATTGATTTTTTGCAAAAAGAATAATAGCTAAATTTGAGTTAAATTTATTATAGTTAATTTTTATTATTTTATGATTGTTAGAGTGTATAAATATTTTTTATATAACTAATAACATTATTTTATTAACTAATCTATTAATAAGATATTTTTTATAAAGCTTGATAAAAATTTTTTAGAAAAAATCATTTAAATATTTTAAAAATAATTTTTTTATAAGGGTTTCTTTGGAAGATATAATTAAAGACTGGGGTTATTTAGCTCTATTTTTATATTCATTTGGTGGTGGTTTTGTTGGACTTGTAGTTGCAAGTGTACTCTCTTTTACAGGGACAGGAGATTTGAATTTATATATTTGTATGTTGGTGGCTGGAACTTCAAATTTCATAGGGGATCAATTTCTTTTTTATATGGCAAGAACAAATAAAAAGTATGCAAAAGAGACTATGAAAAAATATGGAAGGAAAGTGGCTTTAGCTCATCTTTGGATGAGAAAATATGGTTCACCTGTTGTTTTTATTCAAAAATATATTTATGGGATTAAAACTTTAATACCTTTAGCAATGGGGTTAACAAAATACTCATTTAAAAAATTTACAATTTACAATGCAATTGCGGCAGCACTTTGGGCAGTAGTTGTTGGATATGCTAGTTATATTTTAGGTGAAGCGATTCTAACATACGCAGATGAGTACAAATATTATGGAGTTGCAATTATTCTACTTATAGTTTTTACTGTCTCATATTATTTAAGGAAAATTTAGTTTGCAATTTAGTAGTTTAGAAATAAAAAAAGAGATTTTAGAGGCTTTAGATACTTTAGAATATAAAAATATGACAAAGGTTCAAGATTTAAGTTTACTACATACTTTAGAGAAAAAAGATGTAATTGTTCAATCAAAAACAGGTTCAGGTAAAACTTTGGCATTTGCAATTCCTGTTGTAAATCTTCTTGATATAAAAAAATATAGAATTCAAACTCTAATTTTAGCTCCAACAAGGGAGTTAGCAAATCAAATAGCCGATGAGATAAAAAAAATTTGTAGGTTTATTCCAAATATAAAAGTATTAACCCTTTGTGGAGGTGTTCCTTTTAAACCCCAAGTGGCTTCACTTGAACATGGTGCACATATTGTTGTAGGAACTGTTGGAAGGGTTATGCAACATATTTATGAAACAAAAATTGATCTATCTTCTATAGAAAATTTTGTTTTGGATGAAGCAGATAAGATGCTAGATATGGGTTTTTATGAAGATATTCTAAAAATAGTTGAAGTTTTGCCAAAACAAAGACAAACTATGCTTTTTTCTGCAACCTATGAAGAGAATATTAAAGAACTTGCAAATAGTGTTTTAACAAATCCACTTTATATAAAAAATGAAGAAGTTCATAAACAAGATTCAATAGAACAAAAGTTTTATAAAGTAGAAGAGAGTAGTAAATTAGAATCTCTTTTAAGATTGATTTCATACTATAAGATGGAGTCTATTTTGATATTTTGCAGTACAAAAGTGATGTGTAATGAACTTGCTGATGACTTAAGTGATGCTGGAGTTGATACTCTGCTTTTACACTCTGATTTAGACCAAAAACAAAGAGATGAAACTGTTGTTTTGTTTTCAAATGGCTCATATCCAATTTTAATTGCAACTGATATAGTTTCAAGGGGTATTGATATTACAGATATAAAATATGTAATAAATTACAATATTCCAAAAGATGAAACTATCTATACTCATAGAATTGGAAGAACAGCAAGGGGAGAAGCAAATGGAGTTTCAATAACCCTTTACAGTGAAGAGGAAAATTATAAAGTAAAACCAATAAAAGAAAAATTTTCAGATATTGAGTTTAATGATATTTACAATTTAGAAGTTGATAAAATCTCTTTGCCAAAACCAGTTTTTAGAACAATGATGATATTAGGTGGGAAAAAACAGAAACTAAGAGCAGGGGATATTTTAGGTTCACTAACAGCAGATATTGGTTTAAAAAAAGAGGATGTTGGAAAAATAAATATTTTGGATTTTGTATCTTATGTGGCAATAAAAAGTGAAGTTTTTGAAGCAACTTTTAATAAATTACAAAAAAGAAAAATAAAAGGAAAGTATTTTAAACTCTATGAAAAATAGTTATGTTAAAATCACCACTTTATTTTAAAAAATAGGAGAAATTATGGCAAGAGCTGCTGCAAGACACCTTTTAGTTCCAACTGTTGAACAATGTAATGAACTAAAAACAAGAATCGAAAATGGTGAAAAATTTGAAGATTTAGCAAAAGAGTATTCACAATGCCCATCAGGAATGAATGGTGGAGATTTAGGTGTATTTCACAAAGGTGAAATGGTTCCTGAGTTTGATACAGTAGTATTTAATGAAGCAATAAATACTGTACATGGACCAGTTAAAACACAATTTGGTTATCACCTATTAGAGACTACTTACAGAGAAGACTAAAAAACAGGGAAACTCCCTTGTTTTTTAATAAACTAAACATTCTTATATAATAATCTAACTAATTTATAACTTTTATTAACCTTTTAAAAAAATCATTTATAATTATTCTTTTAGGAGGAAATTATGAAAATAATAATAACAATATTTTTATTAGCAAGTTCAATTTTTGCAAGTGGAATAAATTTTGAAAAGAGTTTAGATATTGCAAAAGAAAAAGCTTTAACACAAAACAAAAAAATTATGATAATGTACTCAACTCCAACTTGTCCTGAGTGTAACTACATGAAGAAAAAAGTTTTTAAAGATAAAAATATTATCTCTTATTTAAACAACAACTATATTTCAGTTGTTATGGATATAAATGAAGATAAAGATAAACTTCCTTTTGATTTTATTGGTATACCAACTTTTTATTTTACAGATAAAAATATGAATTTATTGGCAAAAAAAATAGGTGGTTCGAGAGAAGATGAGTTTTTAGAAACTATAAAAAGTGTAAAATAGGAGAAAAAATGAAAACCATATTAGTTCTGTTTTTTTTAATCTCATCACTTTTTGCCTATAACCAAAAAGATTTAGATAAGTTTCTAAATACAAAGGTGTGTCAAAATTGTGATTTGTCAAATGCAAATTTAAGTGGCAAAGAGTTTCAAAATTCTGATTTAAGTGGGACAAATTTGAGTGGAGCAAACCTTAGTAAAAGCGATTTTTTAAAATCAAATCTTTGGGGTGCAAATCTTACAAATGCAAATTTAAGTGATACAAATTTAAGAGCTTCAAACCTTTCAGCAGTTGAGTTTAAAAATGTAAATTGTAATAATACAACACTAAAAGGAGCAAATCTTTCAAATGCCTCTTTGTCAAATATAAAATGTAAAAACCTTTCACTTTGGGGAGCAACCTTTTTGGATACAACTTTAGAAGAGGTTGATTTTTCAAAAGCAGGAGCAGCCTATGCAAATTTCAATGGTGTAGATTTTTCTAAAACAGTTTTAGAAGGCGGTATATTTTGGAATGCAAAATTTATAAATTCAACTTTTACAAAAACTCAGTGCAAGTATCTAAAAACTGAAGAGGCTATTTTAGATGGAGCAGAGTGCAATTAAGCACTCTCAACCTCTTCATCCCAAAGAATTGTAACTCCATACTCTTCATTTGGAACCACGTATTTATAATACTCTTTACTTCCTTTTCTTCCGTGCAGTCTAACTTTTGTTTGTCCTTCACTTAAAAGTCTTCTCATCTCATTTTCAGAAAAACTTCTTTTGTTCCATCTTAAAAAAGCGTTTGAATAAACTCTAAAGGTACATGTTGAATCTGAAGTAAAAACATATTGTTCACTCTCGTCATACTCTTTTTTTGCATTTTCACAACTATAAAGTTTTATCTCTTTTGCATTTGTAATAAATTTTTTTGAGATTACAGCTCCGTTACAGTAGGGGCATTTGCCTAAAATTGACATTGTTAAGACTCCTTTTATTGGAATCTTAACAAGTTTTTTTAAATGGGTTTAAAAATATTTCAATTTGTAAGATTAAGATTTTTTGTTTTCAAAAATTCTTTCAGTAAACTCTGCAAATTTACCCCTTACAGCTTTTTCAAGCTCAATTGCAAACATATTTATTTCAGGATGTTTTTCTCTAGTTTGTTTTAATAGCGTTGTAAGACCATTGTTATATTTATTTAAATAAAGATTATCTATTTGTCTATTTGATCCAATAACAACTGCCATGCAGGTTTCATCAAGTCTACTTAAAATAAGTTGAGTAGTTTTTTCACTTGAATTTTGCCACTCATCCATAATAACTATTGCTTCAGATAGAGTTCTTCCTCTTGCTTCCCCTGGCCATAAAGTCTCAATACAGTATCTTGAAGTCAGCTCAGAGATTTTTGACTCAATTGACTCTTTGTTCTCTCTATTTTCACTCTTTTTTAGATACTTTTTAGCAATAAACTCTAAAGTATCTTGTAAAGCCATATTATAGATTCTAAATTTTTCATCATTTCCAGCTAAGAAACCAACTTCTGCCCCTTTGTCAAGGGATTCAATAGAGTTTCTAACATATACGATTTTATCATAGTGTCCAAGGTCAATTAGTCTCATAGCACTAACTATTGACATCAAAGTTTTTCCTGAACCAGCTTTTGCATCAATTACAAGCAAATCAAACATATCTGTTAAAATTGCTTTCATAAAGAGTTTTTGTTTTAGATTAACTGGTCGCACTTGTAATGTTTTAAAATCTGAATCATCTAAAACATTTATTCTTTCATTTACTACTATTGCATATGCAGTATTCCCATCGGAACTTTCAAAAGCATAACAGAAGTTTTCATTTTGATACTCTTCATCAATCTTTTTTATATCACTGCCTTCTAAAGAGTTAAACAAAGAGGAATCTAAACTCATATGTTTTACAAATTCAAAAGTTGGAACTGTTGATTTATCATCGTGCAGTGTTTCAGCTTTTATCCCTTTAAACAGAGCAAAAGTTCTAGCATATACATCTAAAGATAAAAATACTGTTTGGGCTCCTTTGTAATAATCTTGTGCAATTGCAGCAACTTCAATTATTCTTTTGTCATTGCTTTCACTTAAGTGAACTTGCTCAATCTCTGATTCATACTTATCTTTTGAAATAATATGAAGATTAAGCTCTTCGTTAAAAAGTTTCACAACTTTAAAGCCAATTTTATAGTCAACCTCTTTGATTTTCATCTTTGCTAAAAGTCGTGCAAATTCTCTTGAATAGTAACCTAACTCATTTGGCAGTTTTTTCTTATCCTCTAGTTCTATTAAAACTGTCTCTGGAACGACAATATTGTTAGTTTTGTTGTCAGATAATCTACTTAAGTTTTGTACGTTTTGTAAGATGATATTTGTGTCAATAACATAAATTTTTTCTTTCATGGAATTAATTATAACATTAAAACTTAATAATCATATTATGACTATGTATATTTTTTGTAATCAATATTTGATAGGCTACAAAAGTAAATTATGTTTGGATTTTTTTGGTTATAATTCCACTAAAAAGATATGAGATTTTATGAAAAGATTTACAACAGAAGATATTTATCAAATATATTTATATTTAAAAAAAGAGTTAAACAGTAAAAAGAGTGCTTCAATTGAAGTTTTAAATCCAGCTTTTGTCAAACCACATTATTCAGGGGAGTTTGTAAATCTTGATACTTTGGAGTATAGATATAGAAATTACAGAGTTTGGAGTGATTTAGCACAAAAACTTTTTTGTAGAATATCTGAAATAAAAGAGTTGTCAAAACATACAATTCTAATAGTTTTTGAAAAGTTAGATGATAAAGACTCTTTTCATAAAACAGAAAATAATCAAGAGAAATATGGTAGCTCTTCAATCTTTAACAGAATTGATAAAAATGAAGAACCAGAGATTCTGCTTAGTTATTTAGAAGCCTTAAATAGTGTTGATTTAAAAAAAAGAAAAAGAGTTTTAAATCTTGGAGTAAACAGTGCTGATGAGTTTAAAATAATAAAAAAATATTTTGAGACCTTTTGCCAAATAGAGTTTGTGGGAATTGATTATTGTGTTTCGGCAATAAATGAAGCAAAAAAGTATTTTATTGAAGATAAAAATTGTACTTTTTATGCACAAGATATAAATAGTTTAGATGAACTAAATTTAGGTGAATTTGATTTGATAATCTCAATTGGAACACTTCAAAGTTCAAATTTAGAATTTAATACACTGTTTATGCATATAGTTCAAAACTATTTGAAAAAAGATGGAGCAATGATATTAGGGTTTCCAAATTGTCGATGGATTGATGGAGAGATTGTTTATGGAGCAAGAGTTCCAAACTATAACTATAGTGAACTATCAACTCTATTTAAAGATGCAGTTTTTTGCAAGAAGTATTTGCAACAAAAAAAATTTAGAGTAACTTTAACAGGAAAGTACTATATTTTTTTAACTGCTACTTCAATTAAGAAGTAATAGAATTTCACATGGATTATTTAATGAAAAAGATTTTTTTAAAACTATTTTTAATACCAATATTATCAACTTCTATTTTTGCAAACAATATAAAAGACTATACAAAAAACTCTGAAGTACAAGAGTTTATAAATGAATTGGTAGAAAGCTATAAATTTGAGAAGGAAAAATTAGCCAAACTCTTTTCAAAAGTTAAAACTCAAGAGAAAGTTTTGAAGTATTACTTTCCAACAAAAGAGATAAAAACCAATGAAGATTTAAGAAAACTAAAAAAAACAAGATATGGTACTTGGGATGATTATGAAGAGCGTTTTATAGGAGATGAACGGGCAAAAAGTGGAGCTTTATTTATGAAAAAACATAAAAAAGAGCTTTTAAAAGCCTACAAAAAGTATGGAGTTCAACCTGAATATATAACAGCAATTATAGGAATTGAGAGTCAATATGGCAAACATACAGGAGCATATCCTGTTTTTGATACTTTAACAACACTAGCTTTTGAAAAAAATAGTAGAAATAAGTTTTTTAAGTCTGAGTTAAAAGAGTTTTTATTACATACAAAAAGAAATGATTTTAATCCAAGGGAAATAAAAGGCTCTTATGCTGGAGCAACTGGAATGGTACAATTTATGCCAAGCAATTTAAAAAAAGTGGCAGTTGATTTTAACAATGATGGTAAAGTTGATTTGAATAATGAAGCTGATGCCATAGGAAGTGTGGCAAACTACTTTTATATTTCTGGTTGGGACAAAAAAATACCTGTTGCAACAAGAGTTAGTTATCAAGGTAAAAGATTTGAAAAATTTCAAACAGGATTTAAGTATAAATATGAGCGAATTGAACTTGTTGGAATCAAACCAAGAAGTAAAAATTTCCATTATCCTAATAAAGTTCACCTAGTAAGATTGGATAGAATAAAATATGATGAACTTTGGTATGGTACAAAAAATTTCTATGTTATAGGAACTTATAATAGAAGTACTTACTATGCTATGGCAGTTTATCAATTGGCTAAAAAGATAAAAAGTGAATATAAAAAACTAATATAGTTCTAACTTACACAGAATCTACACACTTTTAAGATAAAATAATTTTATTTTATGGATTAGATATGCAGAAGAAAAGAATCATTTCAACAGTAGTATTTTACTGTTTTTTAGTTGCAAGTGTTGCATCATTGGGCTCACTATTTTTTAGTGAATTTATGGAGTTTATTCCATGTACTATGTGCTGGTATCAAAGAATTTTTATGTATCCTTTAGTTTTTATTTTTCTTACAAATTTATTAGAGAGTGATGAAAATATTTTTAAATACGCGATTCCTTTGGCGTTGGTTGGGTTTGGTTTTGCTTTTTACCATAATCTTTTGATGTGGGGCATTATAAGTGAAGATATTGTTCCTTGTAAACATGGTGTTCCGTGCTCAACGGAATATATAGAGTATTTAGGGTTTATAAATATTCCATTTTTATCCCTTACCGCTTTTAGTTTAATCCTAGTTTTATTACTTGTTGGACAAAATAGGGCAAAAAGATTTTAAGGAGATTTATGAAAAAGTTTTTACTTCTATTTACTGTTTTAGTTGCATTTATATTTGTTGGTTGTGGTTCAGAAGATGAAGCAAAAGCAGTTGTTGACAACTCACAAAGTTTTAAAGAGTTAAAAGCCTTGAGTAATAAAGATTATACTTTAAAAACAACCCAAGGTAAAGAGATAAAACTAACAATTCAAAATGATATCTTAACTTCGAAAGATTATAACGGACAAAAGATTGTAATGGTAAATTTTTGGGCTACTTGGTGTCCTCCTTGTATAAAAGAGATTCCTGTATTTAACGAACTTTATGAGAAATACTCTGATAAGTTTGAGATAATTGGAGTTCTTTTTGAAAAGGATAAAGATCCAAATGAATTAAAAGCCTTTATTGAAAAATACAATATCAAATTTCCTATAACTGTAGGGGATGAAAACTTTAGAATGGCAAAAGCCTTTAATAATGTACAAAAAGTTCCTGAGTCATACCTCTACTCAAAAGGTGGAAATTTTGTTAAAAGTTACATTGGAGAGGTTAATAAAGAGGATTTAGAAGAGTATATTAGAAGTAATTAAACTTTTAATATACTTCATATAAAGTTAGTTATTTATTTACTTATTATTATCAGCTTTATTTTTGTATACTCTATTACTTAGATTATTTTTAAAGGAAATAGATGTCTATCTCTCAATTTTTTTCAACCCTAAAAGAGTCACAATTTAATATCCTAGAAGTTTACAGCAAAGCTCCAAATGAGACTTTGATTGCTTTTGCAATTATTCTATTAATTATTTTAGTTGCTGTTTTTCTTATTGCAAGAATATATAAAATTAATAATCTTATAAATACAATTAATACAATTTTAGAGACAAAAACTTATGAAGAGTATGATGAAAAAATCTCTTTTATTGCACAAGATATCTCAAAAAGAGGGAAAAAAGTAGCTTTACATTTAAATAGTTTAAAAGAGAAAATACTATTTAAAATCTCTAAACAAATCTCTACATTTTCTATAAAAGAAAAAATTGAAGTTTATAAAAGTCTTAGTAAAAACTACTCTTTGATTGCAAATGCTTGTGAAAAATATAATGAAACAGAGTTAATTAAATTTTATGAAAGAAAAGCAAAAGAACTTTTAGAAAAAACTCTAAAAGATGAGATAGAGTTTTATTATAAAAATGTTGATTTGACAATCAATGAAATTGATAATATTAATGCAGTTGTAAAGTATATAAATACATTAAACAATAAAGATGAGATTTTTGAACAACTTTTAAAAGAGTTTAGTAAATTTAGCTTTGGCTACAATCTTGATTTATATAAATTTATTGAAAAACTTGAGATAAAAGAGGCAAAACAAGTATATAGATTTTGTAGAGCAAAAATAGATGAAATTGAACAAGGTGGGCAAAAAGAGCTATCAATAAATATATTAGAGTATCTATTAAATAATTGGAAAGAAGAAAAAGCTTACAACTATATTTCAAATTTAAAACTAGAAAGCTATCTTCAACAGTTACATGATCAATTTTTCAATAAAAAAGATGACCTTAATTTAGATTTATCTTTTATTGCGAATCCTTTGAAAATAGATAGTGATTATAAAAACTATATTGATAACTCTTTAACAAGAAACTGGAGAGATTCAAAACATATTGAGTTTATCTCAAACTCAAAAGGAGTTTTAGAAACCCTTGGACATATGGAGTTTAGAACACTAATTGAGAGAGTTGATTCAATTGCAGCAGAGGAAGAGAATAAAAAAGTTGCACAAGAGGCACTAAAAATAGCAAAAAGAGCAGAAACAATTGCCCTTGAAGCAAAATCTTTAAGAGGTAAATAGTGGAAAATCTCTTTGTTTATGTGGTAATGTTTATTCTTCTTTTGGGTGTAATCTTACTTTTATTTAAAAAATCTTCAATTAATCAAAAGCCTAGTTATCTAAAGAAAGAGGAGATCTCAAAAAAGTATGAATATGAGTTATTAAAACTTATATCAACATATGAAAAAGATGAAACTCTTTTAAAAGAGAAAAAATTGGAGTTTATAAAACAGGCAAATGCTGAATTAAATAATAATATCTTTTTTGATGAGTCTGAAATAAAGGCTCTTATATCAAGATTAGCTTCACTATAGAAGTGAAACTTCTATAGTTTAGAATTCTGCGCTTGCAACCCAGTCAGCAGGCTCTTCTAAGAAGATTACAATCTCTTCTAAAATTCTTTTGTGTTTTTTCTCTTCTTGAGCAATTTGAAGAAAAACTTTTTTCTCTTTTTCATCCTCTAATTCACAGGCTTTCTCTTTATAAAATTCAAAAGAGTTATCTTCTCTTGCAATTGCATCTTTATAATACTCTAAATGTTCGCTATCTAAACTAACATTATCTTTTTCCTCTAAAAGGGTTTGAAAAATAGTTTTTGTATCGGTAATAATATCAAGTTTATCTAAATCAATATTCTCTTTTTTCATCATATTTTTGAAGATATTGTAGTGTTTTACCTCTTCTTCTGCTAACATTGTAAAAACTCTTTTTAGACCAGGATTAGATGCTTTTGCAGACATCTCTCTATAGTAAGCTTCTCCCTCTTTTTCTACTTTCATAGCGTATTCATATACATTCATACTATACCTCTCTATTTAAAATTTGTTATATAATATCACACAATATTAATTAAGTCAATGAATAATTTATTAACTCTATTCATAAGATACTATTATAGGAGGATTGTGCTCAAAAGAGGCTTTTACTGCACTTGAAATAGAAGCTTTATATTTTGCATTTTGTCCAATTGCTGCAAATTGTAAATATTGCTCACACCACTCTTTTGTTTTCTCTTTTTTATACACAAAAGCAACTTTTTTCCCCATTTGTACAACTCTTTCATAGATAGTTCTTGCATAACTGTCGATATATGGGAACTCTTTAGAGTTGATTTTTTCTCCCCACGCAAAAAATACAAATTTGCCACTTGGAATAAAAGTTTGTGCATCAAAATACATTATCTCTCTTTCAAACTCTGTGTTTTGTGAAGAGTTGTATGTCTCCAAATCTGAATTAAACTTTGTTAGAAGTTGTGCTGAATCTATATGCTCTTCATTAAGATTAAATAGATTTTTTATTTCAACTAATTTACCTTCATAACTATTTTTCATTGCCTGTTTAAAAGTAGTTATATAGTTCTCTTGTTTTAGTTCTATATAGTCACCAAAATCATCAAACTCTTGGTCAAGTAAAAATTTATTTGAGTCATATCCCATAGGAGTTACAACAGGATTATATAAAAAGATAGTTCCAACAATATTCTTTTTTCTATCTTTAGTTGTTTTAATCATATCTTTTAACTCTTTAGCACTTATTGTTTCATCTTCTTTATTAAAGTACAAAAAACTAGAAGTTACAAAGATCTCTTCATATTTAGTCTCAATTACACCAAAATATTGCATATATACCCTTGAAAGTTTATTTTTTAAAATATTAGCAAAAAAGAGCATATTTTTGAGTAAAACTCTCTTTATTGATAAAAATTATCATTAACCTTAAATAAGACTAAAAATATCCTATTTGTTTTTTTTAAATGAAAATGTTTAAGTCTAATCTGTTAAGATTTCAATACATTAAAAATTTGATGTAAAAATAACACAGCCAAAACACGCAATAGAAATTAACAAAGTATTTATTCTTCTCCTTCGCTTTTGTTAATTTCTTTGCATTTTCAATTTTAAAATCCAACTTATCTTTCTTTAGTTATAATTCTTCTTTTTTAGGATTAATTATGAGATATAAAAAAATGAGCTCTTTTATTGTAATGGATATAGTAAGAGAAGCACAAAAGTATGAAGATACAATACATTTTGAAATAGGGCAACCTGATTTAAATCCAACACCAAAAGTAAAAGAGAGTCTAGCTAAAGCTTTAAATGATGACAAGTTTTCATATACAGAGAGTTTAGGGCTTTTAGAATTAAGAGAGAAGATTGCAAAGCATTATAAAAAAGAGTATAACGTAGATATTGAGCCTTCACAAATTTTACTTACCCCTGGAACTTCAGGAGCTTTTTTAATTGCCTATACTTTGACTTTAAAACATAAACAAAAATTAGGTTTAAGTGATCCTTCATACCCTTGTTATAAAAACTTTGCCCATATGCTTGATATTGAACCTGTTTTTATGAATATTGATAAATCTTGTAATTATGAGTTAAATGTAAATCATTTAAAAGCAAACAAAATTGATGCGCTACAAATCTCATCTCCTTCTAATCCAACAGGAAATATTTATAGTGAAGATAATTTAAAAGAGTTGATTGAGTATTGTGATAAAAATTCAATTGCATTTATCTCTGATGAACTTTATCATGGATTAGTATATGAAAAAAAAGCAAGTTCAGCTTTACAATACAGCAGTAATGTAATAGTAATAAATGGCTTTTCCAAATATTATTGTATGCCAGGACTAAGACTTGGTTGGATTATTGTTCCTAAAAATTTAAGTAGAGAAGCAGAAATTATTGCTCAAAATATTTTTATCTCTGCTCCAACTCTTTCTCAATATGCTGCTCTTGAAGCTTTTGATTATGAATATTTAGACTCTATTAAAAATACTTTTAAAGAGAGAAGAGATTATTTGTATAATGAGTTAAATGAGATTTTCCCAATTGATGCAAAACCCCATGGTGCTTTTTATCTTTGGGCAGATGTTTCAAAATATACAAACGATAGTTTTAGTTTTGCAAAAGAGCTTTTAGAAAATATCCATATAGCTACAACTCCAGGAATTGATTTTGGTTCAAACAATACAAATAAATATTTAAGATTTGCCTATACAAGAGATATAAAACATATGAAAGAGGGAATTAGAAGATTAAAAGAGTATTTAAAGAGTAGGTAAAAAATCTATTAACTCTTTTAAACTTCCTATTTTATGTTTTGCTGTTGAAAAATCTTGTGTTTTTGTAAATTCATTGTGAACAATAATACAGTCAATATCTGCACTATTTGCAGAAATCAAACCCCTTTGTGAATCCTCAACAACAACTGTTTCATCTTTTTGGGCGTTAAATAATTTAAGACCTTTTAAATATGGATCAGGGTAGGGTTTTGCTCTTTTATAATCTTCTACACATAAAACAAAATCCATAAAGTTTGTAACTCCTCTATTGTTATGGATTATTTCAAAATCAACACGTCTTGAAGTTGTTACAATTCCCATTCTGTAATTTTTACTAAGTGCATTTAAAATATCATGGATATTATCTATTGCAATATCCTCTTTTTTTAAATACTCTTGATAGTAAATATCTCTTTGATTTCTTGCTCTTATTATCTCTTCTTTTGTTGCATTCGGTGCTGCAACCCAGACTCCATTACCCTCTGTCATAATATCCATATACTGATCAAAGTGAAGCTTTACATCAAAGAACTCTTTTAAAGCTTTTTTACTAGCTTCAAAGTAAAGAGGTTCTGTTTCAACTAATACACCATCATTGTCAAATAGAATAAATTTTTTCAAAAAAGAGAAGCCTTGTGATTTTTTGAAAGTATACTAAAGTTAGCTAATAGAAGTTTTAATTCTTAATTTTACGCGTCATCATATTTTTCAAACTCTTCGTCGTAAAAACATCCAAGCTGACAGTGTGTTACTCTAATATCAGAGTTATTTATTGTTGAACCAACTTTTTTAAGACTTGAGCCTTTTTCTCTTGCTGTATGCCAAGCAACTTGACACTCAACTTTTTTGCCATGATTAAAGTTTTCAGAGAGTTTATTATATATTTTGTCATCCATATCAACAAACTTAAGTTTACCAAAAACTCCAAGTTCACAGTTTGTGATTTTGATATTTAATGCTTTAGTAATTGAATCCATCTCTTTAGGTTTTACACCAATTAACCGTGCAACTTTAAATGCTTTTAGGCAAGATAGCTTACCATCTTCATCTAAGTTAGTCATTAGTAAATCCATTTGGGTGTCATCTAATTGTCTCATAAAAAACATAACCTTTTATTATATAATTTTAGTTTATTTTAAGAAAATTGAATTTCCATTCATTTTTCAATTATACGATTTTTAAATTAAAATTGTGCGATTTTTAAGAATAAATTATAGACAATAGATAAAAGTGTAGAAAAAAAAGACAAAACTAAACAAATTTTGTCTTTTTCTTAGGAGAAATCTTCGCAAAATTTCATAAGTAGTTCGCTCTACTTATTTATAAAAATTATAATCAATGACTATTAACAAAGAAAAAATAAAGAGTTAATAGAAAATTAACTTAAAATTGAAATTAATTTCTTTTATTAAAGATAATAATTTTTAATCTAATATATAATCAATTAATATATAAATAATTTATTTTATTGTGATTAATATCAAATAATAATTTTTCATTTTTAAATATAATAATCTATAGTTTAGCAAGGAGTTGCAATGGATTCTTTAGAATTGAAACTTTCAAGAAACTCTTTTTTATTGTCTGAGACAGACGAAAAAGGGATAATTAGATATGCAAATGATGAATTTTGCATTTTTTCAGGTTTTTCACTTGAAGAGTTAATAGGTAAACCTCATAATATTGTAAGGCATTCTGATATGCCAAAAGCTGCTTTCGCAGATTTGTGAGCAACAATACAAGGGGGAAAACCTTGGAAAGGTTTTGTAAAAAACAAATCTAAAAATGGAAAATATTATTGGGTTTTTGCCACAGTATTCCCTTTTAATTCATGTGATGGTAGTAAAGGTTATATTTCATGTAGAAGAATGGCTTCAAATGATGAGATTAAAAAATATGAAAATCTTTATAAAACAATGAAATAGGAATAGTTATGACTCTTAATAATATGACAATAAAAAATAAAATACGATTAGTAAGTACAACACCTGTAATTATTCTTTTTATAGTTTCTATTTTTGTAATATATTTAGCATATGATAAAAAAACAAAATTGGAAGAGTTAAATACACTATTAACATTTAGTCAAAAAATCTCATTATTGGTTCATGAAACACAAAAAGAAAGAGGAGCCAGTGCGGGTTTTTTGGGTAGTTCAGGAAAAGATTTTAAAGATATTCTTGCAAAACAGAGAGAATTAACAAATGAAAAAGCTCAAGATTTTATAAGTTTTACAAAAAGTCTTGATGCTACACAATTTCCAGATAGTGGAAAAGAGTATATATCAACAGCTTTAAGTGAGCTTGATAAAATTTCAGCAATTAGAGGTTCTATTGATAATCTTAATATAGAGACAAAAAAAGCTATTGGATACTATACAAATATTAATAAATTGTTATTAGATTTTGTGGCAAGTCTTGCTTCAATTGGTGTTGATCAACATATTATCAATGATATAAGTGCTTATTACTCTTTTCTTATGTCAAAAGAGAGAGCTGGTATTGAAAGAGCAGTTGGTTCAAATACCTTTGCACAAAAAACTTTTGGAAAAGGAATGTTTATAAAGTTTGTAAATTTAGTTGATGAACAAAATATTTTTTTAGATAATTTTTACATTTATGGTTTTATATATAAAGATTATGTAAAAGAAAAATTAGATAATCCAGTTATAGAAGAAGTACAAAAAATGAGAGATATACTTTTTAGTTCAGAGGGGAATCCAGCTGCAAAATTTGATGTTGATGCTAAATATTGGTTTCAAACAATTACAAAAAAGATTAATATTTTAAAAGAGATTGATGATTATTTAATCAATAATATAAAAAATGAAGCAAATGTTTTAATTGATAAAAGTGCAAATTTAGTTAATATGTTATCCATTATATTAGCAATTGTTGTATCTGGAACAATATCATTAGTATTATTTTTTAATAAAAATATTATGGATTCAATTAATAAGATGTATGTTGGAATAGAACAATTTATGGCATATCTAAATAAAGATATTAATGAATTAAATTATGTTGATATTCATGATAATGGAGAATTAGGGAAATTAGCTAGGTTAGTCAATGAAAATATAGATAGGATAAATGGAGATTTGGAAAAAGATTTACTCTGTGTTGGCGAGGCAATTATCACATTAGATAAAGTTGAAAAAGGAATTTACTCATGTAGAGTTATGTCAGAAGCTGCAAATCCACAAGTTGTAACTTTTGCTAAAACAATAAATAAAATGCTTGATAATCAACAAGAAGTTATTGGAAGTATTTTAAAAACATTAAAAGAGTATGCAGATTATAACTATTTGAATTCAATTCATGTAAATAACAATATTACAGGTGAATCAAAAGAGATGGTAGATTGCATAAATATTTTAGGTGATGCAATTACCTCTATGTTAAGAGATAACAAAAAAAGTGGAGAGATTTTGTTAAAAGGTTCAAATAAACTTATTAGAAATGTTGATAAATTGAATAGCGCTTCAAATGATGCAGCAGCAAGACTTGAAGAGACAGCAGCAGCAATAGAACAAATAACAGGCAATATTGCATCAAGTACAGAAAATGTTGCTAAAATGGCTCAATTTGTAGAAAAACTAACTAAAGCAGCAAATGATGGAGAGAAATTAGCAAATGAGACAGTTAACTCTATGGATGATATAAATTCACAAGTAACAGCTATTAATGAGGCAATCTCTGTTATTGATCAAATATCTTTCCAAACAAATATTCTTTCACTAAATGCAGCAGTTGAAGCTGCAACTGCTGGTGAAGCAGGAAAAGGTTTTGCCGTTGTTGCCCAAGAGGTTAGAAATCTAGCAAGTAGAAGTGCAGAGGCTGCAAAATCAATTAAGGATATTGTTGAGAATGCAACAATAAAAGCTAATAATGGTAAAAATATAGCCTCTAAAATGATTGAGGGTTATAATCAACTAAATGAAAATATTAGTAACACAATAAGTTTAATAAAAGATGTTGATCACTCTGCAAAAGAGCAAAGGGATGGAATTCAACAAATAAGTGATGCGGTAAATAGTTTGGATAAACAGACACAAATAAATGCAAATATTGCATCAGAGACAAATGATATTGCTCAAGGGACAATAGAGTTGGCTAATAATGTTGTAAATGCTACAAAAGATAAAAAATTTAAAGAGGCTTAACTAAATAGGAGAGAGGTCCTATTTAGCTTGTAGAATATCCCATTTTCTTCTTGGAGGTGTGTAATTTTTAAAAGAGTTATATATCTCTTCTATGCTATCACTTACAATAATTGCATCAATATGTTCTTTTAATAAAAATCCCTCTTTTTCACAAGCTCTTAAAAACTCTAAAAACTTATCATAATAACCATTTATATTTAAAAGTGCACAAGGTTTATTTGAATCACTTATTTGAATTGAAGTAAATATCTCTGTAATCTCTTCAAGCGTTCCAAATCCTCCAGGAAGTGCAATAAAAGCATCAGCTTTCTCTTCCATTATGGCTTTTCTCTCTCTAATAGTCTCTACATGATGTAGTTCTGAGATATTTTTATTTTCTAACTCTTTATCAGCTAAACCGTAAGTAATTACGCCATAAACATTCATTCCCAAACTCATAGCTTCATTAGAAATAACTCCCATAAGACCAACTTTACTTCCACCATAAACGATTGAACACTCTTTGCTTTTTAAAAAGTGAACCATTTCTATTGCTTTTTCTTTATAAATTGGACTCGCTCCAAATGCTGTACCACAATATATTGCTATTTTCATATTAAAATTCATTTCCTTCAATTTTTTTATAAAAAAAAGAGATTAACTCTTCATTTTCAAAGCTGTATTTTAACTCAATAGGTCTACAACAAACCTCACAATCTTCAATTAATTCTGTATCTTCATCATTCCCCATATCAAGTAAAATTGTAATTTTTTCCATACAATATGGACAAATAAGCTCTTTTTCAAACATAAAATTTATTTGACTTTATATGGTTTTAAAAGAACTATTAGTTTTGGTAGTAGAAGTAATGCTGAAGCTAACATTGTAGCCATTACTATAACTGTAAGAAGTCCAAAATATATTGTTGGAATTAAGTTTGATAAAACCAAGATTGAGAAACCAGCAATAACAACTAAAGAGGTATAAGTCATAGCATATCCAATACTTTCATGCGATCTTTTCATTGTATTTATATAGTTATGATCTTTTTTAAACTCTTCATGAAATCTATGGATATAGTGAATTGTATCATCAACTCCAATTCCAATAGATATTGCAGCGATTGTAATGGTCATAATATCCAAAGGAATTCCTGACCAACCCATAATACCAAATACAATAGAGATTGGTACAAGATTAGCAATAATAGCAATTGAAGCTATAAGTATTGATCTAAAAAGGATTAAGAACATAACAAATAGTATTACAACTACAAAACCTAAAGTTTTTATTTGTGAATCAAAAAGTGATTGCAGCATATTGTTATATAAAATCATAAGATTTGATTGTCTAAACTCTACGCTCTCATCATTTATCACTTTAGGAAGTTCAGTATTGATTTTTTCAATCAACTCTTCTCTTCTTAGTTTTGGATTTGAATCAACTATTCTTGTATTTATTCTTGCTTGATTATCTTTAATACTAATGTATGGAGATAAAATAAGATCTTTATACTCTTGTGGAAGTTTTTCATATAATAGTGCCAAAGTAATACCATCTAAATCTTTACCACCATTTAAAGTTTTTCCTACTTTTAAAAGAGTTGCAAGAGATGAAACTTTACCTGTTTCTGAAAGAGAATCAAGATAGTCATGTACTCTAGTTATAACTTCCATTTTATCAACGGTAAACCAATATTTATTGTCATCTTGTGTTTGGGCAAACTCATTTTCAAAATCTGAAAATTCATCATCACTCTTCTCTTTTTTGGGTTTTTGTTCTTCCGTTTTAAAAGTTAATATAACATCTAAAGGTGTGGTTCCACCCAATTGATTATCTATCACTTCCATCCCCTTATAAATCTCAGTTGATTTTTTAAAGTAGTTTATAAAACTATTTTCAACTATAAGTTTTGAAGCTCCAGTTAGTGAAAAAAGAACAACTACTATTGATACAATAATTATAGCTTTTCCTCTTTTTTCAACTAAATTAGCTGTTATTGAAATAAGAGATAGTTTAAATTTAGAACTAGATACTTCATCAACTTTTTTTATAGCAATCATTACCGTTGCAAAAACTATAAAAGAGATAACCAAAGAGATAGAGATCCCTGTACTCATCATCCATCCTAGATTCTTAACAGGTTGAATTCCAGAAAAGACTAAAGATGCAAATCCAGCAATTGTAGTAATAATTGCAAAGAAAGATGGGTTTAGTTTTGAAAGCAGAGTATTTATTACAAGTTTATACTGTGAAGCATGGCTATACTTTTGAGTTAGTTCTCTATATCTTACTATTAAGTGAAGAACAATTGATATTGTTATAATTAGTTGTAGTGAAATAAAATTTGAAGATATAACTGTAACTTCCCATCCAAACAATCCAAGTGCACCTGCTGTTGATAAAACAGATAAAGTACAGATTAAAATTGGCAGTAATATCCAAATAAGTTGTCTAAAGATTAGCCATAAAATAGCTATTAAAAGGAATATAAGTGTTGAACCATAAATTAGTAAGTCACTTTTAACAAAACCAATAATATCATCAGCAATCATACTTACTCCACCAAGGAAAAGTTGTCCTCTATCTTGATATTTCTCTACAATTGCTCTTACTGCTAAAATATTTTCGTGATCTGTTTTTCTGATATTTTCCCTATACTCTTTAAACTCTTTTTGTGTTTGTTTTAATTCCTCAAGCTCTTCAGGAGTTGCACTGTGTTCTCTTTTCTTTTTTAAAAGGTCATTTCTTTTATATAAAATTTCAAAATATTTTTTATCACCTTTTAGGTTTAATAATATAGCAGTAGTTTTAAAATCTGCACTAACTAAACTATTTTTATAAAGTTCTGAGTTCAAAAACTCATTTTTTACTAATGTTTTATCAACTTGACTATTCTCTAAAGTTCTAACTCCATCTAAAAGTTTTGTTAATTCTTGAACAGGAGATTGTAAAAGAGGAACATTTAATATAGAAGTTGTTGAGACAACTTTATCAAGTTTTAAAAACTCATTTGATAACTCTTTTATAGTATCTAAACTACTTTGTGATAATAAATCCTCTTTAGGTTTAAATGTAACTAATAAAAAATCTGGTGCATGATATCTTTGATTTACTTCTCTAAAAAATTTTAAATCTTTATCATTGTCTAAAAGAAGAGTTTCAGAAGAAGCATCAATCTCAAGCTTTGTGGCATAATATCCAAGATATGCCACAGCAACTATCAATAAAAATAGAATTTTTAATGGATGTTTTAAAATAAAATTATCGAAAAACTTTTTAATCATTAGATAAAATTACTTCGTAGTTGATAAATTAGTTAACAAATCATCAAAAGATTTATCTTTTAAAAATCCTGCAAATTGTTGTCTATATGTTTGGATAATACTAACACCTAATAAATCAACATCATAAATAAGCCAACTACTATCTTTAGTTTCATAGAACTTATATCCAATGTCATATTTATCATCTTTCCCAATTAATTGAGTTTTTAAAACTATTCTATTATTTTTTGGTTGGTCAACTCCCAAAATATCAACTTTTTGGTCAGTATAAAGATATAGTTTATCTGTATATGACTCTTTTAGTTTTTTTGTAAATAGTTCTGTAAATCTATCTTTTTGCCCTTTATCAAGCTCTTTCCATTTAGCTCCTAAAGAGAGTCTAGACATCAAAGTAAAATCAAATAGAGGATCTATTATTGGAATAATCTTATTTTTTTTTGCCTCTTTTGTTAAATTTGAATCTTTTAAAACAGATAATACACTGTTTATTTTTATTGTCATTTCTGGTTGAATTTCATCTTTTGTTAGGGCAAACAGTAGTGTGCTTACTAACAAATTTAAAAATAAAAATTTCTTAATCACCTTTATTCCTTAATTGCTTTCTCTCTATTTTGTTCATATATGTCCCTTAAAAATGGGTATAAATCAATTGCATCTTTTTTTAGGTTTTCATATTGCCCAATGTTAAGAGATGTTTTATTAATAGTTTGAAAAGTTCCAATTGCGATAGTTTCCCAACCTTCGTCTGGAATTTTATAATCTATATCATGTTTTCCTAAATCAGTCACTGGATTTATATACATATCTGCTGCTAATCCTACAATGTCTCTAACATTAGATGGTCCAAGTATTGGAAGTACTATATGTGCACCACTACCAAATCCATAATAACCTAATGTTTGACCAAAATCCTCTTTGTGCTCTTTTAAACCATTTTCACTTGCTCTATCTAAAAGTCCACCTATACCAATAGTTGAGTTAACTACAAATCTTCCTGTCTCTTCTAAAGCATTTTGAAACTTAAATTGTAAAATGTTATTTAAAAATCTTATTGGAAACATTAAGTTGTCAAAGAAGTTTGCAATTGCAATTCTTCCTGGTTCTGGAATTACTTCTTTATAACCCTTTGCGACAGGATTTAATACATTTATATAGAAATAATCATTAAAGCTTGTCATTGCTCTGTTATAACCCTCAAAAGAGTCATCTTTTAGATTATTAGAATACTCTTCATCAAATGAAGCTTCATTTTTACTATTTATCTCAACTTTTTTAAAAAGTCTCTCTTTAGTAAAGACTTCATAAGTAACCCATTGATCTTCTGGTAAAAGCTCAAATTGTAAATTTGAGTTAACTTTATAATGAGTTGTAATTGTTGCAGCATTTAGCGCAACAGTAAAAGTTGTTAAAACGGCTAATCCTACCTTTTTCATAATATTTTTGTACCTTGTTTCTTTTTTTGTGTGTATTGTGTGTAACTAAGATGTTATCTAATTTTTGTATAAAAGTTACTTAATAATCTTTTTTAAATTTAATCATTATTTGTAAAAATAACTTTATTACACTATTTTAAAAAGATCTTTTTGCATCTTAATTTCAAAATTGGTATAATCCCGAAAATGTAAAATAATTGGAGTGTTATTTATGGGTAGAGCCTTTGAATATAGAAAAGCAGCTAAAATGAAAAGATGGGGAAATATGTCAAGAGTTTTCCCAAAATTAGCAAAAGCAATTGAAATGGCAGCAAAAGCAGGTGGTGGTGATCCTGATATGAATCCTGCTTTAAGAACTGCAATACTTAATGCAAAAGCACAAAACCTTCCAAAAGCGAATATTGACGCCGCTATCAAAAGAGCTTCTGGAAAAGATGCAACAAATTATGCAGATGTAAACTTTGAGGGTAAAGGTCCTCATGGTGTTTTAGTTTTTGTTGAATGTGCAACAGATAATAATACTAGAACAGTTGCTAATATTAAAATGTATTTTAATAAAAATGGTGGACAAGTTGTTCCTACAGGATCTTTAGAATTTATGTTTGATAGAAAAGCAATTTTTGAATTTGCAATGCCAGATATGGATTTAGAAGAGCTAGAGCTTGAACTTATTGATTCAGGATTAGAGGAGCTTGAAGAGGAAGATGGAGTAGTTATTGCATTTGCAAACTATACAGATTTTGGTAATATGAGTAGCAAATTTGAAGAGCTTGGAATTGAGCTTACAAAAGCTGAACTTAAAAGAATTCCTAATAATCCACAAGAGTTTACAGAAGAAGAACAAGCAGATATGGAAAAACTTTTTGACAAACTTGAAGATGATGAGGATGTACAAGCTATATATACTAATATAGCTTAATCACTTTAATAAATTCTTTTTCCAAGAGATTCATTGAATTGAACTCTTGGAGGAAGTTTTCCCTCTTTGTCTTCTAACTCTTTTATTATTCTTTTTATATTTTCTATTCTAGTTTGAGAACTTGGGTGGGTTGAGAAAAACTCGTTACTTTGATTACTGTCTTTGCTCATATTTTCCCAAAAATTTAAAGATTCATAGATATTAAATCCAGCTTGAAACATTAAATGAATCCCAATCTCATCTGCTTCATTTTCTTGCATTCTACTATAAGGAAGCACTACTCCATATTGAGAACCAAGTCCATAGGCTACATTAAAAGTTGATTGTACATGTGAAGCTTGAGTACTTAAAATGATATTTCCTAATAGTTGTACCCCTTGAGATATTAGTCCTGTTGTCATTCTTTCTGCTCCATGTCTTGCTAGTGCATGTGCAATTTCATGGGAAATAACAGTTGCTAGTTGATCATCATTTTTAGCAACTTTAAGTATTCCAGTGTAAACAACAACTTTTCCTCCAGGCAGACAAAAAGCGTTTTTTTCTTCATTTTTTACTAAATTAAATTCCCATTTATAATCTGTTCTATCAACTATATTTGCAATCTTTCTTCCTATCTCTTTTACTCTTTTTGCATCTACTGTATTATTTATAACTTCTGAATTTTTAAGTACCTCTTTGTATGATTGTTCACCCAAAGCTAATTCATTTGTTTGAGAGATAAGTATAAGTTGGTCTCTATTTGTTACAGGGGCTTTACTGTTACACCCTATAAAAAATATTGTTATAATTATTAGGATTACTTTTTTATACATTAACTGTCCTGTAAAATTTATTTAAAGTAATTTTACAATCTATTAAGTTAAACAATTACTTTTTAAGAGTTTAATTTATATAATCATCTTTTTGAAGGATAAAATTTGGACAATACACACGCTAAAGGTAATATTTTAGGACTTTTAACGATACTTTTATGGTCATCATTAGCACTTTTTACAGTTTTATCTGGTTCTATCCCCCCTTTTCAACTTCTTGCAATATCTTTTTTTATAGCTTCTTTTATTGGGCTTTTTATGTTAAAAAAACAAAAAAGAAGTTTCAAAGAACTTTTTAAAATACCTTTTAAAATCTATTTAGTAGGACTTTATGGTCTTTTTGGTTATCACTTTTTTTATTTTGTTGCAATTAAAAATGCACCTGCAATTGAAGCAAACTTGTTAAATTATCTTTGGCCTTTATTAATAGTGGTTTTTTCGGCATTATTACCAAATGAAAAACTAAAATGGTACCATATTGTAGGGACATTTTTAGCTCTTGTTGGGGCTTTTTTATTAGTTTCAAAAGGTGGAAAATTTGAGTTTGACGAGCAATATTTTTATGGATTTGCTTGTGCTTTAGCTGCAGCAATTATCTGGTCTTCATACTCTGTTATTTCAAAAACATTAAAACATATACCAACTTTTGCTGTTACTGGGTTTTGTCTTTTAACAGCACTTTTTTCTTTGATTGCCCATCTTATTTTAGAACAAACTATTATTCCCAGCGCTACACAGCTTTTTGCTTCTATTATGTTAGGATTAGGTCCAGTAGGAGGAGCATTTTATCTTTGGGATTTTGCAGTTAAAAATGGTGATATAAAGATATTAGGCTCACTATCTTATCTTGCTCCTCTTCTTTCTACCTTAATTTTAGTTTTTATGGGGATTGCTCCTTTAACAAGTTCTGTTATTTTTGCTTGTATATTGATTGTATTAGGCTCAATAATTAGCTCAAAAGAGTATATAAAAGTAATTAAAAAATTTTTTATAAAATCTTAATTACATATACCCCTTTGAACTCTACACATATTTTATCATCTTGAATAATTTTAGATTCAATCTTTATTGAACCACTTTTTTTCTCTTTTAGTTTGTTTTCAAGTAAGTGTAATTGCTCTTTTGATGGAATTAAAGTTTGACAAATCATATCTTTTGTAACGGGAGCTCTATATGAAATATCACTTTTGATTATAGCAATCATGCAGTTATCAAATCCTAGCTCTTTAGCTTTCAAATAACATAATCCCCAAGCAGAAATTGTAACTAATGTTCCTAAACTTCCTGCAAAGCCTGTACCTTTGTCATTTATATTTGGAAGAAGTGGAGCACTTGTATAAAAAGAGGTTTCATCCATTTTATCAATTTTTAGTTGCATATATTTAGTTAAGGGTATCTCTAAATGGAGTTTATCTTCTAATTCTTTTAGCATTTATACTCTTTTTTTATTTTAATAGTACTATTAATTTAATATAAAAAATATAAAACTTAATAGTCAACTAAAAGAGTATACAATTAAAAAATTAATGTACAATAATTGTACATAAAACCTCTTCTTAACTTAAAGGAATTTGATTAATTTTTATTAACTTTTATTTATTACACGATATTATAGTTTTGAAATTAGCACACAATTTTTTTTTATTACTTTTAGTAACTTTTGTACAAAGAATAAAAAATTGTCCCATCATTAACAAAAATTGTACATTGGATGTCTTTTACATTATGCTATACTTGTGCTACAAATTATATAGGAGATGTATATATGAGTTTATTAGCTACTTATAAAGCACATACAGAAGAAAGATTAAAAGAGGGCGGGTTACCACCATTAGCTTTAACTGCAGAACAAACTGCACAATTAGTTGAGCTATTAAAAGCAAAAAATGTGGAAGATGCACAATACGCTTTAGATTTATTTACAAATAGAATCAACCCAGGTGTTGATGATGCAGCATATGTTAAAGCGGCATTTTTAAATGATATAGTACAAGGAAAAGTTGCATGTTCAGTGATCTCAAAGTTAGAAGCTATTGAGATTTTAGGAACAATGATGGGTGGATTTAATGTAACTCCACTTGTAGAAGCATTAAAAATAGATGATATTACAGAAGCTGCAGCAACTCAATTAAAAAATACAATTTTAGTTTATGATTCATTTAATGATGTTAAAGAGTTAGCAGATGCTGGAAATGCAAAGGCTAAAGAGGTAATTCAATCTTGGGCAAATGCAGAGTGGTTTACAAATAAACCTGCATTAGAAGAAGAGATTACTTTAACCGTTTACAAAATCCCTGGTGAAACAAATACAGATGATTTATCTCCTGCAACTGTAGCTTTTACAAGAGCGGATATTCCTCTTCATGCAACTGCAATGTTACAATCAAGAATGGAAAAACCACTTGAAATGATGGCAAAACTAAAAGAGAAAGGTCACCCATTGGCATATGTTGGTGATGTTGTTGGTACTGGTTCATCAAGAAAATCAGGTATCAACTCTGTTCAATGGCATATGGGTAGAGATATCCCAGGTGTTCCAAATAAAAGAACAGGTGGAGTTGTAATTGGTTCAATCATTGCTCCAATTTTCTTCAACACAGCAGAGGATTCAGGATGTTTACCAATTCAAGCAAATGTTGATAGCTTAGAAACTGGTGATGTTATTACTTTAAAACCTTATTCTGGAGAAATTCTTAAAAATGGTCAAGTTGTTTCAACTTTTACTTTAGAGCCAAACACTTTAACAGATGAGATGAGAGCAGGGGGAAGAATTCCTCTAATTATTGGTAAAGGTTTAACAGCAAAAGCAAGAGAAGTACTTGGTTTAGGTGCTTCTGATATGTTTATTGCTCCAACACAACCAGAAGATAATGGAAAAGGGTATACTCAAGCTCAAAAAATGGTTGGACGTGCTTGTGGAGTTGAAGGTGTAAAACCAGGTATGTATGTTGAACCAATTGCAACAACTGTTGGTTCTCAAGATACAACAGGACCTATGACAAGAGATGAGATTAAAGAGCTTGCTGCACTATCTTTTGGTGCAGATATGGTTATGCAATCTTTTTGTCACACTGCTGCTTATCCAAAACCTGCAGATATTAACCTACAACATACACTTCCAGAGTTTATTACAAGTAGAGCAGGTGTTACTTTAAGACCAGGTGATGGTGTTATTCACTCTTGGTTAAATAGACTTTGTCTTCCAGATACAGTAGGTACTGGTGGAGATTCACATACAAGATTCCCAATTGGAGTATCTTTCCCTGCTGGTTCTGGACTTGTTGCATTTGCAGGAGTTACAGGAATGATGCCTTTAACTATGCCTGAGTCTGTTCTTGTTAAATTTACAGGTAAACTACAACCAGGAATTACACTAAGAGATTTAGTTAATGCTATTCCATTATATGCAATTAAACAAGGACTATTAACTGTTCCTAAGAAAAACAAAAAGAATATTTTTGCTGGTAAAGTAATTGAGATTCAAGGTTTAGGAGATATGAAAGTTGAGCAAGCATTTGAGCTTTCAGATGCATCTGCTGAGAGATCAGCTGCTGCTTGTACAGTTCAACTAAACAAAGAGCCAATTATTGAGTACCTATCTTCAAATATAGCTCTAATTGAAAAAATGATTGAAGAGGGTTACCAAGATGCTAGAACTCTTCAAAGAAGAGCTGATAAAATGAAAGAGTGGATTAAAAATCCAGAGCTTTTAGAGCCAGATGCAGATGCAGAATATGCGGCAACAATTGAGATTGATTTAAATGAGATTACTGAGCCAATTTTAGCTTGTCCAAACGATCCAGATGATGTTGATACATTAACAAACATTTTAAATGATCCAAATAGACCAACTCAAAAAATTGATGAAGTATTTGTTGGTTCTTGTATGACAAATATTGGACTATTTAGAGCTTTAGGTGAAGTTCTAAAAGGTGAAGGACCAGTTCCAGCAAAACTTTGGATTGCTCCTCCAACAAAAATGGATCAACAACAATTAACTGAAGAGGGTTACTACTCAGTATTTGGAGCAGCAGGAGCAAGATTAGAGATTCCTGGTTGTTCTTTATGTATGGGTAACCAAGCAAATGTTGCTCAAGGTGCAGTTGTATTTTCTACAAGTACAAGAAACTTTGATAACAGACTTGGAAAAGACTCTAAAGTTTATTTAGGTTCTGCTGAAATGGCAGCTCTTGCGGCGCTTCTTGGAAGACTTCCAACTAAAGAAGAGTACTTAAATATGGTACCTAAAAAAATCACTCCAGAGAAAAGAGACGATATTTACAAATATCTTAACTTCCATACTCTAAGTGACAAAGAGTTAACTAACTTAGTTCACTCATAAGATAGAGGGGTTTTAAAACCCCTTTGTTTTTTCTAACTTCTCTTTTAAATCTATTAATGAATCAAAAATCATAAAATCTTTTTTTACCACATAATTTGGAAGCTCATTCCCTGTTTTTATCCATGCTGGATTTATTTTTGAGTTTTTTGCTCCTAATATATCTGTTTCGTAAGTATCTCCTATCATCATTGTTTTATGACTTTGTTTATTAAACTTTTTTAAAATTGTTTCATATCCATAAGTGTTTGGTTTCCCTATTATCTTTATCTCTTTATTTGTAAATTGTGCAATTATACTATTTATGACCCCACACTCTAACTCAAATCTACCTTTTAATGGGATTAGTTTATCAGGATTAGCAGCTATTATTTTTGTATTTTCTCCAATAAGATTTATTGTGTTTGAGATATCTTTTAGTGTTATAGAGTTTTCCATACCAATAATTATATATTCAGGATTAGTTTCACACTTTTTATATTTACTATAAAGGCTCTCTTGAAGCTGCATACTTCCTAAAACATAGATATTATCTGCAAAGTTTTCAAAAAGATAGTGCTCAATTAGTTTTGTGGTTGTAAAGATTCTATTTTCACTTACATCAACACCACCATAAAGCAGTTTGTCTTTGTATCTGCTTGTTTTATAGTTTGAGTTATTTGTAAAAAAGCAGTACTCAATTTTTTGTGAATCTAAAAAATTAATTATCTCTCTTGTTCCTTCAATTTTCTCATCTTCTCTATAAAAAACACCATCCAAATCAAAAATTATAAAATCTATATCTTTTAAAATCTCATACATTATTTGATTCCTGTGTGCAAAAATGAGTTAACAAACTCTTTTTGGAAAATTAAAAAAGCGATTAGGAGTGGAGCAACTGAGATTAGAGTTGCAGCAGAGATTGTAGACCATTGAACTCCTGATTCAGGTGCTGCAAAAATTGCAAGTCCAACAGTAAGTGGTTTTACTTCATTTGAGTTTGCAATTACAAGTGGCCATAAAAAGTTATTCCAGTGGTATGAAACTGAAACCAATGCATAGGCTAAATATGTTGGTTTTGACAAGGGAATATAGACTCTAAAAAGAGTTCCAATAGGAGAGCATCCTTCTATTTTTGCCGCATCATCTAACTCACTTGGAATAGTTTTAAAAGTTTGTCTTAATAGAAAAATTCCAAAGGCTGAAGCTATATAAGGAATTGCCATTCCCCATGTTGTATCTATTAAATTAAAATTTGCAACAGTTTTATAATTTTCTATTATTAAATTTTCAGGCATTATCATTAATTGCATCAGAACTAAAAAGAAAGCTATATTTTTACCATAAAAATCAAATTTTGCAAATGCATAAGCTGCTAAAGTACAAAGAACCATCTGCCCTATTAAAATAATAGTTACCAAAAAAAAGGTATTTGTTAAATATTGTAAAAATGGTGCTTGTATCCAAGCATCAAAAAAAGCTTGACCACTCAAAGGTGCAAAAAGGGTAAAATCAGAAGAGTATTTTTCTTCATGAGATGCTGCCCAAAAGGTATATATTAGTGGAAGTATCCAAATTATAGCCAAAGTATAGGTTGCAATTTTTTGTAATAATTTCATCTTTTTCCTATTTATAGTGTATTTTTCTCTCTACTAATCCAAACTGAATTAGTGAAACAACAATCAAAAGTGCTAAAAGTACTATAGTAAGTGTGGCAGCATAGGCATAATCAAAAAATGAGAAAGCCACATCATAAATGTAATAAAGCAGTAGATTTGAGGCATTATCAGGACCACCTTTAGTTAAAATAAAGAGGTGATCAATCATTTTAAAAGAGTTAATCAGAGCATTTACCATTACAAAAAAAGTTGTTGGCATAAGAAGAGGAAAAGTAATTTTCCAAAAACTGGTCCAAGCAGATGCACCTTCTATTTTTGCAGCTTCATTTAACTCTTTTGGAATACTTTGAAGTGCAGCTAGGTAGAAAATCATAAAAAATCCAGCCTCTTTCCAAACAGTCATAACTATAGTTGCTTCCAATACCATATTAGTATCTCCCAAAAAGTTTTGTTGAGGAAGATTGAAATATTGAAATATCTGATTTATTAGACCAATTTCAGGTGCATAAAAAAAGAGCCAAATATTTGCAACTGCAACCATAGGTAGGATTGTTGGTGTAAAGTATGCAAGTCTTACAACAGAACGACCTCTAATTTTCTCTTGAACAAAAACTGCCATTGCTAAAGCAAGAGCAATAGATAAAGGAACAGTTGTAAGTGCAAAATAGATAGTATTTTTAAATGTTTGTAAAAATACAGGATCATTTAACATATACTCATAGTTACTAAGCCCAACAAATTTTTTGGGCCTAATAACTGTTTGGTTTGAGAAAAAAGAGTTAATAAAGGTCGTTACAGTTGGATAGTGTGTAAATGCTACAATAAGAGTAAATCCAGGAAGCAGTAACAACCAACCGTAAACATGTCTCATATTAATCCTTATTTATAGTTTCTTAATAGTTTAGAAGCCTCTTTTTGAGCCTCTTCTAAAGCCTCTTTTGGCTCTTTTTTATCTGTTAAAACAGCTTGGATAGTATCATCTAATATTTTTCTAACTCTTCCTGTTTGGTAAGTAGAAAGTTCAGCAGTTGCAAACTCTAATTGATCTCTTGCAACTTTTGCAGGAGGGAACTCTTCAACATATTTTTTAAGATCAGGAGTATTGTATGCAGCTTTTGAAATACCAATATATCCTGTTCCCATAGACCATTTTGCAGAGTTTTCAGGGCTTGTCATAAACTTGATTAATCTCATAGAAGCTTCTCTCTCTTGAGGAGTGGTTTTTTTAAAGATATAGAAGTTTCCTCCACCAGTAGGCGTTCCTCTCATTTTACTTGCAGGAAGCATTGCAACACCAAAATCAAAAGTTGCTTCGTTTTTAACAGCAGTTAAATTTCCTGTAGAGTGCCACATCATCGCAGTTTTTCCACTTAAGAAATTTTTTCTAAGTGTTCCCCACTCAATAGTTCCCTTTGGCATAATATTATACTTATTAGATAAATCTTTCCAATACTCTAAAGCTTTTACAACATTTGGGTTATCAAAATATGTTTTTGTTCCTTCACTATTCATTAGAATTTCACCATTTTGTTTTGCTAATGCTCCAAACATCCAGTATGGATATCCAGTTGAAGGAATCATAAGTCCCCATTGGTCATTTGTTGTAAGTTTTTTACCCATTGTTACCATTTCATCCCAATCTTTTGGTGGTTTGTTTGGGTCAAGTCCTGCTTTTCTGAAAGCATCTTTGTTGTAATACATTATAATTGTTGAACGTTGAAAAGGGATAGCCCATACTTTTCCTAAAGTTGTACCATTTTCCATTAATGCTGGATAAAAAGAGTTTAACCACTCTTTATCTTTGTCACTTTTAACAATATCTGAAAATGAGATAATTGCATCTTGTTCAATTAAGTCATAAGTATCAATAGAGAACATTACAGCTAATTGTGCAGGTTGACCAGCTTTTAATGCAGCAAGTGATTTAATTCTTGCATCATTATAGTTTCCTGCATAGATTGCATTTACATCAATATCAGGGTTTTGTTTTTCAAACTCTTCTACCATAGAATCAACAATTTTTGTTAGTGGTCCACCGACAGAAATTGGATAGTACATCGTTAATTCAGTTTTTTGTGCATTTGCACTTGATAAAAAGCTTGCAGCTAAAACACTAACTAATGCAGCTCTTTTTACAAATCTAAACATATATTTTCTCCTACTAATTAGATTTATTTAAGATAAGATCTCTCTTCTCTCACCTTGTGAGTTAAAAAAGTTAATTTTAGTTTCACTCCAATTTACCCAAACCCTATCACCATTTATGTAGTTTTCGGCTTTTTGTATTCTCATTAATATTGGATTATCTAAGTTACTATTTAGAGTTTGAATTCCTAAAATAGTATCTGAGCCATGATAATCTTGATAAATTATCTCCCCTTCTAATCCACTATTATTCTCTTCAAAATATACATCTTCAGGACGGATTCCTAAAAAACATATATCATCAGTAATACGGCTTGAATAAGTTGTATTAATCTCTTGATTGTTTATTAATATCTTTTCATTCTCCTTTTTTATATTTAGTATATTCATTGGTGGTGTACCAATAAATTTGCCCACAAAGGTTGTTGCTACATTTTCATATAACTCTTTAGGACTGCCTTGTTGTTCAATTACTCCTTTGTTTAATAAGATTATGTGATCAGCCATGCTCATGGCTTCTGTTTGATCATGGGTTACATATAAAACTGTCATATTTAGTTGTTGTTGTAATTTTTTTATCTCTATTCTCATCTCATGTCTAAGTTTTGCATCAAGATTAGACAAAGGTTCATCCATAAGACAAATTTTGCTCTTTGCCACAAATGCCCTTGCAAGAGCAACTCTTTGCTTTTGTCCACCTGATAGTTGTGAAGGTTTACTCTCAAGCAAACCTTCAAGTCCCACAAGTTTAATAACTTTTTTAAGTCTTTTTTCTCTCTCGTCTTTGGCAACTTTTCGTACCTTTAGACCAAAAAGAATATTATCTTTAACACTTAAGTGAGGAAAAAGTGCATAAGATTGAAATACCATAGAGATTCCTCTTTTAGATGCTGGAAGTTTTGAAATATCTTTCCCATCTATTAAAATCTGCCCTGAACTTATCTCTTCGAGTCCAGCTATCATTCTAAGTGTTGTCGATTTTCCACATCCTGAGGGTCCTAATAAAACTGTAAAACTCCCTTTTTTTATCTCAAAATTTAAATCTTCAATTACCATTTTTTTATTGTATTTTTTTGTTATATTTTTTAATTTTATATAAGCCATTAATTAACCCCTTCATAAGTAGGGAAATGAAGTTCAACTTCATTTCTTTTTAATATTTCATAGATATTTTGTGGAGGTTTTTTATCACAAAAAAAGTTGTCAACCATTGAGATATTTCCTCCCCTTATATGTGCTTTCCTTTCAAACTTTGAAAAATCAGCAGCTAAAAATACCCTTTTGCTATATCTATTTATTGCCTCTCTTGCTTGTATCTCTTCATGGGTAAAATCAAGCAAAGAACCATCCTCTTCTATTGCTCCAACTCCATATATTCCAAAATCAACACTATATTTACTAAAAAAATTCTCTATATCATTTCCCAAAATATCTCTGTGTTTATTTCTAACTAATCCCCCATGAAGAACAACCTCAAAAGTGGGATTTTCGCAACAAACAAGTGCCACATTTATATTATTAGTAAAGATTTTTAGATTTTCATGGTTTATTAACTCTTTTGCAATTATCTCAGGTGTTGTACCGATTGAAAAAAACAAAGAGCTATTGTTAGGTATCTGTTTAGCAATTAGTTTTGCTATACTCTTTTTTTCATCATAATGAATAATTTTTCTACTATTATAAGAGATATTCTCTTGTTGAACAGGAATTTCAACTCCTCCATAGACTCTTCTTAGAAGTCCCTCTTTGCATAAATCATTTACATCTTTTCTAATGGATTGTAGTGATACACAAAAAATGTTACTTAACTCCTCAACTGAAGCAAACTTTTCTTGTCTGATTTTTTCTAATATGTACGCTTGTCGCTCTTTTGGTTTCATCTTTATCTTTCGTTGTTTTAATAAAAATCTTTCGTTCGAAATAAAATTAGTGGAATTATAAGTTCAAAGTGTTACATATTGATTACATGACCATATTGTAGATAATTATTAGGTCAATTTATGAATTTTCATTCGTTATTAATATTTTTAATAATATAATCGACTATAAAAAATTAAAATGAAGGATTGATATTGTCAGCAAAAGAAGAGAAAAAAAATACAATTATTGAAAACTCTTTGAAACTGTTTTCTAAAAATGGTTTTTACAATACAACAATTCCAGATATAGCCAAATCAATGAAAATGAGTGTTGGTAATATGTACAACTACTTCAAATCAAAAGAGGAGTTGGCAAAATATGCAATCAAATACTCAACAAATGTTTTAGCAAAAGAGCTTAAAACAATAAACCAAATGGATATTAATTCAAAAGACAAGGTTTATCTTTTCACTAGAAAATATTTGGAAAGTGTAAAAAAAGCACCTGAAGTGATTGAGTACTTTTTAAGGGTTTACTTATCAAATAGAGAGGTTTTCCAAGAGGGATGTGAAGGGTTTTTATGTGTAAGTGAATTTGTTACAGAAGTTATGATTCTACTTGATGATGGAGCTTCTAATAAAGAGTTTAGACAACAAGACTTTTTCCCAGCTTTCGCATTGATTATGGGAGCTTTAGGAGGTTTTGCTTTTTTAAGTGGAGAGAAAGTTTTAGAAAAAGATATATTAGAGTATTCTGATGCAGTTGCAGAAAACATCTTTAGAGCACTTAAATACGAAGAGTAAAAAACCAAAAGTGTTGTGGCTTCAAGCCATAACCTGTAATGGTAACACACACTCTTTTTTAAGTGCAAATGATAATAGAATGAAACTATTTTTAAATAGTTTTGATCTTATATATCATCCATCAATTACAACCCACACAACAATCAAAGAGATTTTAAATTCTAAAGTAGATATTGATTTTTTACTTGTTGAAGGAGCAATTACTCCTCAAAAAGAGTTTTTTTCAATCTCAGGCTATACACCTTATGAGATTTTTAATAAATTAGTAAAAAAATCAAAATATATTATTGCCGTTGGTTCTTGTGCTTCTTATGGAGGAGTTCATGCAAAGTTTGAACAAAATAATCAAATCAAAGGATTAAGTGACTCTTTAGATAGTCAAAATATATATAGTTTAGCGCATCCTGTAGTTAATCTAACAGGTTGTCCTGTTCATCCTGAGTGGATATTTCAAACACTTTTTTCCCTAAAAGATTATGGAAAAATATCTTTAGATGAGAGGGGAAGACCAAAAGAGATATATTATGGTTTGGCACACCATGGATGTACAAGAAATGAGTATTTTGAATGGAAGATTGAAGGACACTTTGGTAAAAAAGAGGGTTGTCTTTTTTATGAACAAGGCTGCCGTGGTCCTATGACACACTCTAATTGTAATAAAATTTTATGGAATGATGTAAGTACAAAAACAAGAGCAGGAATGCCTTGTATTGGTTGTACTGAGTTTGACTTTCCAAGGGACAATATGCTTGAAACTAAAAAAAATATAGGAATTCCAGCAGAAGTTCCTTTAGGTATTAGCAAAAGAGCATATTTGTCAATCTCAGGAGTTGCTAAGACTTTTAAAATAGATAGGTTGCATAAGAAGCTTATAGATTAGTTTTTTGTGCCCACTTGCGTGGTGTACAAACTCTCTTGCGAGAGGAGTGCTTTTAATACTTTTTTATAGAAAAAAGTATTGCCTGTGCTTGCACTCTCTTTGAAAAAAACTACCAACGGCTTCACTGTTTGCTACGCAAATACCCTCAAAGAGCTTTAACAACGCGTCTGGTTGTTTTGGCGCAACCTTTTTCAATAAAAAGGTTGTAAGAGTGACCTACGCTAGGCACAAGAGAGATTTTATCTTTTGGCATAAAAGATTGTAAACACTTTGCGAAGCAAGTGTAAAAGAGATTTAAACCCAAAACACCAAATTCCTAACTTATATTAAAAATATGCTAAAATTTTTCCATATTGAAAGGTCATAATGAAAACAGTTGATATTATTGAAAGAATTGAAGGCGAAGCAAAACTTGTATGCCAATGGGATAATAATAGAATCAAAGATGCAAGAATAGAGTTTTTAAACTTTAGAGGTTTTGAGTATATTTTAGAAAATAAAGCGCCACTTGATGCTTTAGTTTATACGCCAAGAATTTGTGGAATTTGTGGTCAAGCCCATTTGAAAGCTACTGTTGAAGCTTTGGAAGATATTTATAAAAATATTGGAGCTGAACTTAAAGTTACAAAAAAAGCAAAACTTTTAAGAGAAATTGGGCTTAATATTGAGATTATTGATTCACATATAAAATGGTTTTACATGTTTATTATGCCAGATATGATTAAACTTTCAAAAAGAGATTTTTCTAGTTATGAACCTCTTCATGGTGAAAAATGGCTTAAAGGTTTATCAACAGCAAGTGAAACAATAAAAGCTTTAGCTGTTATTGGTGGACAGTGGCCCCATACCTCATATATGATTCCAGGTGGAGTTGTAAGTGATCCTACACTTTTTGATTTAACTACAATGAACAACTACTTAGATAGTGCAATAAATTTTTTTGAGAAACAGTTTGTTGGAGTTGATTTTGAAACTTATCTCTCTTTTTCAAAAATAGATGAACTAACAAATATAAAAGGTGATTTTAAAGATTTTATAGATTTATGTTATGAAAATAACTTTAATGAAATAGGTAGAAGTCACAATAGACATATTGTTCTATCTTCAAGTTCCCTTTTTAAAATGGGAAAAGTTAATAAAAGATTGACTAATAAAATAGATTTTGAAAGAATAGAGGAGAATAGTGATTACACTTTTAATGTAGATAAGAATTTGCAAAATAGTAACTCTTATACTTGGTCAAAAAGTGTAAAGTATGGAAACAATTTTTATGAAACAGGACCTCTTTCAAGAGCTGTAGTTTCAAAAAGAGAGTTCCTTTCAGCTCTATATGAAAACTATCAAGACTCTGTTTTAGTTAGAGTTATGGCAAGAATGGATGAGTTGGCACATCTTCTTTACAATACAAAAAAACTTATAAAAGAGATAAATATAAGTGAAGAATCAGCAACAAAAGTTAGTTACTCTTTAAATGATATTAATAGTGCAGAAGGTCAAGGTGTTGTTGAAGCAAGTAGAGGTTCTTTATACCATAAAGTAACAATAGAAGAGGGAAAAATTCAGAAATATGATGTAATTACACCAACAGTATGGAATCTAGGTCCTGGAAGTTTAGATAATCAATCAATTGCACAAAAAGCAATAATTGGCTTAGACTCAATTGAAAAAGCACAAATAGTTTTAAGAAGTTTTGATGTTTGTTCTGTATGTACTACACACTAAAAATGTTTCTCTTAGTAACAATACAAATATAAAATAAAACTTAAATCTAATATAAAAAAAGTTATCTTAGTTTGCGACAAATTATGTCTACTTTATGTAACATCCATCCTATAGCACTTTTTATCTCTTCTCAAAAAAATTAAATAATTTATTAAAAATATATAAAAATAATTAATTATTTATTATAAGAAAAACTTAAGTACCTAAAAGTTATTTTTTCATTACTGCTAAATGAATATTCATTTAAATAAGACAAAGGAGAGGTTATATGGTTGATTCTCATGAGATGGTAAAAAAAGTTTTTACCCAGAATTCTGCTAGAGTCGATACAAATAAAGGTGATGCATATTATAGTTCGCTTTTTGAAAAAGCAAAAACTAGATTAGAGGCATTAAGAAAGCAACCAGCGCTTAAAGACATTGATATGATGGGTATTGTTGAAAGTGAAGGTGTAAATAGAAGAGATTTTATGAAATGGGCAAGTGCAACAACTGCTACATTAATGTTACCTCCTATGTTTACTCCACTTGTTGCACAAGCTACAGAACTTATGAACAGAGTTCCTGTAATTTGGATTGAGTTACAAGACTGTGCAGGTAACTCAGAAGCTCTATTAAGATCTTCTGCTCCTACAGTTGATGATCTAATATTTGATGTTTTAAGTTTAGAATTTCATGAAACTATTATGGCTGCTTCTGGACATCAAGCAGATGCACAATTAGAAGATGCAATTGAACACTTTAAAGGTAAATATATTCTTTTTGTTGAGGGTGCAATTCCAACAGCTATGAATGGACAATATGGAACAATAGGTGCAAGTGGTGAAACCTTTAAAGAGCATTTAGAGAGACTTTCAAAAGATGCTGCTGCTGTTGTTGCTGTTGGAACCTGTGCAACTTTTGGTGGGATTCCTGCTGCTGCTCCAAATCCAACAGGTGCAGTTGGAGTTATGAATATTGTAAAAGGTAAACCTGTTATTAATATTCCTGCATGTCCTGCAAACCCAGCTAATATGGTCGGTGTTGTTTTACATTATGTTTTAACTGGACAAGTTCCAGAACTTGACTCACTATTAAGACCAAAATTTGCATTTGGTTATAGAATTCACGATAACTGTGAAAGAAGAGCTCACTTTGATGCTGGTGAATTTGTTGAAGAGTGGGGAGATATTGGAGCTAAAAACAACTTCTGTTTATATAAAATGGGATGTAAAGGTCCTATGACATTTAATAACTGTTCTATCATTAGATATAACGAAGGTGCAAACTGGCCTATTGGTGTAGGTCGAGGATGTATTGGTTGTTCTGAACCTGATTTTTGGGATAAATATGCATATGAAAGACCAATGGCTGATGCAAATATTAAGGCTCCAACAGGTGGAGTTGAAAAAACAGTTGATCAATTCGGGCTTGGATTATTAACAGCAACAGCAGTTGGTATTGGTGTGCACGCAGTTACAAGTGCTGCAATTGGAAAAAGAACAGTTCATAGCGAAGATGGAGATGAATAATGAGTAAACACGTAGTAATTGATCCAATAACAAGGATTGAAGGGCACTTAAGAATTGAAGCAGTTATTGATGAAAATAATGTGATCACAGAGGCATACAGTTCTTCTACAATGTTTAGGGGAATTGAAGAGATTTTAAAAGGAAGAGACCCAAGAGACTGTGGTCTTTTAGCAATGAGAATCTGTGGTGTTTGTACAGGTACTCACTACCAAAGAAGTATTGAAGCAGTTGAGCATGCTTTTGGTGTTACAATTCCTAAAAATGCTAGAATTGTTAGAAACTTAATGCAAGGTGCTTTATATCTTCATGACCATATTGTTCACTTCTATCATCTACATGCATTAGACTGGGTTGATATTACAAAAGCTTTAGAAGCTGATCCAAAAGCAGCTGTTGCTGAAGCTCAAAAATGGGCTAAATTGTCTGGACAAAGACCTTGGAATGCTAGTGAAGATGTATTTGCAGAAGTACAAGCAAGGGTTACAAAATATGTAAAACAAGGAAGACTTGGGGTATTTGGAAATGCTTATTGGGGAAGTAAAGCTTATAAACTAACTCCTGAGCAAAATCTAATTGGTCTTTCTCACTATCTTGATGCTTTAGATTTACAAAGAAAAATTGCAAAAGCTCAAGCTATTTTTGGTGGTAAAAATCCACATCCACAATCAATTGTTGTTGGTGGAGTAACTTGTGTACAAGATATTAAAAATCCTGCAAGAATTGCAGAGTTTAAAGATATTATTCAATTGGCACAAAAATTTATCAAACAAGCATATTTACCTGATGTTTATATGGCTGGAACTATGTATGCAGATGAAGCACTTGAAGGTGTTGGTGGTGGTTTAGGAAACTATATGTCTTATGGTGACTTTAACTTAGATGATACACCATTTTATGAAGCTAAAAAACTTTTCCCTAGTGGAATTGTTTTAAATAAAGATTTAACAAAAGTTTTTGATTTAGACCAATCTAAAATTACTGAAGATGTTACTCACTCTTGGTATGAGGGAACTGATAATCTTCACCCATTTAATGGAAAAACAAATCCTAACTATACAGGATTTAAAGAGAAAAAAGATGGGATTGCATATTTAGATGTGGAGAAAAAATACTCTTGGATTAAATCACCACTTTATGATGATCAAAGAATGGAAGTTGGACCACTAGCTAGAATGATAGTTGGTGTAGCAAAAGGGGATGAAAGAATTACAAAATATGTAACAACTTTCCTTAAAAATGGAAATCTTCCTACTTCTGTATTATTCTCTACTGTAGGAAGAACAGCTGGAAGAGCTATTGAAACAGAACTTATGGCAGAAGCAATTTTAGAGTGGTGTGATGAACTAGCTAAAAATGCAGCAGCTGGGGATTTATCTACTTGGACAGAGTTTGATTTTGACAAAGTTGCAAAAGACGCGCAAGGTTATGGTATGGCTGAAGCACCAAGAGGTGGTTTGGGTCACTGGGTTAAAATCAAAGATGGAAAAGTTGTAAATTATCAAGCAGTTGTTCCATCAACTTGGAATGCAGCTCCAAAAGATTACAAAGGTAGAATGGGAGCTTATGAGGCTTCTTTAGTTGGAACTAAAGTAGTTGATCCAGATCAACCATTAGAGATTATTAGAACAGTGCATAGTTTTGACCCTTGTATCGCTTGTGCAGTTCACATTGTAGATACAAAAGGCAAAGAATTGGCAGTATACAAAGTAGATCCAGTAGGAGGATGCCGTGCCTAAAATGAAGCGGGTTGAGAGAATGACTCCAATCATGCGAACCATTCACTGGATGAATGCTATTTGTATGGTTGTTGCAGTTATAACCGGGCTATATATAGGTCATCCATATTATCAAACATTTATTGCAGATCCTGCAGTTGATAAATATGTGATGGCATGGAATAGATGGGGACATTTTATTGTTGCTATTATATTTGATGTTACAGCAATTTTAATTGGTTATTTGTATCTTTTCTCTAGATTTGAAAAACCATATAAAAAGATTTTGCCAACAAAAAGAAATTTTGTAGAGTTTTGTGAGGTTTTCTTCAACTTAATTACTTTTAATAGAAGAAAAAAATTTGATACAGAGTATAGTGATAGTTATAACATTATGTTCTTTACTCTATTTCATATTCTATTAGTATTTATGTTGTTAACTGGTCTTCAAATGTATGTTCATGGGCTAGCTTCAGGGCATAGTTCAATTGGTGCATGGTGGCCTTGGATTCTTCACGTATCTACTGATTGGACACTTTGGGTATTTGGTGGAAATATGGGTGTTAGAATTGCTCACCACACTGCAATGTATATTTTGATTATGTGGGTTATGTCACATATTTATTATCAAATCTGGAGAACTATCTTCTGGAGAGAGGGTGATATTAATATTGTATTTGGTGGTACAAAATTTGTTAACAAAAGCATTGTTAACTCAAAAGGTGAAGTTGAAACTCACGGAAAATAGAAAATTTGTTTCTATTTGTAATAGGCTGTGACAAAATGTTGCAGCCTATTTTTTTATAAAAGTTTATTTGAGTTAAAATATAAATTATAAATATAATATTTAATTTTAATAAATTTTTAAAGTTTAGGGATTTTTATGAACAATATAGTTATTGGAGTTGGGAATTTATTATTCAAAGATGAGGGTGTAGGTATTTATGCTGCAAAATATTTAAAAGAGAATTTTAAATTTGACGACAATTTAGAGATTATTGAAGGTGGAACATTAGGTTTTAAACTAATGACTTACTTTCAAGAGTATGATAATGTAATAATTTTAGATACTGTCTCTATTGAAGATAGAGCAGGGGAGATATATAGACTCCCTTCTGATGTATTGTTGGGACTTGGACAATATAGAAAAACTGCACACGAAGTAGAGATTGTTGAAATGCTTGAGATCTGCTCAGTTTTAGATAAACATGCAGAAGTTACTATTTTAGGAATAATTCCAGAAGATATTGTTACTGTTGAAATTGGACTTACCAAAACAATAGAGGACAAATTTGAAGAGTATATAGCACAAGCTTTAAAAGAGATTGAAACAACTGGAAGTAAAATTGAAAAAATCAATAATAAAAGTGTAAAAGATATTGCTTTAGAACTAATTGGAAGTTACAACGGGGAACATTTAAATAGGATTCCAAATGAGGAAGATACCACATGGAGCTAATTTATAAAATAGATTTTAATAGTACAAATTTTTATTTTAAAAATATCATTGATTGTATAATAAAAGAATCAAAAGTTAATGCTAACTCTAAAATGTATAAAGGTTTTATCCTTTTAATATGTGACGATATTCAAGAGAATATAGAAAAACTATTTAAAGAGTTAGAGACTAGACTTCCTTTATCTATTTTTTTATCAAATTCTGAAGTATTAGAGAGCTTTGATTATGAAAAATATGAAGAGATTGAAGATAAAGATATTAAAATTAATCTTACATTAATGACAAATGATCAAATAAAAAAGATACTAGAAGAGAATCATATAGACTTTTCAAATGATATAAATAAGATAAAAGAGGGCGGAATTTCAAGATTTGAAACAAATAATGGCTTAAAAGATTTTTTCCTTCCATCAAAGAAGTTAAGAGAGCTTTTTGAATCAAGGGGACATGAAGTTAAACTTTTAATTACAAATATAAATGCAGCCTCAAACCTTTTGGAGATTTCTCAAAAAGATTTACAACTTCTATGTTCAATAGAGAGACCTTTAGTAAAACTAAAATTTAAACTTTTAGAAAACAGGGATAAAGAGTACTCAAACACAAGATTTATCTATGCAAAAATTCCTGATGATAAAGAGACAGTGTTATTCTCAAATGCTTTAAAAAACAGTGGAATTGATTTTGTTTTATATATTAATGATGATATTTATCAAAACGGATTAAAAGTTACATATAATGATAAACAAAACATTATAATCCATGGAGAAAAAACGCTATTTCCTAAATATGACTATAAATTAAATAGAAAAGTAATTTGTGCAAAAGACTATTTTGATGAATATGGATCAGTTTTTAGAGCTACTCTTTGTCAGTTTAATAAAAAAGATGTTCCAGTTGCAGGAGCATATTTTTCATATAATAGTGAGAACTCTTCTATTTTAGTAAATCTTCCTGAAGTTGGTCAAAAAGATATTATACATATTCCAAATATTGTAAGTAGTGTTGATAACTGTTTAGAAGATATAAAATCAATTGATGAAAATTGCAATAGATTAGTTGAAAATTATAAAATAAAATTTCCTGAATTTTTTGAAAAAGAGTTTAATAATAGAAATAGTAATGGATTTGGGACAATTTTAAATATTTTATCTTATCTCTTAGGAATGAGAGATTATAAAGAGTTTGAAGATACGGCTTTATTGTATAGTGCAAAAGGTGGTATTCAAATTGATATGAATCTAATAAAAATTGATGGCAAAAACTATTTAGATTATAGAAGAGTTATACAAAGTTCAATGAGCTATCTTTTAGCTGGAGTTGAAAAGAGTATGATTGCTTACTCATTCTATGAAAGTTTATCAGAGTTTTTAGTGGATAATATTAATAAAATAGACAAAGAGATAAGAATCAATGATTTAATTCTTTGTGGAAATATGTTTGCAAATACAATACTGTTAACAAAACTAAATAAGAATCTAAAAAATGTAAATATTCTTATCTCTAAAGAGTATCCAATAGATTTATAGTAAAAAATAAATTACCAAATTAATTAAAAATCATTATTTTATCTTCTAAAATTAGATTTATTAGTTTTACTAATAAATCTAATTATTATGAAAATCACAAAAAAATAACCAATATTAAAAAATAGTGTAAAAATAATGTAATAAAAAGGGAGAAAAAAGGGAGGAAATTAGGCACACCTTTGTCACTATTTTGACACAAAATATAAAAAAGAATTATAAATTTATATAAATTTAAAAAAATTATTAATCTTTTAGTTAAAGTTAAGTTTAAGTCGTGTAATATTTCTACTAAACAATGAATATTCATTCAAAAATTTGATTTGAGTCAATTTTTATTGAAACAATTTTTATTAAAATTTGATGTTTGAACGAACAATTATTCAAAAGGATTGGTTGTGGAAGAAAAAAGTTTATTTGACAGACTTTCGAAAAGGTTAGAAACTCTTGAAAAACTACCAAAGTTAGACGAAAACAAGTCTATACCTAAGGTGTTAGAAGAGAAAGGTGTATCAAGAAGAGATTTTATGAAGTGGGCAACAGCAATTACTGCAATGTTAGCACTTCCAGGTAACTTTTCTCCTCTTGTTGCAAAGGCTGCAGAGTTAAGTGATAGATTACCTATCATTTGGTTGCATATGGCAGAGTGTACAGGATGTTCTGAGTCACTACTTAGAACTGATGCTCCAACAATCGATTCCTTAATATTTGATTACATCTCTTTAGAGTATCATGAAACATTAATGGCAAGTGCAGGTTGGCAAGCTGAACACAATTTAGAACATGCTATTGAAAGACATAAAGGTAACTACATCTTAATGGTAGAAGGTGGTATTCCTAGTGGACAAAATGATTTCTATTTAACTGTTGGTGGAAAAGGACATACAGGTGAGCACACTGCACAAATTGCATGTGAAAGTGCAAAAGCAATTTTTGCTATTGGTACATGTTCTTCTTTTGGTGGTGTTCAAGCTGCTATTCCTAATCCAACAGGAGCAGTTGCACTTAGCAAAATTACAAACAAACCAGTTATAAATGTACCTGGATGTCCTCCAAGTGAAAAAAATATTGTTGGAACTCTATTACATTTTATTCTTTATGGTACACTACCCGCCCTTGATGCATATAATAGACCAAAATGGGCTTACGGACTTAGAATTCACGATTTATGTGAGAGAAGAGGGCACTTTGATGCTGGTGAGTTTGTAGAAGAGTTTGGTGATGAAGGTGCAAAAAAAGGTTACTGTTTATATAAAGTTGGATGTAAAGGACCTTATACATTTAATAACTGTGGTAAAAATAGATTTAATCAACATACATCATGGCCTATTCAAGCTGGACATGGTTGTATAGGTTGTAGTGAGCCAGATTTCTGGGATACAATGGGACCATTTGAAGAGCCTGTTGCAGACAGATTATACAATACAGTATTTGGTGGATTAGGAGCAGATGCAACAGCAGATAAAATTGGTGTTGGGCTTCTTGCAGTAACCGGTATTGGTATTGCAGCACACGCAGCTATTTCAAAATTTAAACATCCAAAAGATGAGGAGTAAAAAAAATGGCAACTAAAAGAGTTATCGTAGACCCTATTACAAGAATCGAAGGACATTTAAGAATAGAAGTAGAGGTTGATGAAAATAATGTAATTCAAAATGCCTTCTCATCTGCAACACTTTGGAGAGGTTTAGAGACTATTGTAAAAAATAGAGACCCAAGAGATGCAGGATTTTTGATGCAAAGAATCTGTGGTGTTTGTACTTTCTCACACTATAGAGCAGGTATTGAAGCAGTTGAGGATGCACTTGGTATTGTTCCTCCTTTAAATGCAAAATTAACAAGAAGTTTAATGAACCAAGCACTATTTATGCATGACCACGTAATTCACTTTTACCATTTACATGGATTAGATTGGGTTGATGTTGTTTCAGCACTTAGTGCAGATCCAGCAAAAGCTGCTAAAGAAGCATTCCAATATACAAAATATCCAATTGCAACTGGTGAAAATGATTTAATTCAAGTAAAAGATAGAGTTAAAGCTTTTGTTGACAAAGGTGAACTTGGACCTTTTGCAAATGCATATTGGGGACATGGAACATTTAACTTTACACCAGAACAAAACTTAATTGCGCTTTCACACTATTTAAAAGCATTAGAAGTTCAAAGAACAGCAGCTCAATTAATGGCACTATTTGGTGGTAAACAACCACATCCACAAAGTTTAACTGTTGGTGGAGTTACTTGTGTTATGGATCTACTTGATCCTTCAAGAATGGGTGAATATTTAACAAAATATAAAGAAGTTTCTAACTTTATTAAAAATGCTTATTATGCAGATATTAAAATGGCTGCAAAAGCTTATGCTGGTGAAAAAAGTGTAACTGAAAAAGCTGGAACTATGAACTTTATGTCTCACCAAGAGATGCAATTAAATAGAACAGAATATCTTTTTGATACTGGTATTATTATGAATGGTGACTTATCAAATGTTCTTCCAATAAATGAAGATTTAATTACAGAAGAAGCAACACATGCATGGTATGCAGATAATGAGCCTTTACATCCATATAATGGTAAAACAAATCCTAACTATACAGGATTACAAGATAAAATGACTATTGGACCTGATGGAACTGAAATTCCTTCAAAATCGATTGATGATAAGGGTAAATATACTTGGATGAAATCTCCAAGATATGATGGTCAACCAATGGAAGTTGGACCATTAGCATCAGTTTTAGTTTCATATGCAAAAGGAAATAAAAGAGTTGTTAAAGTTGTAGATGAGTTCTTAAAAGAGACAGGTCTTCCAACAGCAGCACTATTTACAACTTTAGGAAGAACAGCGGCAAGATGTCTTCAAGCAATGGCTATTATTGATAATGGTTTAGAAACATTTACTACACTTATTGAAAATTTAAAAGTTGACCAAGATACTTGTGCTCCTTATAAAATTGATAAAAATAAAGAGTATAAAGGAAGATTCATTGGAGATGTTCCAAGAGGTATGTTATCTCACTGGATTAGAATTAAAAATGGTGTTGTTGAAAACTACCAAGCTGTTGTTCCATCAACATGGAATGCAGGTCCAGAAGATGCAAAAGGACAAAAAGGTCCTTATGAATCAAATCTAATTGGATTAAAAGTTGAAGATATCTCTAAACCTTTAGAGATAATTAGGGTTATTCATAGTTTTGACCCTTGTATTGCTTGTGCCGTTCATGTAATGGATCAAAAAGGTAATAATTTAGGTGTTTATAAAGTTGATCCTGTATATGGCACTAGCTGTTAGGAGTATATTATGATTAAAATGCATTATGAGTTTTCTTACTGGTTAAGAATAACTCACTGGGTAAGATTTATTGCAATTATAGTTTTAGTTGTATCTGGATTCTATATTGCGTATCCTTTTATAAGTCCTAGCAATAATGGAGGGGAGCCTGTTAATTTTTTAAATGCTCTTTTTAGATCATGGCATATAGTTTTTGGATTTCTTTTAATTGCTGTTACAATTGGAAAATTTTATCTTTTTATCTTTGATAAACAAAGTAAAATAGAGAGAGACTCTTTTTGGGATTTTATTAATCCTAAAGTGTGGTTACAACAAGTTGGATACTATCTATTAGTATCTAAACATCCACACGGTAAAGGGGTATATAATCCATTACAATTTATGGCTTATTTAGGAATTTATATCTCTGTTGTTATGATTTCATTAACTGGACTTATTCTTTATGTTCATGTGTATCATGAAGGTATGGGTGGACTATTTTATGATTTTATGAGATATTTTGAAGTTATGATGGGTGGTTTGGCTTTTGTTAGAGAGTTACACCATATCTTTATGTGGATTTTCATAATCTTCTTACCAATTCACGTTTACCTAGCTGTATTTAATGCAGTACATGGAAAAAATGGTGCTATGGACTCTATTATCAGCGGATATAGATGGGACAAAGTAGAAGAAAAATGAATATTCTAATATTAGGAATAGGAAATATCCTATTCCAAGACGAAGGAATCGGAGCACACTTTATCCACTATTTGGATGAAAAATATGAGTTCATTTCAGATAAACATACAATTAGTATTGTTGATGGTGGAACATTGGCTCAAAGATTGATTCCTTTGATTATAGAGTATGATAAAGTTTATGTAATTGACTGTATTGATGCCTTAGATAGTAAAGCTGGAGATGTATATTTCTTTGATTATCTAAAGGCACCAGCAGAGATTGATTGGCAAGGTAGTGCCCATGAAGTTGAGATGCTTCAAACTCTTAATATGATTAAGATGAATGGCGACTTACCTGACACTCAAGTTGTTGGAGTAATTCCAAAAAGAGTTGCAGATGATACAACTTTTGACTTAAGTAGTGAAATTGTAAATGCTACAGCTACTATGGAAAAAGTTATGGTTGAATCATTAGAAAATCTAGGTGTAGAACTTAGAGTTAGACAAAGTAATTTGACAATAGAAGATATTGCAAAAATTTCATTTAAAAGAGATATAGTAAATGGTCCTAAGATATAAACTTGAATATTCATCAAATGATTATGGATATGCCAAAATTTTAGACAATATACTAAAAAAAAAGGATACGAATTACAAAATAAAAAAAGATGATGAATATATAACACTTTTTGTTGAAGATGAGGAAAAAAGTCTACTAAAAATATCAGATGAACTCTCAAAAGAGTTACCTTTATCAATATTTTTAAAAGATTTTGCATTGGAAGTTGTACCACAGATACCTCCAGAAAACTATCATAATACCCTAGATAGTTGCCAAAAGTCTTATTGTTCAAATTGTTTAGCAGAAATCAAAAAAAAAGAATTGACAAGTTATTATAATCCCTTCATAAGTTGTCAAATTTGTGGTACAACTTCCAATGCAAAATCATTAGATATACATGAAAATAATCACCTACTAAATTTCAAAACTTTTAAAGAGAGTTTTGAGTATTTAGCTAAAAAAATATATGAGAATAAAATAGTTAAAATAAAAAATTCTCAAATGCAATTTACATTAAAAAGATTTAAAGAGATAGAAAAAGAGCAACAATCTTTACTTTGTACAAATATAGATTCTCTTTCAACTTTGGTTGTTGGCTCAAAACAGAAAGATATAGCACTATTAAGTTTGGAAAAACCTACAATAAAATTTAATATTAATACAATTTATAAAAACAATCATAAAGTTGATTTTGAAACTGTAGATATAACTTATCCTTGGGATTTGGTTTTATATCTTTTATCAAAAGAGTTACATATCTTAGGAGTTAACTTTTTAGTTGTAGAAGAGGATTCAAAGGCAGATATTGAAGTAAATTATGAAAATAGTATTACTCCACCTAAAATATCTTTTTGTGAAGATAGAATTTTTCTTCTTGAAAACAGTTGTTATGACAAAAGATTAGATGAAGTTTATAATAAATTTGAAGAACCTTCAAAATCACAGTTTTTAGTTCTTTTAGATGAAAATAGACTTTATGAAAAATCTATATTAAATATTTTTATTTCATCAAAATACAATGATGCCGTAACTTTCTATAATCCAGAAATTGGTGGTTTTGTCGATATATTAGATTACAATTTACCCAAAAATATAAGTTCTATTTTTCATGATATTTCAAAAATGGAAAATGGAAAAACTCTACTTGAAAACTATCAAAATAAATTTCCAGAGCTTTATGAACAAGCATTAAATAGCGATATTTCAGATCTAAAAACTAAATCAATTTTAAATTTATGGAAAATTGCCGAGATTGTTTTAGGAATAGATAATATCTATAAAAAAGCTTCACACTCTCTTTTACAAAAGGGACCAAGAATTGATTATAAATTAAAACAGAGCAATAAAAATTTTAATAAAGAGTTTGATTTTATTAGTTTTATCAAAAGTGGTATGAGTTTTAAATTAGCAGGAGTTGATGAAAAAACTCTTTCATTAGGTTATGTTGAAAACTTCTTTTATATGCTTTCAGATTTGGTTGATAGTGTAAATGAAGAGCAAAAGTTAGATGGAATATCTCTTTGCGGGGATATGATTGCAGATGATTTCACAAACAAACTTATCAATAAAACTTTTACTAAGAGTTTAAAATTATATTATAATAAGGATTTTCCAATACAATTATAGAAAAGTTTTGGAAAGTTGATGGATGCTCTTTACATAGAAGTTAAAGGAATAGTCCAAGGTGTTGGATTTAGACCTTTTGTATATACTTTAGCACTTAAAAACAAGCTGTTTGGATGGGTCAATAATGATGATAAAGGTGTTAATATACATCTTGAAGGTAACTCTCCTAATATCAAAAACTTTTTAGATGAACTTAAAAAAAATCCCCCACCATTAGCAAAAATTGACTCTATAAGTGTAAAAAATATTAAAATTAAAAACTATAACTCTTTTGAGATAATAAAAAGTGAAACAACTTCAAACAAAAGTACTATAATCTCTCCAGATATGGCAATATGTCAAGAGTGCATCGATGATATAAAAAATAAAAACAACTTTAGATATAACTATGCTTTAACAAACTGTACAAACTGTGGACCTAGATATACAATAATAAAAACGGTTCCTTATGATAGAGCTAACACTTCTATGGCAAATTTTGAGATGTGTGATGATTGTAAAAAAGAGTATGAAAATCCAACAAATAGAAGATATCATGCCCAACCAGTATCTTGCCAGAAATGTGGACCACAAATAACACTTTTTGATAAACAAAACCAGATATTAGCAACAGAACTTGAAGCAATAAAAGAGATTGCAAATAAGATAAATAGTGGAGAGATTGTTGCCATAAAAGGGATGGGAGGTTTTCATTTAATTTGCGATGCAACAAATGATAAAACCTTAAAAGAGCTAAGAAAAAGAAAAAACAGACCTTCAAAACCCTTTGCAGTAATGTTTAAAGATATAGAACAATTAAAAGAGTTTGCAGAGATTTCAATAAAAGAGCAAGAGATTATTTTATCAAAGGAAAAACCAATAACTTTGGTAAAATCTAAGAAAAATCTCCTAAGCTTTGAAGTTGCACCACATATTGATAGAGTTGGTTGTTTTGTCCCTTACACTCCTTTGCATATAATTTTATTTAACTATTTAGATAATCCAATAGTAGCAACAAGTGCAAATTTATCTGATGAGCCAATTATTAGAAGTAAAGATGAACTTTTAAAAAAACTTGGAAATGTTGTGGATTTTGTACTTGATTTTGACAGAGAGATTATAAATGCCTGTGATGACTCTGTGGTTCAAGTTGTAAATGATGAACTTATGGTTTTAAGAGATGCAAGAGGTTATGCTCCAACCTCTTTAAAACTTGATAAAAAGATAGATAAAAAGATTTTAGCTCTTGGAGCAAATCAAAAATCTACAATTGCTTTAGCTTTTGAAGATAATCTTATTTTATCTCCCCATATTGGTGATTTGAACTCTCTTACTTCTATGGAATATTTTCAAAGAACAATTAAAACCTTTGAGAGTTTTTATGATTTTAGACCTGAATTAATTGTTTGTGATAAACATCCAAACTATGAGAGTGTAAAGTGGGCTTTAAACCAAGATATAAAAGTAGTTCAAATTCAACATCATTATGCCCATGTTTTATCAACAATGGCAGAATACAAATTAGATGAAGAGGTTTTAGCTTTCTCTTTTGATGGAACTGGGTATGGAGATGATGGAAATATTTGGGGTGGAGAGGTTTTTTTAGCCAATAAAAGAAGCTACAAAAGAGTAAACCATTTTAAATATTTTAGACTTCTAGGTGGTGAAAAATCAATAAAAGAACCCAAAAGAGTAGCTCTCTCTTTGCTTTTTGATACATTTTCTTTAGAAGAGATTTTGGAACTTAAAATACCAACAGTTGAAGCCTTTTTAGAAAATGAGATAAAACTAATGCATACAATTTGGCAAAAAGGTTTAAACGCTCCACTTACAAGCTCTTTAGGAAGAGTTTTTGATGCAATAGCCTCTTTTTCAAATATAGTACAAACCCAAAGTTATGAGGGAGAAACTGGACTTCAAATTGAGATGGCATATAATAATGAGATAAAAGAGTCTTACTCTTATGAATTAATAGATGGAATTATTTCACTTGAAAAAGCTATTAAACAAATAGTAAAAGATAATAACAAAGAGTTGATTTGTTCAAAATTTATTAATATGTTAGTAGAGATTGTTTTGGATATTTCAAAAAGTTATAACCTGCCAATTATTCTAACAGGTGGAGTATTTCAAAATAGAACACTTTTAGAGCTTATTACTAAAAAGCTAGAAGAAAATAAAAGAAAATACTACTACTCAAAAAGAGTTCCTCTAAATGATGGAGGTATCTCTATTGGGCAGATATATTCGCAATCTTAAGCTAAAAAAATAAGTATATAGATCATAACACCCATATAACAACTTGTAATCAACCCATCAAATACAAGTTTACCAATTTTTCTGTGTCTTTTTATTTCAATTGCTTTTATTCCCTCTTGTTTATAGATTCTGTAAGTTGTAATATATAGATAAAACCAACAAAGAACAGTTAGAAAAGCAATTATTATATGAATACTTAAAATAGAGATAAGGAAGTAGAAATAAAGACCCGTTTCATCTTTTGTTAATTCTGTAAAACCACCAATCATTCTAATATATATTTCAAAAAAAATTACAAAAATAACAGTAGTTGCCAATAGAGTTGATTGGCTTATAAAATGAATTTTATACATTTTTTTAACTGCAAAGAGTATGCTAATTCCAAAAAGTATTGGCAGTATTGCAAAATATATAGTAACTAAGTCTAAAAATAGAGGCGCTTTTGCCCCTAAAAAACCCTCTTTTAAGAAAAACATATTAATCTCTTTGAGCTTTTACTCTTTTCTCAATTAATAGGGCACCAAAAGGTAGAAGTGAAAATACAAAAAGTTGAAACATAAAACCTTTATTCCAGTTCTTATTAATTTTTGTTTGAAATAAAGAAAGCATAAAAAATATAAATAAAATTCCGTGAACCATTCCAAAAATTTTTACAGGGTAAGGATTCTCACCTATGTATTTGATTGGCATGGCTATAAAAATAAGTAGTAAAAAAGAGATTCCTTCTATTGCAGAGATAATTCTAAATCTATTTACTGAGTCATTAAACATAATATTCCTCGATTTTTTTTGATATTATAGTTAGAAAAAATTATATTTAGATTATATAAATAATAAAAATTTTCTTTTTATAAAATTATAATTTTATTTTGTGGATTTATTGTAGATATGATGTTTATTGGTTGTTTTAATTGATTTCTGAAAATTCATCAAAATTTTCAATAAAAATTTTTACTAAATTTGGGTCAAACTGGGTTCCACTATTTTTAATAATGTACTCTTTTGCTTTCTCTTTTTCCCAAGCCTCTTTGTAACATCTTTTATTTGTAAGAGCATCAAATACATCTGCAAGGGCTGTAATTCTCCCATGAAGAGTGATTTCCTCACCCTTTATTCCCCTTGGATAACCTGTTCCATCCCATCTTTCATGGTGTTCATAGGCAACGTGTGCGGCCATATCCAAAGTACTTTTTTTTGTATCTTTTAAAAAGTTGTATCCTATCTCAGAGTGCTTTTTCATCTCTTCATACTCTTCATTGGTTAATTTCCCTGGTTTAAGTAAGATTGCGTCAGAAATTCCTATTTTACCCACATCATGCATAGGTGAAACAGTCTTTAGTGTTTGTGCATACTCCTCAGTCATTCCTACTTTTAGTGCTAAAAGATATGAGATTTTAGCTACTCTTTTAATATGATAAGGATCATCTATATATCTTTTCTCTATAATTTCACCAAGTATTTCAATTAGTTTATTTTGAGTATTAAGCATCTCTTCTTTAAGTAAAATTATCTTTTTACTTTGTTTTTCATTTAACTCTTCCCTTTGAATTAAAGAGACTCTCATCTTTTCAAATTTATTTGCAAGTTCTCCCATCTCATCATTTGATTCAAGATAAATCTCTTTTGTAAAATCACCAAGTGCAATTTGTTTTGTGACACTAGATAAGTAATCAATAGAACTAGTAATCTTTTTTACAAGATAGTAGAGAAAAATTATAATTATAATAAAAGTAAATATACTAAAAGAAAATATTGTATTTTTATAAAGATTCATAAGCTCTATTATGTTTTTTCTTGTGTAATAGATATCTAAAGTACCTATATTTTCATTTTTGTATTTTAAATTGATGCTACTTATGATTAGATTCTCTTCATTTTTTTCTTTTTTATCTAAAGTTATATTTATATTATTACTAAAATCATGTAGTTTAATTTTTACAATCTCTGTATCCCTATAAAGGGAGTCTAAAAGTAGAGTTAACACCTCTTTATTAAACTCATATAAGAGTGCAGAGACAGACTCTTTGTAAAGCTTTTTATTATCTTCTATCTTTAGATTTAACTCTTTTTCTAAACTCTCTTTTTTTATTGAAATAATAAAATATGAGTATATTGAAAAAGATACAATTGTTGTTAGAAATAGAATTACAAATATTTTTGTAAAGAGCTTCATCTATAATTCTCCAACTTAATATTATATTTTTCATAACTACTGTCAAAGTTTCTGATATAAGGGTTAGTTAACCTATATATCTTCATATTTTTCATATTTATAATTGACATGTTTTTTTTAAACTCTATATTAAAAAGTCTATTAAATGAACCATCATCAAAGGCCATTTTTAAACCCTCTTCTATTCTTTTGATTGCAGCTTTATTTGATTTGTGAGTAAAAAAAAACTTTGGAAGGGGATAATAGATGAGAAAACTCTTTTCATATCTTAGATTCATCTCTTTATTCCTTTCTAACTGTTTTTTTACTTGTAAAATCCCTTGTAAGTAGATATCAATTCTATTTTTAGCTAACATTAGGCAAGTGCTTTCATTATTTGGGCATGATATTACATTAAAGTTATGAAATTTTAGAATATCAATATCTAACCAACCAACACCTTGTCCTATTATTAAGTTTTTTATTTTTTCTAGAGTATCATATTTTTCTGGATGATTTTCAAGATTTGGAGAAATAAATGCAATTCTATATCCATAACTTCCCCTTTGAGTAGGAACATTTGCATATATAAGGTTGCCTAATAGTAAATCATCTGAAGCAGAAGCATTTAAAATAAAGTTTTTTATTTTATTCTCTTTTGCAGTATAAATTGCTCTTTTTTTATTCATTTTCTCTGAAGGAATTAACTCATATTCTCCATAAAGGGGTATTGTTTTATCCAAAGCAAGTTTTAAAAGTTTGTAATCATAATTTTTATATTTATGTAAAACAGTATCCTCTTTATTTTCATTATTGTTATATACAAAGATAGTTTTTGAATATAGTTTCTGGGAATTAACAAATAAAAGAGAAAAATAGAATAAAATAACTAATTTTACCATCATATACTCGCTATTTATGTTATAAAATAATTATACACTCTTTTGATTTATTTTTTATAATTTATTATTGAAAATATAATTTTTTGATGATCTCTATTTGTTTATTTTGTAAGTAGTTAAATTTGAATTCACACTCTTTTAAATAGTAGAAAAAATTATCTTCTGTAATACCTTTGTATTTTTTTAGGTTCTCTTCTAAATATTTCCAAAAAACACTAAGTGGTGTGGAATAGGCATATTGAGAGTAAATTTTATGCCACTTTAGGTAGTTTTCAAAGCTTTTATTATCTTCTCCTCTGTCATAACGTCTTAGTTTTGGCATTAAAAGTGTAAATACTTTTCTATTTGAATAGAATCCTATAATATTAACTGCTTCATATAAAGAGCGTTTTTTATCTCTTTTTTGTCTATTTGTAAAGTAATAATACTCTTCATAGGAACTATTATCTAATATAGAACTATAGTGTTGCTCTTCTAAATAGTATGCAACAAGTTTCCTAAAAAGCATATATCTATTTTGTACTGTTCTATAGTTTAGTTTGAGTCTGTTAGCACAACTATTGGCATTGATATTATTACAAAAAAATTCAATTACTCTTAAATCTGTATCTATTTTTCTAGGTGAGAATTTTCTTTTGCAAACACTACATTTTTTATTCTCATCTCTTAAATGATAGATTCTTTTGCTATTACAGTATGGGCAAATCATTTTTTTAGAATAGGCTTTGCAAAATCTATAACTTTTAGAGCAATAAAACCTATTATTACTCCAAAAAGAATCTCAACTATAAAAAATAGAAAAGAGGAAAAATTTCCAAAATTACTATTTATAAACTCTTCCAAAAAAGTTAATGCATGGGTTTGATGGGCAACAATACTTCCTCCAACTGCAAGCATTGCAACAGTACCAATAATTGAGATGATTTTTATAATAACTGGCATTGATGAAACAAGAGAGTTGCCTATTTTTTTCATCAATAAAGATTTTTTTTCTTGGAGGTAAAAACCTATATCATCAAGTTTTATTATAAGTGCAACAATTCCATAAACAGCAATTGTAGTTAAAATACCAACTATAATTAAAACAGTTAATTTAACAGAAAATTCCGATTGAGAGAGAATACTAAGTGCTATTACAATAATCTCAAAAGAGAGAATAAAGTCTGTTTTAATTGCACTCTTTACCTTTTGTGCTTCAAACTCTTGACTACTTAGTTTTGAAGTTTGTTTCTCCTCTTTTATCTCTTCTTTATGATTATGAAGTTTTTCTAAAACAGTTTCAACTCCCTCATAGGCTAAATAGATACCTCCTAAAATAAGAGCTGGAGCTATTAACCAAGGAGCAAAAAAGTTTAATATAAGAACTATTGGAATAATTATAAATTTATTTTTTAAACTTCCAAGTGCAATTTTATAAACAATAGGAAGTTCTCTTTTTGCAGCATTCTTTTGTGCTACTTTTATGGCTTTATCTCTTATCTTTTCAAGTTCACTTAAAAGCTCTTTTTTACTCTTCTCTTCAAGGTTCTCAATATTGTTTTTAAACTCTTTTATATTTGAAGCTTTTTCAAGCTCTTTTTTTAAAATATCAGAAGTAGTTTCACTTGTAAAACTTGATATTGCAGCTAAGTCATCTATTAATAATCCAGAAGATTTTGAACTTGCTAATTTAGTATATGTAGCAATATCATCAAAAAGAACTCCCATGTCATCAAATGTTGTAGCCAAACTTTTTGAAGTTGTTGCCATTGATTTTCCAGCTAATGAGCTTATATCATCTGCTAAAATTGAGAGATATCCCAATATACCTGACATTATCTATCCTTGTCTATTTTGTTACCCTTAGGGTTTCTTAGTCCAAATAATACATAAGAGTACCATAATATTAGTTTAATTTTAGTTTACATAGACTAGACTGTGAAAAAATGAACAAATATTCATAAAGGATAAAATATGTGTAAAGATTGCGGATGTAGTATAACTGACCACCACCATCATCACGACCATGACCATGACCATGAACACGATCATGACCACTCTCACGAACACCATCATCATGGAGATTCATCATCTCATCAAGCAGCCCATGAAACTCTTCATCATAATCCACAACTAAATGATAGTAAAACTATCTCTGTTATTCAAAAGATTTTAGATAAGAATGACCATGAGGCAGCTCATAATAGAGCACACTTCAATGAGCATAAAGTATTAGGAATAAATCTAATGAGTAGTCCAGGAAGTGGGAAAACAACACTACTTGAACATTTAGCAGATATTGCAGATTTTAAATATGCTGTTGTTGAAGGTGATCTAGAGACAAATAAAGATGCAGATAGACTTGTTAAAAAAGGTATAAAAGCTGTACAAATCCAAACAGGAAGTGCATGTCACTTGGATGCATTTATGGTACATAAAGGACTTCACGATGTGAAGTTAGAGGATATTGATGTATGTTTTGTTGAAAATGTAGGAAATCTAGTATGTCCAGCTTCATATGATGTGGGGACACACTTAAATATTGTTTTAGTTTCAGTTCCAGAAGGGGAAGATAAAATAGCAAAATATCCAGTAATGTTTAGAGCTGCTGATTTAATACTTTTTACTAAAACTGACCTTCTTCCATATTTTGAATATGATTTAGAAAAAGAGAAAGAGGTTGCTAGAAAACTAAAACCAAATGTGGATATTTTAGAGGTATCAACAAAAGATAAAGAATCACTGCAAGCAGTAGTTGATTGGATAAACTATAAAAGAAAATTTAGATAAAAAAGTGTAAGTAATTACATTTAAAAATGAACATTTTTTAGGAGAAAATAGTATGTGTTTATCAATACCATCAAAAATTACAAGTATAGATGAAAAGAATAATATTGCAACAGTTGATACAATGGGAGTTGAAAGACAAGCTAGTTTAGACTTAATTGACCAAGAGGTAAAAGTAGGGGATTATGTCCTTATACATATTGGTTTTGCAATGAATAAAATTGATGAAGAGGATGCTTTAGCCTCTTTGGAAGTATATCGTGAGATTATAGAGAAGATGGAAGAGGATGACAGGCGTCAAGCAATCTTAGAGGATGATGCTTGTGCTAATAGGGCGTAGAGATGTCTGAATTAAAACTAAAAGATTTATATGATGGTTTTAGAGATCCAAAAGCTATAAAAGCCTTAAAAAAATTAATAGATGAAGAGTCTTTAAAACTTCCAAGAAAAATAAATGTAATGGAAGTTTGTGGAGGACATACCCACACTATTATGAAGTATGGATTAAATCAGCTTATGCCAAAAAATATTGAGTTTATTCATGGTCCAGGTTGTCCAGTTTGTGTAATGCCAAAAGAGAGAATTGACCATGCTTATATTTTAAGTTTGCAAGATGATGTGATTTTAGTAACTTTAGGGGATATGATAAAAGTTCCAGGAAGTAATGGAAGTTTGCAAGATGCTAGAAGTAAAGGAGCAGATGTAAGATTTGTTTATTCTCCTCTTGATACAATTAAAATTGCTTTGGAGAATCCAACTAAAAAGATTATATTTTTTGCAATTGGTTTTGAGACAACAACACCAATGACAGCAGCACTACTTGAACATGTAACAAAAAACAAAATAGAGAATATTCTTTTTCATATAAATCATATAACTGTTCCAGAACCTATGAGAGTTTTACTTGAAAGCGATGATTGCAAAATTGATGCTTTTATAGGTCCATCTCATGTTAGCGTAATTACAGGTTCAAAAATCTATGAAGAGTTTGTAAAGAATTATAATAAGCCAGTTGTTGTTGCAGGGTTTGAGCCAGTTGATGTAATGCAATCAATTTTAGCTTTGACAAAACAGTTCAATGAACAAAGATGTGAGTTAGAGATAGAGTACAGTAGAGCTGTATCTTATGATGGTAATTTAGCAGCACAAAGATTAAATGATAAATATTTCACAAGAGCAACACACTTTAGATGGAGAGGTTTGGGAGATATTCCTGATTCTGCTTTAAGACTAAAAGATGAGTACTCTTATCTTGATGCCGAAATTATATATAAAGATATCTTGCCAAATAAGAAGATAGATGATCATAAACTTTGTATTTGTGGAGATATTATGAGAGGAGTTGCTAAACCAAATGATTGCAAAGTTTTTGGAACAGCTTGTAAACCTAGCTCTCCACTTGGTTCTTGTATGGTTAGCTCTGAGGGCGCTTGTAGCGCATATTATAAATATGGGAATTTACTATAGATGAAAAAACTATTTATTATTAAAGCGGGAACTACTTTTAAAAATACAGTTTCAAACTATGGCGATTTTGAAGATTGGGTTATAGAAAAATTAGATAATGAAAATCTTGATATAAAAATTATAGATGTACAAGCTAAAGAGGCACTTCCTCCTTTGGAAGATTGCGCAGGAGTTATTATAACAGGTTCTCATTCAATGGTTACAGATGAAGAGCCTTGGAGTGTAGAGTTAGAAAAATGGATCCCCTCTTTAGTTGAAAATGAGATTGCACTTTTGGGTATTTGTTATGGACATCAATTAATGGCAAAAGCCTTAGGTGGAGTAAGTTCTTATCATAAAGATGGAATGGAGATTGGAACTGTAGAAATAGAGTTAGAAGAGAAAGCAAAAGAGGATAGCCTTTTTAATAATTTGCCTAAAAATTTTAAAGCTCATACCATACACTCTCAAACAGCTTTAACTCTTCCAAAAAATGCAATAAGACTAGCTTTCAATAAACATGATTCAAACCATGCTTTTAGAGTTGGTAAAAATGCTTGGGGTGTTCAATTTCATCCAGAATATAGTAAAAATGTTATGAATTCATATATAAAAGAGGTATCAAAAGCAAAAGTGCTTCCAACAGAGAAACTACTTAAAGAGACAGAAGAGACACCAAATGCAAATCTTATTCTAAAAAGATTTGGAGAACTTGTAGCAAAAGAGGTTAATAATGACTAATATAACACTAGCCCATGGAAATGGTGGACAAGAGAATAATGAATTAATTACAAAAATATTTTATAAAGCTTTTAAAAATGAGATATTAGCAAAAAGTGAAGATGCTGCTGTTATAGAAGATGGAACACTTGCTTTTTCAACTGACTCTTTTACAGTAAGCCCAATAGAGTTTCCAGGAGCAAATATTGGAAAACTTGCTGTTTGTGGAACTTGTAATGATTTAGCAATGATGGGAGCACAACCAAAATATCTTACTTGTTCAGTTATTATTGAAGAGGGTTTTGAAGTTGAGGTTTTAAAAAGAATAGTTGATAGTATGGAAAAAGAGTTAGCTTTAAATGGTGCTATAGTTGTAAGTGGCGATACAAAAGTAGTTCCAAAAGGAAGTGTTGATAAGATTTTTATTAATACAACAGGAATAGGGCAGATACAACAAAAAGGAATCTCTTCAAATAGTATCCAAGAGGGTGACACAATAATTGTTTCAAACTCAATTGGAAAACATGGAGCTACAATTTTTGCAGCCAGAGAGGGAATTGATTTCTCTACAAATCTTAAATCAGATTGTGCTTCACTTTGGCAAGTTGTTAAAAAACTTATTGAATCTGGAATTCAAATAAGAGCATTAAGAGATGCAACAAGAGGTGGCGTTAGTGCTGTTTTAAATGAGTGGGCTAAACAATCAGATATCTGTGTAGAAATTGAAGAGGAGAAAATTCCAGTTTGCGATGAGGTAAAAGGAGTTTGTGAACTTTTAGGTTTTGAAGCTTTAAGTTTGGCAAATGAAGGAACTTTTGTAATGGCAATCTCAAAAGAGCAAGAAGAAAAAGCTATTGAGGTATTAAAAGAAATGGAAATCTCAAGTGAAGCAAGTATTATTGGAACAGTAACTTCTAAACACAAAGGTAAAGTTATACTAAATACAGCTTGGGGAACTCAAAGATTTATTGATTTGCCAACAGGCGAACTATTACCAAGAATTTGTTAAAAGAATACAGTCCCTTTAAAAATGGGACATTTTACAAAGGTTTAACTCGTTAAACCCTTTAGAGAAAGAGAAGAATAAGGTCCCTTTTAAAATGGGACATTTTAAAAGGACATATAGATGCATGAATACAGTATCGTTCAATCACTTCTAGATAGTTGTGAGGAGCATGCAAAAAATAATGACTCAACAAAGGTTACCAAAGTGGTAGTAAAAATTGGAGTTTTATCTGGAGTTGAACCAAATTTACTTCAAACAGCTTTTGATACCTTCAAAGAAAAAACAGTTTGTGAAAATGCAGAGTTTATAATAAATCATCAAAAAATAGTTGTCCATTGCCATTCCTGTGGGGAAGAGTCTACATTAGAGAAACATGAGTTCGCTTGTCCAAAGTGTGAATCAACCCACTTAAAAGTGATTGATGGGGAGGAGATGTTTCTAATGAGTCTAGAAATGGAGTAACCACTTAAAAGCCTTACTTTAAGTTTATTTTTATAATTTATCTATAATTTATACAACATTTATAAAAACTTTTTGAAACTTTATGCTAATATCTTTGGATAAAATTTACAAGGAGTGCATATGAAAAAAATAATTAGTTTAGCTGTTGCTTCAACTTTAACTTGCGGTATCACATTTGCAAAAGAGATTAAAGTTGGGGCAGTTATGCCAATGTCTGGACCTATAGCGCAATATGGTCAAGTATGTTATTTAGGTTTAGAGTTGGCAAATAAGCTTCAACCAACACTTAAAAATGGTGATACAATTAAGATTGTATTAGCTGATAACAAAGGTGATAAAGTTGAAACTGCAACAGCTACAACTAGACTTATCTCTTCTGATAATGTTGTTGCTATTTTAGGAGCACTAACTTCTACAAATACAGCTCAAACAATTGCTATTGCTGAAAAGAAAAAAGTCCCAGTTATTGCATCAGTTGCTACAAATGATAAATTAACTGCAAAAAGAGAGTATGCAAATAGAGTTTGTTTTACTGACTCATTCCAAGGTGAAGTTGTTGCAAACTATGCAATTTCTCAAGGTTATAAAACAGCAGTTGTTGTAGTTGACCAAGCTCAAGTTTACTCACTTGGACTTGCAAAAGCTTTTGAACATGCATTTAAAGCTAAAGGTGGAAAAATCTTAGAAAAAATTAAAGTAACATCAGGGGACAAAGATTTTAAAGCTGTTGTTTCTCAAATTAAACAACTAAATCCAGATTTTATGTTCTTACCTTTATATCACCCAGAAGCATCTATGATTGCTAGACAATCTAAACAACTTGGAGTAAACAAACCAATGTTTAGTGGAGATGGTGTTGCAAACCAAACATTTATTGATTTAGGTGGTGATGCAGTTGAAGGTTATATGTTTACTGACTTCTTTGACTATACAAATCCTCCATCAAAAACTTCAGCTGATTTTGTTGCATTCCATGAAAAAGAAACAGGTAAAAAAGAGGTTAATTCTTTTACAGCTCTTGGAGCAGATACTTATAATATCTTAATTGATGCTATGAATAGATGTGAAGATCCAACTGATTCAGTTTGTATTAACCAAAAAATCAAAGAGACTAAAAACTTTGATGGTGTTTCAGGTATGATCTCAATTGATAAAGAGGGTAACTCTACAAGATCTGCCGTTATCAAAGAGGTTAAAGACGGAAAAATGGTTTATAAAGCAACTGTTAACCCGTAATTACAGTTTTTTGTGTTGAAGTCTAGCAATATTTATTGCTAGACTTTTTTTTTGTCATAAAAAAGATAAAATGGTTTGTTTTTTTTATTATAAATATTTTTGGAGTATAGATGGATGTATTAACGTTTTTTCAACAGATGGTTAATGGTTTCTCCCTAGGATCAATGTATGCCTTAATAGCAATTGGATATACAATGGTTTATGGAGTTTTAAGGCTTATAAATTTTGCCCATGGGGATATTATGATGGTTGGAGCCTTTTTAGGTTACACTTTTATGGAGGTTTTTCAATTACCTTTTACCTTGAGTATATTATTAGCAGTTGTAGTTTCATCACTGCTTGGAATCTTTATGGATAAAATTGCTTATAAACCATTAAGAGAAGCACCAAAAATTTCCCTTCTTATAACGGCAATTGGTATTTCATTCTTTCTAGAAAACGCTTTTACAGTATTTGCAGGTGGAGTTCCTAGAGCTTTTCCAGTTCCTTCATACATGGAAAATGTAATAAATGTTGCAAATATCACTTTTTCAGTATCATCAATAACTGTTCCTCTTGTTACTTTAGTTTTACTTCTTGGTATTCTTTATGTTTTATATAAAACTAAATATGGTATGGCTATTAGAGCTTTGTCTTTTGATATTAAAACAGTAAATTTAATGGGAATAGATGCAAACTTAATTATCTCAATTGTATTTGCATTGGGTTCAGCCTTAGCTGCTGTTGGTGGACTTTTTTGGGCAATAAATTATCCTTCTGTTGAACCTATGATGGGAGTTTTAGTTGGTCTTAAAGCTTTTGCTGCAGCTGTTGTTGGTGGAATTGGTTCAGTAACAGGAGCTGTTATTGGAGGATTTATTATTGGATTTACAGAAGTAGTTGTAATTGCATTTTTCCCAGAACTTGGTGGATACAAAGATGCCTTTGCATTTGTATTTTTGATTTTAGTATTACTTTTTAAACCAACAGGTATTATGGGTGAAGATTTAGAAAAGAGTAGGTTTTAATCATGGTAGAGAATCAAATATTTACAAAACATAGACTAATAAATTTATTTATTATAGTTCTTGCAATTTGGTTTACATGGTTTGCCCAAAATTTCTTTGATGAGTATACAGTTAGAGTTATAAACAATGTTGCAATTTTTATTATCTTAGCAGTTTCATATAATTTGATTAATGGTGTAACTGGGCAGTTTTCACTAGAGCCAAATGGGTTTGTTGCAATTGGAGCTTATGTTACAGCTATTTTAACAGTTGATGCGGAGGGTATGCTTTATCAATATGATATAGAAGAGCCTGCACAGTGGATACTTGCCCTTCAAACAGATTTCTTTTGGGCACTTCTTATTGCTGGAGCTTTTTCTGCTCTTTTAGCTCTATCTTTATCTTTTCCTGTATTTAGAGTAAGGGGAGATTATCTTGCAATTGTTACTCTTGGATTTGGATTTATTATTAGAATTTTAGCTATTAACTCACCTTCTATTACAAATGGTTCTTTGGGAATTAATGATATTCCAGAGTATTCAAACCTGTATTGGACAGGTGGTTTTGCCATTTTTGCTGTATTAGCCATCTTAAATATTATCTACTCAAAATATGGAAGAGCCATGAAAGCAGTTAGAGATGATGAAGATGCTGCTATTGCAATGGGTGTAAATACTTTTAAAATCAAAACTTTGGCTTTTACAACTTCAGCTTTTTTTGAAGGAATTGGTGGAGGATTATTAGCTGCACTTTTAACTTCTATTTCACCAGATCTATTTACTTTCTTCTTAACTTTCCAACTTCTAATTATTATAGTTTTAGGTGGTCTAGGAAGTACAACAGGCGCAATTTTAGGAACTATCTTTGTTATGGCAGGTTTAGAGTGGATGAGATTCTTAGATGAACCAATGAATATTTTTGGTTTCCAAACAGAAGGAACTCCAGGAATGAGAATGGTTGTATTCTCTTTAATTCTAATTATTGTAATGCTTTTTGCAAGGGAAGGGTTAATGGGTAAAAAAGAGTTAAAAGACCTATTTAAAAAGAAAAAGGTGAATAAATGATTTTAGAGGTATGTAATATAACAAAAAATTTTGGTGGAGTTACAGCAATAAAAGATACCTCTTTTCATGTCAATTCAAAAGAGATATATGGTTTAATTGGTCCTAATGGTGCTGGTAAAACAACCATGTTTAACATTATTACTGGTAATTATGAACCAACAGAAGGGATGATTAAATTTCATGGACAAAGAATTGATGGTATAAAACCATATAAAATTGTTCATAGAGGAATTGCAAGAACTTTCCAAAATATTAGACTATTTAGTTCTATGAGTGTATTAGAGAATATTCTAATAGGGTTTGATTATCAAGCTGAGTATAGCTATTTTGAGACGATTTTTAGGCTTCCTAGATTTTTTAAAGAGGAGAGAAGAATTAAAAAAAGAGCCTATGAAATTATGGAAGTTTTGGGAATCTCTGAATATGCAGATGAAAAAGCAACTTCACTTTCATATGGGAGTCAGCGAAAAGTTGAAATAGCAAGAGCTCTTGCTGCTTCTCCTCAACTTCTGCTTTTAGATGAACCAGCTGCTGGTATGAATCCCCATGAAACAGATGAACTGGCAAATCTTTTTTTCAAAATAAGAGATGAATTTGATGTAACAATTTTATTAATTGAACACGATATGAAGTTTGTAAATAAACTTTGTGATAGGGTAATGGTTTTAGATTATGGTAAAACTATATTTGAGGGTGATATTAAAGATGCAATTAAAGATGAAGAGGTAATAAAAGCTTATTTAGGAGATTTCAAACATGCTTAAGGTAAAAAATTTAGAAGTATTTTATGGAATTATCAAAGCTGTTCGAGGTGTAGATTTTAATGTAAAAGCAGGACAAATCGTATCTTTAATTGGTTCAAATGGAGCAGGGAAAACTTCAACACTACAATCAATTGTAAATGATGTAAAGAAAAAAGGTGAAATACTTTTTAATGATGTTGATATTTCAAACCATAAAACCCATAAAATTGTAAAAGAGGGGATCTCTTTAGTTCCTGAAGGAAGAAGAGTTTTTCAAAATTTGACAATTGAAGAGAATCTTAGAATGGGTGCTTTTAATAATGATGATATTTATGAAGAGTATCAAGAGAGAATGTTTAAACTTTTCCCTAGGCTAATTGATAAAAAAGGGCAACTTGGCGGAACAATGAGTGGAGGGGAACAACAGATGCTTGCAATAGCAAGAGCTTTAATGTGTAATCCAAAACTATTAATGCTTGATGAACCTTCATTAGGGCTTGCTCCTAAAATAGTTGGAGAGCTTTTTGAGATTATTACAAGACTTAAAGAGAATGGTATTACTATTCTTTTAGTAGAGCAAAATGCCTTTGCTGCATTAGAGATCTCTGATTATGCTTATGTAATGGAAAATGGGAAAATAGCACTAGAAGATAAGGCTTCAAACTTAATTAGTTCTGATGAAATCAGAAAAAAATATTTAGGTGGATAACCACTTAAATATTGTATACTTACATTTATAAACGATTAACTTTTTTATATTAGAATAATAAATCATAGAAAATTTATAGGAATGAAATGCTTTTAATGAAACTTGAAGCGAAAGAGAAATTCTCTTTCTTGCAACTTGCACACTATTTGGCTCGAATAGATAATGATTATGGTGAAAAAGAGCAAGAGATTATTTTGGAATATTGTGCAGAAATGGGTATAGACAACGATAATGATTTTGATATTAATGAGTTTTCTTTAGAAGATACATTAAAAGATTTTAAATCAATAAAAAGCAAAAAAATTGTAATTTTAGAACTTATGATACTAATTCATGCCGATGATAGATTTGATTTAAAAGAGAGAGCGTTAATCTCTAAAATAAATGATACTTTTAAGTTAGAACCAGATAGTTTGGAGTTTTGTTCACAATGGGGAAAAGGCGTTGCCGCACTCTATTCTCAAGGTAAACTTTTTATAAATCAAGTATAGTGTTTTTTGGTTAAACAATTTTTCTAGGTTTATTTAGATAAAATATTGTTCATGGAAATCATTAATAAATTAAATACAAAAATTGATAAGTTAATATATGAATATGAACTCTTGAAAAAAGAGAATGAAAACTTGCGTCAAGACTTAGATATTTTAAAAAATAAGAATGATGAATTAGAGAGAAACAATCAAGATATGCTACTTAGAATTGATAGTACTTTAACTTTTGTTGAGGCTAAACATATTGGAAAATAAACTAACTTTTCATATAAATAATATGGCATATACAATTGTTGTGGATGAAACTCTTTCTCACGAATTAACTAAATTTTTAGATGTAAATAAGAGTATGGATACCAGAGATTTACTTGCTGCTTATATAAGAATAGCTCAGGAATTTGCGTCATTTAAAAATGAATTAGAAGAGATTTCTGAAAAAATCCCAAAACTATAATCTATGAAGAAAACGTTTTCTCTTTTAGAAACTATTTTGGTCATAGTAATTATTTCAATTTTAATTGCCTATTTTATACCAAAGGCAAAAAAGTCTCTTAACTTTGCAAATAGTTCTCAAATAAAATCAGAACTTGCACTTATTAGAAATGGAATTTTAAAAAAAATAACTAAAAATAGACTTCTAGGAGAAGATATAACTTTTAACTTAGATGAAGAGAGTGTTCAAGCTCAAAACTCAAAACTTTTTTCTAATATTTTAGACTTTCCCCTTTTGTCTACAAACCTATCAAAAAAAGAGATAGGAAGATGGATAAAGATATCTAAAAATAGATATAGAATCTATTTCTCACAAGAAGGTTTTTTGGATTATTCTTATAGAAATGGTGTTTTTAAATGTCTAAGTGATAAAGAGTTATGTGAGAAGTATGAATGAATTATTATGAAGTAGCAATTTTAAAATCTCCCCAAGAAAATTTAACTTATCAAAGTCTAGATGAAATTGAAAATGGGACAAAAGTTTTAATCTCTTTACGAAATAGAAAAAATCTAATTGAAGCTGTTGTGGTAAAAAAAGTTGAAGAGCCAACTTTTAAGTGTAGTGATATTGGTGAAATAACTTCTTTTTTTTATAGCACAGAGATGTTAGAAATAGCTACTTTTATCTCTCAATATTATGTTTGTTCTTTTGGTGAAGCAATCTCTTTATACACTCCTTTTAACAAAGAGATAAAGATAAATGAAGAACAACAACTCTTTGATTCAAAAATAGTTTTATCAAATGAACAAGAGAAAGCTTTTGAGTTCTATTTACAAAAAAAGCAGTTTTTACTTTTTGCAAATACTGGAAGTGGAAAAACAGAGATATATATAAAAGCTATTGAAAAAGTTTTAAATGAAAAAGCGAATGCAATTTTACTTATGCCAGAGATATCACTAACTCCCCAAATGGAAAATAGACTTGAAAAAGTTTTTGGAAACAGCGTTGCCATTTGGCATTCAAAAGTTAGTAAAAAGCGAAAAGAGCAGGTTTTAGAAGGTATTTACACTGGAAATATAAAAGTGGTTGCAGGAGCTAGATCAGCTCTATTTTTACCCTTTAAAAATCTTCAACTAATTGTTGTGGATGAAGAGCATGATGAATCATATAAAAGTGATAGTAAACCAAGATATAATGCAAAAGACTTATCTATTTATATTGCAAAAAAATATAACTTAAATCTCATTCTAGGAAGTGCCACTGCTTCTATAGGCTCTTTTCATAAACTACCTTTTATTAGATTAAAAAAGACCTATTTTGATACAAGTAAAAGAGTATATTTTGATAACTCTTCACAGGAATTATCTGTAGCTATAATTGAAAAAATCTCTACAACATTAAGTAGAGGAAATCAAGTAATTGTTTTTTTACCTACTAGGGCAAATTTTAAATATCAAATCTGTACAAGTTGTGGAAAATCTGTTGAGTGTCCTTATTGTTCTGTTTCTATGAGTTTGCATAAAAATGATTTGGCTTTGAAGTGTCACTATTGTGGATATACTCAAAAAATACCTGATTCTTGTCCATCTTGTGGGAATGGAATAATTCATAACTTAAGAGTTGGAACAGCAGAGGTTGAAGAGAGATTAAAAGAGCTTTTCCCTCAAAAAATTGTTAAAAGATTTGATAGGGATGAGATAAAAACAGATAATAAATTAAAAAGTGTTTTAAACGAGTTTAATAGCAATAAAATTGATATTTTAGTTGGAACTCAAATGCTCTCTAAAGGTCATGATTATCACAATGTAAAACTTGCAGTTGTTTTGGGAATCGATTCAGTACTTAATATGAACTCTTACAAATCAAGAGAGAGAGCTTTGTCTTTACTAATTCAAATAGCAGGAAGAAGTGGAAGAAAAGGTGAAGGGGAAGTGATAGTTCAGACTCAAAATGAAGAGTTCTTTGATTATTATATTAATAACAGTGATTATGAGGAGTTTTTAAAGAGCGAGTTGGAGTTTAGGGAAGGTTTATATCCCCCTTATCTAAAAATGGCAAAGATTATTTTTGCCCATGCAAATGGCTTAAAAGTAAAAGATGAACTTGATAGATATGTAAAACTTCTAAAACAAAATGGCAATATTGAGGTTGTTGGTTTTGGTCAAAGTCCTATTTTTAAACTTGCAAACAAATATAGATATGAGATAATTATTCGTTCTTCAAATATAAAAGAGCTTTTAAAAGTATTACACTCAATTAAGTCAACCATGGTAACAATTGATATGGATACAAACTTCTAGTAAATATCTGCTTTATCATCTTTTATGACAAATTTATGTATAATCCACAAAATTTTATAAGGAAAAGTTATGGCATTTACTAAAGACGATTTTAAAGCTAAAATTGAAAATATTCAATCGCAACCTTGGTACAAAGAGCCTTTAGGGTTTGGTATTGCAAGAGTTGACAGAGGACAATTAAACAAAGATAAAATCTTACAAGCTACATATCCTGTAGTAAACTGGAAAGAGAACTTTGGATCAGCTGCTGTATTTTTAAATGCATTAAAAGAGGCAGAAGTTGAAGTTGATACTTCAAAATCTGAGTTTGTATGTAGTATAAGTGATAAATTCTTAACTTCTTGTATTGAGACTTTTAGACCATATATTCCTGAAGCAAAAGGACAAGAACATAAAAATGTTCAGGTAGTTTCAAAACTAGCTTCACTTCCAATTGATTCTGGATTTACAGCAGATGATTATAAAATAGTGTTTATTTTTGAAGATGCTGCTGTTGAGTCAGTTGAGACAGCATATATGAAACTTTATGCACTATCATCTGGAAAAGCTGCTCTTAGATCATTAAATCTAAATGGTATTTTTGGAACACTTCCAAACTGTGCTTGGGTTGGGAATCAACCTATTGAGCTTGAATGGTTAAGGGAAAATGAGATTACATTAAAACTAACTGGTAAATATCCAGAAATTACAATGGTAGATAAATTCCCAAGATTCTTATCTCATATAATTCCAGCTGATAACACAAGAATCTTAGAGACAAGTAAAGTTAGATTTGGTGCACAATTAGCTGCTGGTACAACTGTTATGCCTGGTGCTGCTTATGTTAACTTTAATGCAGGAACAGAGGGTGCAGTTATGGTTGAAGGAAGAATTTCATCTTCAGCTAAAGTTGGAGCAGGTTCAGATGTTGGAGGAGGAGCTTCAATTCTTGGAGTTCTATCTGGAACTGACGGTGTTCCTGTTACTATTGGTGAAAATACACTTCTTGGTGCAAACTCTTGTACAGGTACAACAATTGGAGATGGATGTATTTTAGATGCTGGTGTAACAATTTTACCTGGTACTAAAATCTCACTATCTGAAAAAGCAGTTGCAGCACTTAAAGAGATAAATCCTGGGAAAGAGATAACTACAGTTATGAAAGGTTCTGATTTCCAAGATATAAATGGAGTTCATTTTAGAGTTAACTCTACAAATGGTCAAACTATTGCTATGAGAAGTACTAGAGAAATCAAATTAAACGCTGATTTACACTAAAAACTTTTGATAATAAATAAAAAAGGGGATAAGATTTAACTTATCCCCTTTTTTTATGCTCTTATTTTTTAGAAGAGTTCTACACTTGTTACATGCTCTTCTCTAAATCTCACTACCTTATCTCTTCCATTATTTTTAGCTTCATATAGAGCCATATCTGCATTTTTAATAATAGTATCAAAACTACTTGAGTCTTTAGGAAACATAGATAATCCAATACTTATAGTCTTTTTAAGTTTATTACCTGCGTAAACACTAATCTCATTCTCTCTTACTCTTTGTGCTATTTTATTTGCAACACTTAGAGCATTCTCCTCAGATTTAATATTTACAAGTAAAACAATAAACTCTTCTCCACCATATCTAACTACAATATCTGATTCTCTTACTGTATCCTCTAAAATCACTGCTAACTCTTTTAAAACTTTGTCTCCAATATCATGTCCATACTCATCATTTACAGCTTTAAAATGGTCCATATCTAACATTAAGACACCAATATCTAAATTCTCTCTTCTTATTTGAGGAATAAGTTTTTTAGAGTGTTCATCTAGGAATTTTCTATTATATAATCCTGTTAAACCATCTTTAAATGCTGATTCTTTAAGAGCATTCATTAGAAGTTTAACTTCCAAAACAGGAGCAGATTCACTTAAATAACTCTTTATAAAAGTAACTCTCTCTTTTAAATGGTTTAACTCTTCAATAGTATCGCAAGTGATATGGATAATCAAAGTTACATCTTTAGAGATATCAAGATTAATACAGTAGTAATATTTGTCACTATCATAATATTGACAGCTGTTATGGTATTTAATAGAAACTACATCATTTTTTATTCTTGCACATCTGCAAAATTCAGGAGTAGTTTTTATAACTTTTTCACAATAAAGTGAGTTACCCTTTTCAACAACTTTTCTTGTCTTATTTTTCTTATTATCAATCTCTACAAAAGTAAAGTTTTTAAGATGAAATCTATTTATTAGTATCTGTTTTAGTCTATTATAAATCTCATCAATTGTACTATCTAACTCTATTTGTTTTTTGAATTGATAAAGATTTGAAAGGTTATCAACAATCTCTCTAGACTCTTTTAAAGGATTTCTTATCATTGTTGAAGTTTTATATCCTGTATAAACTTGAAGCTTTTTATCAATATCAGATGTTGTATCTTTAAAAATTTGAAGTAGATTATTGTACTCATCTGTTAGGCTAATTATATCTGTTGATAAACCTTTAGGAGCAGCAATTTTTTCAAAACTACCATTTGTTGCTTTTGAAATATTTATTTTAAAGATTTCATAAAGTCTAAAATATGGCATTATATATTTTTTGTTATAAAGTAAAAAGAAAATAATTGTTACCAAAAGAAAAAGTGATACAACATAAATTGACTCAATTCCAATCTCTTTTAGAGTACTAATATCAAGAACTAATGATATAGTTCCCAATGTTGTTCCTTGAGCTACATTGTGACATTTTAGACAATCTATACCTTTTTCTGCAACAGCATTATAAGGAATTGTAACCCTTACAATTGTTCTAGCCAATGACTCTTCAAGCTCATAATACATTTTCCCTGTTTCTAAAACATCTTCATCTATTTTATCTTTTGCTCTATCTCTTGTATGTCCAAACTGTTTATTTACTATATCACTTCTTGAAATCCATAGTTTATCCACATTTTTCATATTTGAGATTGATTGTATAAAAGTATCTACTTGGTGCATATTATTATTTACCATATATGAAGTTAGACCACTTTTTACAGTCTCTGAGATTGTTATTGCATTATGAATTGCAGATTTAATTCCTGCATTTCTTAAATTATAAAGACTTAATGCCGTAATAGAGATTGCCAAGGCAATAACTATTAAAACAGAATTGATAACTATATTACGACTCATTAATAACCTTTTAAAAAAACAGATAATTCTATATAAAAAACTCTTAATTTATTAATTTTAACTTATATTTTAAATAGATCCTGAGGATTTACATGTTTTTCATTTTTTGTTGCTTGAAAAGTTAGAGTATCATTTACTCTTCCAACCACATACCCTTTTTTTACCCATCTTCCAACTTTTAGTGATGGTGAAATCTGATCTAAATGTGAATAGATTGTATGAAGACCATCTTTGTGGGCAATAATAACAACATTTTCAAGCATTCCCGCATCTTTTTTTGCATAAACTATTTTTCCATTAAAGATAGATTTTACTTTTGCTTCTGGTTTTTCTGTTTTTAAAACAATAGATTCATTAAAGAGTTCAATTTTATAAACAGGATCAAAATATTTTCCAAACTTTTTAACAACTGTAAAAGAGTCTAAAGGTGCAATAGTTTTTCTACCACTATATTTTGTTATCTCAATTCCTGAAGTAGATGAACCAATCATTCTTACATCTACATCAATATCATTGGCATATCTCTCATTTCTTACATCATTTACACTATAATCTTTCTCTTTTTTATCTTTGACATTTCTTTTTTTAAGTTGTGCAAGACGTTGTGCTTTTTCTCTGCTTATTCTTTTCTCTTTTTCTAGTTCCTCTTTTTTAAGAATATTAAGTTTCCCTAAAAGATCTTTTAAAGACTCTTGTTTTTGAACACTCTTTTTAAGTTCTGCTTGGTAATCTTTGTGTCTTTTATCAAGAAGCACCAAAGATCTTGAATACTTCTTTTTAAGCAAGCTTAGTTGATCTTTTCTCTCTTTTCTTTTTTCAATATATGCAGAGATTTCATTGATTTTTTTTTGATTCTCTTTTTTATTTTGGGTCAAAAGTTCATAATTGTTATTTAGTTTTAATATCTCATCTTTTGAGTTTTGAGATAATAAAGAGTAGATTTCTGAATCAATTAACTCTTGAAGAGTACTTTCTCCTGCTAGTTTTAAAGCAATTGAAGAGGAGAAATCATCAATAATTACTTTAATGATTTGTTGCTCATTCTCCTCTTTTTTCTGCATAATTGATTTTGAATCTTCTTGTAAAGCACTAAGACTCTTTTTTGCTTCATCTAGTTTAGATTCATGGTTTTTTATATCATCATTTACAACTGAGATATCTTTTTCAAGTTGGGTTAATTCTCCATTTTGTTTTGATATCTCAGAAGCAAGGATTTTTATCTGTAAATCTGCTTTATATTGATTATTTTGACTCTCTTTTAAAATCTCTTGATTCTCTTCAATCTTTTTATCTATATTTTTAGAAGAGGCATCTAGGAAAGTGATAAGAATGATAAATATATAAAAAAATCTAGTCATATTTTATTTTGTACTTAAAAAGTACACCTATTATTGTTAATATAGAGATACCAAATGAGAGTATAAATATTTGAAGTAAGGATTCATTTAAATCCAAAGTTACAGTTACAATATTAATTAAATCATTAGGTAAAATTGCGCCAATATCATTTACTAAATAAGTAAAAATTGAAGAAACAATAACAAAAGAGATAAGAGCACTAAAGATTGCATATCTTAGTATTGTAGAAGAACTATATAATATTGAAGCCCCATGAAGTTTTAATATTGTTATCTTTTCATGGTGTTCATAGAACCAAATTCTAATCTGTTTTGAAATCATAATAATTGCAAAAATAGTGATAATAGTAAAAAGTATCATACTTATTTGACTAAGTAAGAGCAAAAGAAGATAGATACTATTGTGGTTTTTTGAAAAAATCTCAACTTTTCTTATATTTTTATTCTCATAAAGTTGATTTTTTATCACTTCAAGTTCACTTGTTGTTGGGAAAACTTCAAGTTTGATTTTATAAAAATTTGGAAGTTTCTCTCTTAAAAGTTGAAGTGAAGTATCTGAAAGACTTGAACTTAGGTTACTAATAATATTCTCGTTTTTCAAAGTAATAATCTTATCAACTTTTATATTTGCCAGTTTTGTTATCTTCTCTTTTATTAGTGGAGTATTTGTTATTATTACAATAGAGTAATCATTTGCAATAGTTTTTTTATAGTTTTCTAATATATTTGCAGAAAAAATATATATGATAAAAGAGATTAACATTGCAGTTAATGGAACAATAAAGGCGAAACTATTTTTAAGAAACTTCATATATTATTCCATCTTCTATTGATAGTTGTCTAAATCTAATACCAAAGTTTTTTGGAACCCTATGGGTTACAACTACAACAGTAATACCTAGTTGTTCATTTGCCCCTTTTAATAAGTTCCATACAACTTCAGCTGAATAATCATCAAGATTTCCTGTTGGTTCATCTGCAATGATTATTTTGGGATTGTGTGCTAATGCACGTGCTACTGCAACCCTTTGTTGTTCTCCTCCACTTAACTCATTTGGATAATACCCTTGTCTATGGCTAAGTTTTACGTGAGTTAATAGTTTTATCGCTTGCTCTTTTGAAACATCATTTGAGTAGCCGTTTATTTTAAGAGGAATCATAATATTCTCTTCAATTGTCCACTCGTTTATTAGTTTATAATCTTGGAAAATAATACCAATATCTTTTCTTACTCTTCTTAGAGGTTTACTTTTAATTCCAAATAGCTCTTGCCCTGCAATATTTAAACTTCCATGTTTTAAGGTAATATCTCCATAAAATGACTTTAGTAGGGTAGATTTACCGCTACCGCTTGTTCCACCAATAAATATAAACTCTCTCTCTTTTATAAAAAAATTTCCTTTTTTTATAATGTATTTATTTTCATCATAAGAGAGATAGATATTTTTAGCTTCTATCATTTTGTTAGCATCTCTTTTAGTTTATTATGAGCTTTTATATTTGCACTTGTTGGAAGAGGTGAGTCTTGGAAATATTTAGCATCTCTACTTTCAACTAAAATATATTTGTTAACTGGTCTATCAAAACTTCCAAAAGTTACTTGAATAAGACCAGAATTTGGCATCTCTTCTATTGTAAAAATATCTTCAATATGAATAAAAAAGTCTTCATCAACTACAGCTTTTGTTGAGATGGTTTTTATTATCTCATCAAACTCTATTTTTTCATTAAAGGTAAAATCATAGTTTAAATCAATATCTTTATCTTCTTGTTCTGCATAAAGAAGAACATCATAAATAGCTTTTCCTTGTTTCTTCCATCTATCTTCATATTTACTTGAGATTGCCAAGTCTCTATTTATATCAATTGATATTTTTCCCTTTGGAAGATTTGTAAGAAGATTAGTACAAAAATCAAAATATTTTCTACTATCAGTTCTAAGTTCTAAAGTCCCACCAATTTTTAATACTCTTAAAGCCTCATTTACAAAAGCATTAGAGTAGATTCTTCTATGGGGTTTTTTATCCCAAGGTACAGGAAAATGAACAAAAATCTTTCCAACTTTATTTGATTGGATAAACTCCATAAAGAGTCTTGCATCATAGTTTACTACTAAAATATTCTCAATATTTTGGATATTGACTTGTTTTAATAGTTGTTCAATAGAGGGAGTATGTATTTCAAGTCCTATAAACTGAACATTTGGATTGTTTTTTGCTTGATGAAGAAGATGTCTTCCACTTCCAAATCCAATCTCAATTTGAATCTCTTTGTCTGTTTTAAAATCATTTACAAAAAAATCTATATTTTTAAGATACTTTTGATCAGGTTTTATTTTTTGATTAAAACTTTGTGTATTTGTAAAAACAATATTAGCTTCAACGTGCTTGGCATAACTGTTAATTGCATCTTTTACAATATCTACAGGAGTAACTCTAGTTATTTTATCTGCTTTTAAAAGATACTTTTCATCTTTTGGTTTAAGAGTTAAAAAGAACTCTTTTTCATCTTTTTTTACTGCAATTTTATATTCACTTTTTCTTTTTTTTTGAGTGAAGTTATATGATTTTGCAATAAAATTAAAATCTACACCATCACAACTTGATGGTGTAGTTAAATCTCTATTAGACTTGTCAAAAACTACATGTGGCATATATTTAGTTCATCTCTTTTAATTTAGGTAGTACAAGTTCTGTTTTGCTTGTAATTTCTGAAACAATTCCATATTGGTCAACAGCTTGAACAGCATAGCTATACTCAACACCTCTTACAATATCTTTGTCTTCAAATCTTAGGGCTTGAATATTTTGGAATTTAACAGTTTTAGTTTTGAAAAATCCCTCTTTTATTGTTTTGTAAATAGTATATGAAACAGCTCTATTATCACCAGCTTGCCAGTTTAAGATTGCTTTTTGACCTTGAATTTGAGCTAAAGTAAGAATAGGTTTATTTAATTTATTTAAAGTACTTCCCATTACAGAATTAACATGTTCACTACTTTCTAAACCATCTTTATCAACAGCTCTTATTTTATAAAAATATACTTTTCCATCTTCATTTATAAAATCTTCGTACTCTAAAGTGCTTACGTTTACTGAATGAAGTAGATCAAAACCACTTGTTGCATTGCTACTTCTGTAGATATTATATTTTATAACATCACTTGCATTTGAAGCTTGCCAATTAATAGCAATTTTTCTTGGTAAATCATTTGTTGCATTTACAGCACTTACACCTTCAGGAAGTGGTTTTGTTTGCGCTTGAACAATCTCACTTGGCATTGATTCTAAACCATCATAAGTTATAGCTGTAACTCTATATTGGTAGATAACATTATCATCTAAATCCATATCAATAAACTCAGCTTGAAGTCTACCATTAACAGTTTTTAAATTTTCCCATTCACTTGTTCTAGGAGAGGTTCTTTCAATTCTATAAGACTCAACTCTTTCATTTGGATGTGGTCTCCAAATAATTTTTATCTGTCTTGGAAGATTAGAAATTGCTTGGATAAAAGTAACTCCTTCCATAAGTGGAAGTGTTGAAACCACATAATCATCTGTTGTTTTTGATTCAACATCTGTTTTTGTTGCTGCTGAAATTTTATAAACATATTTTGTATTTGGTTCTAGATTTTCATCAACATAGTGTGTTGTATATCTATTCTCTATTGTATCAATCTGTCTTAATTTTGCGCCATCTTTTTGTAGATTTGCTCTATAAAAGTGATATCCTACAACTCTTGGATCATCAACTTTTCTCCACTCAAAAGCTATTGCATTTACATCAGGAATGGATCTAATTGATGACGAATCAACCACTTCTAAGGTTTCATCTATTTTTGGTTTTTGGGGTTCATTAACGTTTTTTAGGCTACATCCACTAATTAGTAAAACTGAAGTTGTTAGTAATGTTATTTTCATCAATTTTGTCATCTATACTCTCCATATAAAAATTTTCTGTAAGGTATTGATGCATATCTTCACTAAGCTTTGCTCTAAAACTCATTTTTTTATTCGTAATTGGATGAATTAAATATAGAATATATGCATGCAAAAAAAATCTATTTATTTTATTTAATTCGCCCTTAAATCCATATAAATTATCCCCTAATATATGCCTATTTATCGAACTTAGGTGTACTCTGATTTGATGGGTTCTTCCTGTGAAAAGTTTACAAGCAATTAACTCATTTTTTTCATTTTTAGATAAAGCTATTTTACTAAATGCTGATTTTGCTGCTCTGGCATTTTCTATAATAGCCATTTTAAGTCTATTATTTGGATTTCTTCCTATTGGTTTTTCAATAATTGTATCCTCTTTTAGAGGTAAATCAATTATTGCAAGATAATATCTTCCCATACTTTTATCTTCTAGTTGTTTTGATAGATTTATATGGGCTTCATTGGTTTTAGCTACAACCATCACTCCACTTGTGCCTTTGTCAAGTCTGTGAACAATGCCATGTCTCTCTTCTCCACTAATTGTAGATAAAGAGATATTTTTTAGTTTTAACCAATCAACTAAGGTGGCATCTTTTACACTTGGAGCATCGTGTACTGTTAGGTTATAAGGTTTATTTATTACTAAAATATGTTCATCTTCATAAATGGATTCAACCTCTTTATCTTTGAGAGACTCTTTTAAAAACTTTTCATCTTTAACATTATCAAAAGTTGCTTCTGGAAGTTCAACTTCAATGTTTTGATTAACTTTTAATTTTGTACCACCTTTGGTGATAATTTTGCCATCAACTTTTACAAACTCTTTTTTGATTAACTGTTCAATTTGGTTTCTAGAAGCTTCAATATTTATAGTCAAAAATTTATCTAGTCGATTCTCTTCTAAAACAATAAAATTTTTATACATATTTGGATACTCTTTCATTATGCATTTAATAGATAAACGAATTATATCTCATTTTGATTATTTAATGATTATATTCATACTACCTCTGGTATTACTTTCATATAATCTAATTAGTGAAACCAATACAACATTGGCCAATAAACAATTGATATATTATTCTCTCTCAATTGCTGTTTTTCTTTTTGTTTTTATTTTGCCAATAAGAAGAAATATTAGGCTAATCCCTTTTTTATATTGGATTGGAATATTTTTACTTCTTGCAGTTGAGTTTTGGGGTGTTACCAAACTTGGAGCAAAAAGATGGCTTAGTCTCCCTTTTATGAGCATGACAATTCAGCCAAGTGAATTATTTAAACCTATTTTTATTATTATGATTGGATATTTAATCCAAAATAGACAGCCAGATGATGGCGGTTATAAACTAAAAGATTTTATCTATTTCTCTTTTTATATTTTACTTCCTTTCCTTTTAATAGCTAAAGAGCCAGATTTAGGAACAGCGTTGGTTCTACTTTTAGTTGGATATGGAATTTTATTTATTATTGGAGTTAACTGGAAAATTTGGGCAACAATTATTCTTATAATTGGTCTTGCTTCTCCTTTTATTTACACCTACTTAATTAAAGATTATCAGAAAAAAAGAATTAAAGATTTCCTTTCAGAAAAGCCTAGTTATCAAGTGCAGCAATCAATTATTGCAATTGGTAATGGAGGTTTAGTTGGAAAAGAGGCAGAAGATGCAACACAAACCCAGTTGAAATTTTTGCCAATTGCTACAAGTGATTTTATTTTTGCTTTTTTTGTTGAAAGATATGGGTTTTTAGGTGCTTTTGGATTGATAATTGTATATGCCCTTTTGATTTTGCATCTACTCTCCTTGAACTACTATTTTTATGATGATTATGTAATCCGTAGTTTTGCCTCCGGTTTAGGACTATTGATCTTCTTTAATATGAGCGTAAATATTTTAATGGTTATAGGCTACGCCCCCGTTGTAGGTCTGCCTCTGCCACTATTTTCCTATGGAGGAAGTTCTTTTATTAATTTTATTGTATTATTCGCAATTTTAGAAAATCTGTTAGCCTTTAGGTTTATGGATATGTATAATTTTGAAAGGAGACTATAGTGGAAGCGCAATTAACCTGTTTTATTGGTTTTGAAAATGAATTTGAGGAGTCAAAGGCAGTTTTATTTGGTGCCCCTTTTGATGGGACAACATCATTTAAACCAGGCGCACGATTTGCTCCAAATGCAATGAGAGAAGACTCTTGGGCAATAGAGAGTTATAGTCCCTATTTAGATAAAGATTTAAACGATTTAAAACTTTTTGATTATGGGAATTTAGAACTTCCTTTTGGGGATAAAAAAAATGCTCTTAGAATGATACAAGAGATGACTCAAAGTATTATTGATGCAGGAAAAATACCAATTATGATTGGTGGAGAACATTTAGTTTCACTAGCTCCTGTAAAAGCATTAAGTAAAAAATATGAAGATTTAAATGTTATTCATTTTGATGCCCACACAGATTTAAGGGAAGATTATTTAGGTGAAGCTTTAAGTCACGCAACAGTAATTAGAAGAATATATGACCAATTAGGCGATGGTAAAGTAAATCAATTTTGTATTAGAAGTGGACTGAAAGAGGAGTTTGAATGGGCAAAAAAACATACTCATTTAGAAAAATTTACTTATAATACTTTAGAGTCATGTGTAAGAAGATTAAAAGATAAACCTGTTTATATAACAATAGATTTGGATGTATTTGATCCTTCAGTTTTCCCTGGAACTGGAACACCTGAACCAGGAGGAATAAATTTTCATCATATGTTAGAGATTATTAGCTTTTTGGGAAGACTTGAAAATGTAGTAGGGTTGGATATTGTGGAGCTTAGTCCTAAATATGATGCTAGTGGGGTTTCAACTGCTGTTGCTTGTAAAACTTTGAGAGAGTTGGTTTTAGCTACTATTAAGTAGGGGATGACAAGAACTCGCTCAGTACTGCCGTTATCGGGTCGCCGTAGGCGAGCCGATAACGTTTAAAATGAGCAATCAAAAAGCCGCTCGCGGGTTTTTGATTGGTCTCCTTTGGTTTGTTATATTTGTCATATACTGACATCGCTAATACTGTCTAATTTATATCGCTTAAGTTTTCCATCTCGGGAAAATATTTGTTTTACGACAGCTTTTAATGGTTTGAAATTTCCTCTTGTGACTTCTGCTAAATTATCAGCCATTAGCATCTTCTCACGATCCGTTAACTCGCGTTCCAACTCAAAACTGTACGATGTCGAATCAATAGATGTAATAAAGCGACCAGAGCCTGTTCGAGCATTAAAACGACTTACTGCAACATCAACAACTTCATAATTTTCTGCTTCTTCTTCTGTTTCTAAATATTTTAATGTCTCATCATTGAATTCAATTAACAATTTATTTCCCATTGACATTGCAATGGAATAACCCTGTTTTTTAACGGGCATATGAGCTGCCATTAAAGCATTTTCAAGCCTATGATGCAAATCTTCATTCCCTTTTTCAAGTTCTCGAATTCTCTTTTTTGCTTTTCTGTTGTTTATAATAAAAGGAATCCCAAGCAAACTACTAAACATATATTTTAATAAATCATACAGACCATTAGTACCAAGGTTTTTTACAAGTTCCAATATGTCAGGATCGGCAATGATTAATTGTATAACCTGTTCAAGAGAACCCTCTTTAATACTAGACGAAATCCTTTTGAAGCTGGAGCTTTAACAATGATTTCATTGTGAATAAATGCATGAGTTGAAATCATCAGAAATTCAGACAACGCACTTAATGAATGTGTTCCATAGTACATATCTAAGCCATCAAATTCAACCAATCCAGAGTCATATTTAATTTTAAATGTCATTTCCATATGTTGATTCCTTTAATATAATGTTTGAAATGAGCCAATAAATTTCCCGCAGGGTAATTTATTGGCTCCTCTGATTTGTTATGTATTTATTAACTCTTTTCTTTTATCAAGATAATCTTCAAAAGATAAATCTGAATAATGAATCATATGGTCTATTATGCATCTAACATATCCATTTAATTCTTCGAACAGCTGTTTTCTCACATTTGTAGTAGGTAATAAGTTTTCTAAACGATCGCCAATATGAACTATTCTTGTTCTTAATCCTACTTGTTCGCCAGTTAGAGAATCTATTTTACCAGTTAGTTCTTCGAATCTTTTTAGTAAGTCTTGGTATTCAGAAGAATTTGTATCTTGTATTATGTATCTTGAAATAACTTTTTTAACATCTTGAAATTTTTTATACTCTGTAGGATAGGCTAGAAATTCTAACAAGCTTAAAATTTGAACAAATTTAGAAGTTGAAGATTCTGTTTTAATGATTTGTGAATATAAAATCATAGCATGATTAACTAACTTTCCAACTTCTCCATTTTTTGGGAATATATCCCATTCTGGTTGCGATAAAGCAAGTCCTAATCCTTTTGTTGCTTGAGCGTTAAAAACAGCACCAGAAATTAATTTTGATTCATTGCTATTAAGATTAACAAAAAGTACAGCCGACATATTGTTAACAAGAGTTTGACTAGGAGAAGAAGGAAGTTTATCATTAGAAATATGTGAAATTTTACAGTATTTATATATAAAAAAATTTAGATATTTTTGAGTTATTGTTTCGGATAAGTTAGATATTAGCTCTAAATGTTTTTCATGGCTGTAATTAAAAATAGTATCCAATGATAATTTTATTGGTATGACAATAAGTGCATATTGATTTAAAGTTTCTATTGATATACCAGTAAGCTGAGATTGTAAAGATGATAATTCTGAAATTGAAAGTTCTGATGGATGTTTTTCTCTTAATTTAGAGATCTCTGTATTTATGAGTTTATACTTTGACAAATCCAATCTACCTTCAGGATAAATCATTATTCCTTCAGGAAGAAAAATACTTCTATTTGTTGCCAATCTCGAGATTGGTAGTATAGCAATTTGAAAACCATCTTCTATATATTTTTTATATGCAGTTTGTAAGTCTCCTAAGTCTATCTTTTCATAATCATTAGTGTCGTACCAATATTGATGATTTTCTGGAAATATTAATTCAATATCCTGCTCGTTTTCTACGGCTATCTTAGATGGCTCATCATCTGGAAGCAACCAACAATGTAAGCAGTATTCGCTACACCCTTTGATGTAGTCATAGGGAGGATAAAAATGACTGCTATTAATATCTGTATCAATGATTTTATATGGATTATTACAAGAACTACAAAATCTAGTTATGTATAAATCATAATCATTAACATTAATTCCGTCTTTATTGATTTTCAAACTTAACTCCTTGAATATTCATATACATAAATTACTAAAGTATCAATTTTATACATAACGGTTTACTTCACCGACAGGTTTAGCTGTTCGGTGCAAGGCTTTGTTAGTCTATTTATTAAGAATATGACAAGCCTAAATTCAAGCCAGCAAGTTGAATAGTTTCGTCATTATCATATCTAGTCGTTAGCAAGTCATATTTAGTATTTAAGTCTCGACCTTGCAATAATCCTTGTAATTCTACTAAAAAGTCATATTGTCTATTTTTGACTACATAGTCATCACACAGCACTACTTGTATATACTCTTCATTGTAGTCATTAAGTAAGGTTAGCAATTCTGTAACATTGAAAGTTACAACTTTATACAAAAACAAAACTATTAGCGAATCAATGACATCATCAATATTTTTGATATTGGTGAAATCATTATCTTTAAATTCAATGGTTTCATAATCATTTTCTATCCATAGTTCACATATGGTTTGAATAACCTTACCACCATATTGAATTGAGTTTGTTAGGTTTTTTAAAACCAATGCATTTATTACTTCTTTAGTATCTTCGAATTTCTCTGTTTCTGGAAGAGCTTTCCCTATTCTTTCCAAGTCTTCCAATGTAGAAAGATACAACAGCCTATTTGTAACAAATTTTAATTTTTGTGTATTTGCTCTATTCTCAGCGCTACTTGAATTGTCATAATCTAGCTTTAAAAGCTTATTGAATTCAATCAAATAAAATTTTTGTAGGTTGATGAGTTGTTTTACAATGTATTCATTTTTCGTAAAGTAAATTTCAAAAGTGCTATATCTTTTTTCATTCTTGATTAAACTCTTTATATAGGACATAAACCCTTTGCTTTTGGCTTGATTCTTGATTCTACTCAATGGAATATTGTAACCCAACGATTTAATGTCTTGTTCCAAACTATCAATTTTTGAAGGATGCATCGATACATATGCAGTAATAAAATTCAGAACTTCAAATAAATTACCTTCTTCAAGATCATTGTTTGAATGCAGCAATTTCCATTCATCCAAAGTCAATTGATCAGTTTTTTCGGTATTGATATTTAGCTCATTTGGTAATGAAGCTTTTACATATTCAATGACATCATCTTTTTCTATTGCCTTGCATATTATAATAATGTCATCAACATATCTAAAATATTTTTCTGGAAATTGTTCAGATAGTTTAGTATCAAAGTCTTCTAAATAAATCTGAGCCATTAGATGACTTAATTCGGTACCTATAGGTACACCTTTTGAAGATTGTTCAAGAATTGAGTTTGTTATATTGCTTGCTAACTTAAAAATTTGAGGTTCAGTGTTCTCTTCAAGCTTTGCAATAAATTGATTTTTGACAGCTTCAATATTAATTGATGGATAAAATTTTGATAAATCCAATACAAGTGCTATTGAATTTTGATTTTCTAGTAAAGCCTTGTATACATCTTCATTTCTTCGTTTATAACCATTAAAATAATATTGAAAATTTCTAGTAGATTTTGTGTTTTCAGGAAGTAAGTAACTGTAAATAAATTTTTTGTTTTCTATAAAATTTTCTTGAGACATCAATCTCATCAAATATGATTCTGAGATTATTCCAAAAGGAGATAGAGATAATATGTCTCTGTAAATGAAATCATTTTCACTTTTTTCTTTATATAATTTATTTCTTTTTGTTGCCCAATGCTTTCTAACTTGAAGCTTTCTTTTTATTAACTCATCAAACAACTTGTTTCTCACTGATGATTCTGAAAAATCTTCGTAGAAGCAACGTATACTTAAATACAAAATTGGATTTAAAGTTTTTACTTGATTGAGTGACCTCATAGCAATATTATGGTAATTATTCATGTTATTCCCTTGAATATTGCTTGAGGATAATCGCACTTTTTGGCGTATTCCCTGTAATTGGATCATGCCACTGAAATCTAGCATCAGGATTAATTGAAAGATTAATTACTTTGGATAACCATGTTGTCAATTTATTATGGAGTTTGTCTATAAACCCTAAAAAGGTACTTGCTTCATTCGTGTTGGGTTCAATATACAATATAGTTGTATGCAAATGTGACAAGGCAGTTTGTATATAGTCAAAGGATTTATCAAATTTTTTATAATTACTGCTACCTACACCGCTAAAAGCCGACATGAGGACATAATGCTCTTCATATTTGTCTTCTTCTTTTAAGAACTGCCTTATTAATAAATTCGTTGATTGTGGGTTTGTCGCGTCCCATTCGCAAGTTTCGTATTCAATAAAAATCAAATGTTGTTTAAGAACATTTTCTATCTCTTGCAACAACTGGCTATAAATCATTAATGCCGATGTTGAAAAGTCAGCTCCTACTATATTTACATGCAATGGCAACTTTGGCAGTTTCGAATGGAACCGTAATTCTGCGAGACTTGTAAGCAGTGACAGTATCCCCGCACCCGTACCCGCAGGGATATCTAATATAGATATTTCCCCACTACTAAATGTGGATTTTAAATTATTAGAAACTGTTTTGAAGTCTTCTCTTGGATCAATTACAACAAATTGTGTTCGAGCTGATGAAGTTAAAAATCTTTCTGCAAAATGTTTTTTTGTTTCATCATCATTTCTACCACCAGTGGCTCCTACAGAATTGTTTGTATGATTCTTTGCATGCTCATACATAGATAATGCAATTAATTTGTTTTTATAAACCTCTATGAGGCTTTCTGGTTGGTAAAGAATGTTATCTTTCCATAAACTATCTGGAGTCATAGATTTCCTATTCACTGTGTTTTAATATGGGGCACATTTCAGACTAACTAATTATTAGTAATACATTATATATAAATAATATATAAAAATATCTAATATCTTAACATTAAAAATGTAAAGATATTAACTCAATTAGATGATAAATGGTCTAAATTCAATGAAATATAAAATGACATCAAGAAATATGTAATTATTTATGTTAGATTATCAAGGTATATCATTAATATTTTATCATTTTGTATGACTATTAGATGAAAAACTTGATAGTTTAACAAAATGATAAATATATTATTGTAAAAATAATTTTCAAAATAATTGAGTTTACTTAAACTTTAAACAACTTTCTTTTGTGAAAAAGAAAGTAACAAAAAAATCACCCTACAAGGTTTTGAAGGCGTAGCTTCCCTCTTTTATTATTTATCTCTTTTGAGTGAGTAAAAACTTGCTAAAGAGTGCATTAAAGCACTCTTTTTAACGCTTCAAACAGTTTACTCACTTGTTTTCAAAAGAGATAAATAAACACTCGGCTTCAAAAATGTAGGGAATGGGATAAGGACATTTGATTTTTTAATACCATTTTATTTAGATTTGTGTCTCAGTAAATTTACTGACTAAAATTTTGCGGCTAGGATAGTCCAGACTTTGGTAAAGCCGATATTTTTATGATTTAAAGCGAAAAAAGTCGAAACTGTTTGAGCGTTAAGAAATGTGATTTAATATCACATTTTAGCGAGTTGCCACCTTAAAAAAACATAAATATAATCATTAAAAGAATTAAATCCTATTTGGCTCATAGACTTCATTATTTTTATAAATTGAATGAGCAATAATTAATAATTTTCGCATAATTGCAACTTGTATAACTGTTGTGTGTTTCCCATTCTCTTTTAACCTATCATAAAAACTTTTTAATCTTTCATTATGTCGTACAGATGTCATTGCTGGCATAAACAAAGTACCTCTACATATTTTTGAACCTGCTTTTGATATTTTAGTCTTACCTTTAACTGAACTTCCTGAACTCTTTTCTATTGGATCTAATCCTGCTAGGGATACTATTTGTTTTTGATTGGCATTTGGATATTGTGTGAAATGTGATAATAATACTATTGCAGATATTTCTCCTATACCATCAATTGTTTGAATATTTTTAAATGCTTCTTGGAGTTTCTCATCTTTTTTTATCATAGATTTAATTTGTTTAATAAGTTTTAATTCTTGCTTTTTTAAAAATTGATACTGTGATTCTAACTCTTTAATTGAATAGCTCTTTTCTCTTTTTGCTTTTAAAGCTGCAATATGATTTTTGGCTATTACTTGTTGTTTAATAATAAGTTTATAACAGGCTATTAATTCTTTTAACTCTTCTTCAACCGAATTAATTATAGGTACTTTAATATCTTCATTTTTAGCTGTTACAATCATCTTAGAAAGTAATCTAGCATCTTTTATATCTGTTTTATTTCTATGTCCGATTACTTTCGCAAAGCTTGCACTTTTTTTAGGATTGACAATAAAACTTTTTATATTTTGATTTGCACAAAAAGATTTTAATAAAAAAGAGTAATTAGAAGTTGGTTCATAAACAAACACTAATTTATCCAGTTCTTTTTTATAATATTTTTTTAATTTAGAATATAAACTTTTTATTGATTTTAGATTATTCTCAATAATCAAATCTAAATCATTATATGGAACATACACATTGATTGTTGACTTACTAATATCTAATCCGATAGAATACATTTCTAGAACCTTTATTTTAGGATAAAGAGTTCGTTAGGGTAGGATTTCTCCTACCTGATAATTGTTACACCAAATTTAGACTTATAAAATACGAACTAGCAATGCTGTTCTTGTTGCCACTCAAATTTAAAGTATAACTATCAAACTCGCCATCAAGCTAATTATTTTTTATAATTGCTTTAGTTCCGCACCGATATATTATCTTTCAAACTCTAAGGAAATATATTATCATATTCCCTTAAATGTATTATATAAGTTTTGCAGACTAGCTTTAAAAAATAAAAATTGAAGGGACTCTGTAAGAGCTTTAACAACTGTTTGGTTGCTTTTGGCGCAACCTTTTTCAATAAAAAGGTTGTAAGCGTGACATACGCACGTGTGCACAAGAGAGATTATAAAACCGTAGGTTTTATGTTTGCAACTCTTTGTAAAGAGTGCAAGTGAAGTTTTATTTACAATAATTTTTCCAAAAAATTATAAAACCCTTTTTTGCCTAAACATCGCTCTTACTCTATCCATTTGAGAATAAAAACTAGACATCATAATTATAAATACATAAGAGCCTTTTTTTGTAAGAAAAATTGTCTCATCTTCCATATGGATTAAATTAAAATATTTCATTAAGGCAAGCTCTTTATTTAGTTGTACTTCCAACTCTTTTCCAAACATTTTTTTATAATTTTCAAGGCTTAGACTTCCTGAAAACAGAGTTGATAAAAGATAGTACAATGCTTGTTCTTTTTGGCTAAAAGTGGATTTTGCAATTATTGTATCTTTTTTAGATTTTAGTAGTTCTTCATACTCTTTTAGATTAAATGCATTTACAAAAAGATTCCCTTGTAAATATGAAAAAGCACCACTTCCCAAACCAATATATTCATTATGTTTTGAGATATATTCATCATCCAAATTATACTCATCTTTTGAAAATGACCACATATTATTTTGATTATAATCTTTTAACATTTCACAGATTATATTGTAAAAATTTTCTCTATTTGTATTTGGTATAAACTGTTCCAAAAATTTGCTGTTTAGTTTGCTATTCATCAAAGGATAGGTTACTATTTGATCAACTCCCAAAGATTTTGATATATTAATATCGTTTCTTAAACTCTCTTCACTTTGATTTGGCAGATTAAAGATTAAATCAATACTTGTTTGAGGAACTACTCCAACTATTTTTTTTATTCTATTTATTATATTCTCTGAGTTTCCAAATTTATCATATCTTCCCATACTTTTTAAAAGTGTATCATCAAAACTTTGTATTCCAATAGATAATCTTTTTACCAGACCTTTTAGTTTTTCTATTGTATTTAACTCTATATGATTTGGGTCAGTTTCACAAGATATATCTTCAACACAAAAGAGTTCTTTTACTAATTTAATTGTTTTTATTAATTCATCTGCATTTATAAGAGGACTTCCTCCTCCTATATATACTGAGTTGATTTTTACATTATGAGATTTAAGTATTTTTATCTCTTCTCGTAAATTTTTAAAATAGTTATTTGACTCTTTTATATTGTGTTGATACTTATGAAAGGTACAAAATGGGCAAAGATTATCGCAAAATGGAACATGTATATATAAAAGATAAGATAGTTTGCTATTTATATGATTAAATTTTGAATCATCTTTAGATGTTCTTATAATATTTACTGATGATTCAAATGTTTTAGTTACCAAACTATCTGCTATATTGTATAAAAAGGTGTTTTTTATGCTATTTTTCATCTTATATCCTTTTTAAATCTTATTTGTAATTATATTCAATCACCGTAAATTTTGAGTAAACAATTATTTTATGAATGAATAGTTGTTCAAATTTACATTGAATTTACATTTAAATATTAAGATTCCTTTAATATTTTAAAAGAAGGATCAAAAATGAGTAGTACTTATAGTAGGAGAGATTTTCTAAAAACTACTTCTTGCACTGCTATAATCGCAGGTTCATCATGTATGGCAGCCAAACTAGGTTCACTTGATAATAATATTATAAATGGTGGAGTTACAAAGAGTGTTAATACATATTGTGAAATGTGCAGTAGTAGATGTCAAATTGAATGTAAAGTCGTTGATGGCAAAGTTTCATTTATAGAAGGAAACAAACATTCTAAAGGAATGAGCACTTCTGTTTGTGCAAGGGGTGCATCTGGTCATTCACAACTTTATGATAATCAAAGATTGGTTAAACCAATGATTAGAGTAGGAAAGAGAGGAGAAGATAAATGGATGGTTGTTTCTTACGAAAAAGCTTATGATTTTATTGCTGAAAAGCTTAAAAAAATCACTGATGAGTATGGAGCAAAAGCAACTCTGTTCTCTTCAAAAACTGGAGAAAACTTTAATCATATAGCTACATTTGCAAATATTTTTGGTAGTCCAAATATATTTTCCCATGTTAGTACTTGTCCAATAACTTATGATATAGCTTTTGAACATACATATGGAGGAAAATTAAAAAGAGATTTCTCTAATGCAAAATATATTTTAAACTTTGGACACAATCTTTTTGAAGGGATTGCTGTTAGCAAAACAAAAAAACTTGCTCATGCTGCAAATAGTGAAAAAACAAAACTTGTTGTGCTTGATCCAAGATTTTCAGTTGTTGCTTCAAAAGCTGATGAGTGGTATCCAGTTAAACCAGGAACTGACTTGGCTTTTGTTTTATCATTAATTCATGTTTGGTTAAGAGATGGAAAATATGATAAAGAGTTTGTTGAAAAATATACTATTGGAATTGAAAAACTAATAGAGAGTACAAAAGATACAACTCCAAAATGGCAAGAGCAAATCACAGGTATTAAAGCCGAAGTTGCTGAAAGAGTAGCAAATGAGATATATAAAGCTGCACCAAATTGTATTATAGATTGGGGACATAAAACAACAACAGGAGCAAGTGAGTATCAAAAAACAAGAGCAATTTTAGTTGCAAATGTTCTAATGGGTAATCTTGAAAAAGCTGGAGGACTCTTTTTTGGTAAAAAAGCAAAATCGGTAAATAAAATTGCAAATATGGATATTGCTCCTGTTATTACAAATCCTGACGGGCATATAAAATATATTCAAGAGGAGAGAATTGACCATGCAACGCAAAAAGGTGCGAATGTTTTTGTTTCTAGAAAAATGGGCGTTTTAATGGATATTCCAGATGCAATTTTATCTCAAAAACCATATCCCGTAAAAGCTTGGATAATGACAAGAACAAACCCTTTAATTACAGTTGCCAACTCTCAAAAAATGAAAAAAGCAATGGAAAAACTAGATTTGATTGTTGTAAATGATGTTTATATGTCAGAAACAGCGATGATGGCAGATGTTGTACTTCCAGAAGCAACTTATTTAGAGAGAGATGAAGGTATTGCAGATGTTTCATCTATGGCACCAGCTTATATGATGAGAAATAAAGTTGTTGACCCAATTAATAAAACACAAACAATCTCTGAAATATTAAGAGCTCTTGCAAAAAGATTGGATTTGGATTCTAACTATAAATGGCAAACAGTTACAAATTTTAGAGTACAACAAGCAAAAGGGAATAGTGAACTTTTAGAAAAACTAGCAAAAGATGGTTATGTTAGTTTTGGAGTACCTTCATTATTATATAGAGAAAAATCATATGTGGATAATTTTGTAAAAAAATATCCAAGTGCTGCATCAAATCTTGATAGTGATGGACTATTTGCAAATATGCTTAAATTTAAAACACCAAGTGGAAAAATTGAAATCTTCTCAGAAGAGGTTGAAGAAAATTTCCCAGGTTATGGCGTTCCAGCAAAACATGATACAGATGTGGCAAAAGGTTATCCATATATTATAACATCAGGTAAAACTGCTCTTCATACAAATGGGCATACTCAAAATATACCATTTTTAAATATGTTAATGAGTGATAATCCTGTATGGGTAAATCCACTTACAGCAAAAAAAGAGAATATAAAAAATGGTGATTTAATCTATTTGGAAAATAATATTGGTAAAGAGAAAGCTACAGTGTTTGTAACAGAGGCTATTAGACCTGATACTCTATTTGTTTATATGGGATTTGGTAGAGAGTCTGAGGAATTAAAAAGAGCCAATGGTAAAGGAACAAGTCAATCTAAGCTACTCTCTTTAGATAAAGGACCAGTATGTTCTACAATGATTACAAATATTGGTGTAAAAATCACAAAAGCATAGGGAGCTGTTATGAAAAAGAAATATAGAATGATACATGACGAAAATCTTTGTATAGGTTGTCAAGCGTGTAGTGTTGCTTGTAGAAGTGAAAACAAAGTTCCTGATGATCTATTTAGATTACAAGTTAGAGTAAAAACAGAAGGTGTTTTTCCAGATTTGAGAATGGATATGAAAAGACACTCTTGTGTAATGTGTGAAGATACACCTTGCGTAACTGTATGTCCAACAGGAGCATCATTTAAAACAGAAGATGGGCTTGTTCAAGTTGATCCAAAACTTTGCGTTTCATGTAAATATTGTATTGTTGCTTGTCCTTATGAAGCAAGATTTATAAATCCAGTAACAAAAAATGCAGATAAATGTACTTTTTGTTATTCAAATAGGGTTTCAAAAGGTCAAGATCCAGCATGTGTTACAGTATGTCCTACTGATGCTTTGGTTTTTGGGGATATTAATGATACTACATCAGAAGTTTATAAAAAAGCAAAAGAGTCAACTCTTGTATATCCTAAAGCACATTTAGGTACTAAGCCAAAATTAGCCTTTGTTCCTAACAAAAAAGGAGTAAGTTATGAATAATATATGGGGAAGTATGTCTCAATATGAGATTATAAATTGGCCATGGCCAATTGCAGTATATCTGTTTTTAGCGGGAATTAGTGCAGGAGCAATCATAATTGCACTACTTGTTAAATGGAATAAACATGATAATGAAGTTCCAACAATTTGGGATGCTATGGTTAAAGCAGGTGCAATTATATCTCCATTAACTATTGTTGTAGGATTATTACTTCTTATTGGTGATTTAGGGAAACCTCTATCTTTTTATTTGTTGCTTATAAACTATAACTTTAGTTCAGTAATGACCTTAGGGGTTTTAGCACTATTTGTTTACACACCTTTTGCATTTATCTTTGCAGGTTTGATTTTTGAAGATAAAATTAAAAATAGTTTTTTATCGTTTTTATATCCAATTATAGGTTATATAAAAAGTTACTCAAGATACTCAAAAAATATTGAGTATATTCTGTTTTTCTTAGCAATTGTTGTGGGAGCTTATACAGGTTTCTTATTATCTGCAAATATGAGTATTCCAATGTGGAATTCACCTGTTTTACCAATTTTATTTTTGGCTTCAGGTATCTCTGCTGGAATTGCAGGAAATATTTTAGTTGGACTTTTGTTCTTTAAAAGTAGTATCAACAAAGAGAGTATCAAATATCTTTTAATGTTGGATTTAAGAGTTATTTTAGTTGAGATTCCTTTATTGCTTATCCTTTTTGTTGGAATGATCTACACAGGCGGAGCTTCAAAAATCTCTGCTATGCAAGCCTTGACAATAGGAAACTGGGCAATGATTTTTTGGGTTGGTGTTATTGCTTTTGGGCTTTTAACTCCACTTTTAATAGCATTTACTGCTTTGAAAAATCATGCATATAAAGTTAGATTTATAATAATAAATTCACTTGTTGTAATAGTGGGTGTAATCCTATTAAGATTCTATGTTGTTTATGCAGGGCAACTATTTACAGGAGTTTAAAATATAACTAGAGAGATTAACCTTTCTAGTTGTATACTATTATTATGAAGATATTATTATTAGAAGATGATTATGTTTATAATGAGAGCATAAAAGAGTATTTAGAGGATTTAGGTTTTCAAGTAGATAGCTTTTATGATGGAGAATCAGCTCTTGATTCAATCATAGATAATAATTACTATTTGGCAATTTTAGATATAAAAGTGCCAAAATTAAATGGGCATGAAGTAATCAAATATTTAAAAGATATAGGCGATAAAACGCCTATTATAATAACAACATCACTAACTGATATTGATAATATTACTATTGGATATCAGTTAGGATGTAAAGACTATCTAAAAAAACCTTTTGAGTTAAAAGAGTTAGAATTAAGAATAAACTCTTTACTTGATTCACACTATGAAATTGACAAAGAGAATATTTGTAATCTAAAAAATGATTACACTTTTAATATTATTTCAGGATTATTAAAATACAAAGATGAAGTTATTGATTTAACTTCAAAAGAGAAAGATCTGATTTTATTTCTTATAAAAAATGCAAACTGTTTTTGTGAGATAGAGAATATTAGAGAAAATGTGTGGGAAGGTAAAGAGATACATCATGCAGATATAAGAATGTATATTAGGAAAATTCGTCTGAAAACTCATAAGGATTTTATAATCTCATTAAGGGGAGTAGGGTACAAAATTGAAGTTACAAAGTAGTGAAAAAAAACTTGCATATTTTTATACTCTGCTTCTTATGATACTTTTTAGTATTCCTGTATATTTTGCACTTAATCTTGCTGTAAATAATGAACTAATAATAAAAGAGATGGCTTTAAAAAACTTCTCAAATGAAGTTGAAAAGAGTTTATATTCAGGTCAGTTAGGACTTGTAAGAAGTGTAAAAGTGAATTTTGCATTTGTTAATAAAGATGGAGAGATTCAACTTAATAATCTATCTAAAGATTTAGATAATTTTAACTTTAGAGTCTATGAAGAGTATCCATATTTGTACTATAGAAAAGATGTTAATAAAAATATCTATGATGTTTCATTTATTGTAAGTGAAGTTGAACTTAACTATTCAAAAGCGATACTTCTTGCGATACTTCTATTTATAGTTGTTCTTATGAATATTTATATTTTAAACAAGAGTATTATAAGAAGTGCAACAAGACCTTATGAGATACTTCAAAAATATACAAATGTACTCTTTAATGACACTATGCATGAACTGAAAACACCACTTGGAATTTTAAATATAAATTTGGATTTACTCTCAAGAAATAGTGAACCAAATAAATATGTAAAGAGAATGAAAACTGCAATAAAACAGATACAAGTAAATTATGAATCAATTGAATATTATATAAAAAATAGAAAAATAAAATACTCTAAAGAGAAAATCAATCTATCAACATATTTGGAGTCAAGAATAGAGTATTTTGAAGATATAGCAAACTCTAAATTTATAAAAATCAGATCAGAAATAGAGAATAAAATCTATGTTTATATGAATAGTTTGGAACTTCAAAGAGTTATAGATAATACATTAATGAATGCAATAAAATACTCAAGACCCGAAAGTAATGTTGAGATTAATTTAGCTTTGGATGAGAATAAAAATTATGCACTTTTGTCAATAAAAGATTATGGTTATGGAATAAAAGATACAGATGCCATTTTCGATAGATTTTCAAGGGAAGATACAATTCAAGGTGGCTTTGGTTTAGGGCTTAATATTGTAAAAACAATATGTAATAAAGATGGCATAAAAATAAGTGTGGAATCAAAAGAGAATTTTGGTTCAACTTTCTCTTATAGATTTGAGATTTACAAAATAAAATTTTTGGATAGAATTGAAGATGCAAAATAGACAATTTATATTATTAACTTTTATTGTATTAATAAGTTGCGGGGGTTTAGTTTGGGTATTTAACAACTACTTGGAGTATGAAAATCAAGAGAAAAATGAGAAAATCATTGATCTTTATTTAGATGAGTTAACAGGATTAGTTAATAAAAATAGAAATCTAGTTTTAACAGCATCTGTCCTTTTAGCAAAAGATGAAGCAATAAAAAGGTGTTTAAAAACAAACAAAAGATGTAACTGTTTTAAATATTTGACAAAATCAAAACAAGGGCTTCTTGATACTCTTGTATTTGATGACTTGAAAATACATATCCATGATAGAAATCTAAAAAGTTTTTATAGGCTTTGGAGTAATAACCAAGATAATGATTCCCTTTCCTCTTTTAGGTATTCATTAAATCAAGTTAAAAATACTCAAAAATCACTCTCTTGTATTGAAATAGGAAGATACTCTATGTTAATAAGAGGGATAACTCCTGTTATTGAAGAGGGAGAGTATTTGGGTTCAATAGAGGCTATTACAAATTTTGATTCTGTAATAAAACATTTTAATAAAAAGGGAGTAAAACTTTTTATTTTGATGAATAAAGAGTATGAATATATTGTCTCAAAAATTAAGTTTAAAGAGGAACAAAAACTTAAGAATTATACTCTTTTAAATGAGACAAATGAGGATATTTCATTTTTAAAAGATATGGAGTTTAAAAAAACTTCTTATCAAAAAGTGGGGTATTTTTATTTGATAAATACTCCAATTTATGATTTAAACCATACAATTATAGGTTATTATGTACTAAAAGTAGTTTTATAAAAGAGTAGAAGAGATTAGTTCTCTTTCATAATCTCTTTTATCTCATTTAGAAGTTCAACTGAGGCTTCAATTTCGGCTTTTCTAATTGCAACACTCTCTATATTACAACCAATTGGTATACCTTTTTTTGTCCCGAATTGATATAACTCTTTAAAAATATCTTTTGACAGTTTAACTGAGTCTTGAAGAATATTTCCTGACTCTTTTAACTCCTCTTCTAGATAGTTTGGAATATTTATTCCAAGCCATTTCATAAACTCCAAAGTTTTTGTACTTCCACAAGGAGTCAGAGTTAAAATTATTGGTACCATCTCATAATTGTTCTCTTTTGCATATTTTGCATAATCAGTTAAAAATATTTTTGCTGCTTCTAAATCATAGATACATTGGGTAATAAAATATTCGCAAGATTCATCTATTTTAGAGAAAATTCGTAAGTGCTCATCACCTTTTTTTGTATGTCGCTCTGGGATTGTAATTCCGCCAAGACAGAGGTTGTCATTTACCTCTCTTTTAAGTTGATATGCCTCTTTTAAACTTAAAGGATTTTTTTGTTCATGGGATGCCGCACCTACAAATACTGAGTGTACTTGGTTTTGTTTTGTAAACTCTAACCACTTTGTAAAAGTTTGGCTAGTGTAATTCCCAACAGCTCTATAAACAATTCTTGGAATTTTTAACTCTTGTAAATAGTCATGTGAATATCTGCATGGGTCTAAAGTTTTTATAAAAGGAAAAGGTCTCTTTTCATCTGTTCTATCTGATTCATCTTGGATATCATATAAAACTAAACCATCCACATCAAGGTTGGAAATTCTTTCAATATGTTTTTTGGCAATCTCTTTTATCTCTTCATCACTATGATTTATTTTTGGCGGAGTAATACCATAAAGAAGAATCCCTTTTTGCTTCTCTCTGATTTTGTCTGTTAACATTAAATATCCTAATAAAATTTATAAAGTCTTATTATTTTACTTTTTTTATAGTTAAAAAAGTGTAAAAATATCTAGTGATGGGTAATGTAGTTAATAAACATTCTTATTTGTGTTGGCTCTTTTGGTCTAGGATAATCTTTATAGGCATATTGAACTGTTTCTATTATTGCTTTATCATAAACACTGTATTCACCATTTTTGATTATTTTAAGTCCGCTAATATCACCATTTGGATATAAGACAAACTCTATTTCATTATAATCATTTAGATTCATTTTTATAGCTAAATCTGGGAAACTAAAGTAACTTCTTGTAATCTCTACAATAGTTCTAATATGGTTTTGAATAAATACTTTTTGTACATTAGTAAAGTTTTCATACTCTTTTCCATAAAGGTCAATATAGCTTTGTGTTATCTTGTCAAGCATCTTTTTATTTACAGGAACAGGCTCACTTAATAAAAAGTTTTCCAAACTTCTATTCTCTATAGTTTTTCTTTTCTCTTGAGGTTTTATAACAACCTCTTTGTTTGGAATAGCTTTTATTATAGGTTTACTTATTGGCTCTTTAGGAATAGTTTTTGAAGGTTCACTTTTTGTTGTTTTCTTTTGGGGTACAATTTTTTTAGGCTCAACTTTTTTAAACTGTTGTGGTCTTTGTATCTCCTCTTGTTTTACAACTTTTTCCTCTTTTTTAGGCTGTGGCACAATCTTTGGTTGCAACTTTACATACTTAACTGTTGATTGTTTCTCCACCTTTTTAGGAGGCTCTATCTTCTTTTCATCTTTTTTGAAAAAATCCAATGGAAGAAAAATTAAGAGAATATGAATAATAATTGATAAAATGAATGCAAGTATAATCGATTTCATAACGGAATTATAGTAGAATATTGCTTTTAAAAAATAGATATACTATTTTTATTGTAATAAATTTTATAGGATAGTTAATGTTTGATAAATCAATTAAAGCTTACGAAGAAGCAAAAGCAGTGATTCCAGGGGGAGTTGATTCTCCTGTTAGAGCTTTCAAATCAGTTGGTGGAACACCCCCTTTTATTGATAAAGGTGAGGGGGCATATCTTTTTGATATAGATGGAAATAGATACTTAGATTTTGTACAAAGCTGGGGACCACTTATTTTTGGTCACTGTGATAGTGATATTGAAGATGCTGTTATGCAAACTGTTAAAAAAGGTCTCTCTTTTGGTGCGCCAAGTGTTTTGGAAACCCAGTTAGCTAGTGAAATTGTTGAAATGTATGACCATATAGATAAAGTAAGATTTGTAAGTAGTGGGACTGAAGCTACTATGTCAGCTATTAGACTTGCACGTGGTGTTACAGGAAAAACTGATATTATAAAATTTGAAGGGTGTTATCATGGACACTCAGATTCTCTTCTTGTTCAAGCTGGTTCTGGATTGGCTACTTTTGGAACTCCAAGTTCTCCTGGTGTTCCTGCTGATTTAACAAAACATACTATTGTTTGTGAATATAACAATATAGAAAATCTAAGAAAATGTTTTGAAGATTCAAATGATATTGCTTGTATTATTATTGAACCAATTGCAGGGAATATGGGATTTTTACCAGCTACAGCAGAGTTTTTAAAAGAGTGTAGAGAGTTATGTGATAAAAATAATGCTTTATTAATTTTAGATGAAGTTATGACAGGATTTAGAGTCTCTTTAACAGGTGCTCATGGGGTTATTGACATAAAAGGTGATATTATCACATTTGGTAAAGTAATTGGGGCAGGTATGCCTGTTGGTGCATTTGCTTCATCAAAAGAGATTATGTCTCATCTTTCACCAGAAGGTGCCGTTTATCAAGCTGGAACATTAAGTGGAAATCCAGTTGCTATGGCTGCAGGTTTGGTTAGTTTAAAAAAATTAAAAGCAAATCCAGCTGTTTATAGTGAATTAAATAGAAAAGCTAAAAAATTAGTTGAAGGTTTAAAAGAGATTGCAAATAGGAACTCTATAGGTTTTCAAGCTACTACAATAGGTTCAATGTTTGGTTTCTTTTTTGCAGACAAACAACCTACAAACTTTAAAGAGGTATCTGCTTTTTGTGATTTTGATAGATTTGCAAAATTTCACCATGAGATGATAAAAAAAGGTTTCTATTTCGCTTGTAGTCAATATGAAGCAGGATTTATCTCTACTGTTATGACTGATGAGATGATTGATGAGTGTTTAACTGCTGCTGATGAAATTATGAAAAATTTATAAGGAAAAGAGTTAATGAGTAATATTATTGAAAAAAATGTTGATTTGCTAAAAAAAGCAAATGTTTACTTTGATGGAAGAGTTACAAGTAGAAACTATACAGATAAAGATGGTGTAGTAAAATCTTTAGGTGTTATGTTACCAGGTGAGTATACTTTTAATACAAAAGCTCCAGAATCAATGGAGATTCTTGGTGGAAAAGTTGAAGTTTTAATTCTTTCAGGTCTTGATAATAACTGGGAGACTTATGGTGCAGGTGAAACTTTTGAAGTTCCAGGAAACTCTAGTTTTGAGATAAAAGTTTTAGAACTAGCTGATTATTGTTGTACATATTTATCATAGGCAAATTATGGAAAACAAAAATCAAGAAAAAGAGATTCCAAAGCACAGAGGGAAACTTCAAGCTTTAGATAATTTATCTTTAGGTATCTCTATTGTTGCAGCTGTTTTGATTGGTTTTTTTATAGGTTATGCCCTTAAAAGCTTAACAGGATATACTTGGACTTTATGGCTTGGAGTTTTTTGGGGAATTGCAGCCGCAGGTTTAAATATCTACAAAGCTTATAAGAGAGCTCAAAAAGAGTTTGAAGGTTTAGAAAATGACCCAAGATACTCTTATAGAGCAAAATATGGTGATAAGTCTTACGACGAAGATGAATAAGATTTTAAAATTTGCAAAGGTTTTTATTTTAGTAGACCTTTGCCTTATTATATTTGGTATGATATTTTATACTCCAACTTGGGTTTTAAATACCCAAGTTGCTTTTATTGGTTCTTTATTTGTTACTTTAGCCTCTTTCTTATCATATAAAAAGAATGTACAAAATAGACTCTCTAACTTTGAAACATCAACAGCAAATCTAAAAGTTGAAGATAGGGACAAAATTGATGAAATTGATGACCCTTTTGATTTATATAGTGAAGATGAAGAGATTAAAGAGGAAGAATTAACTCCTTCAAAAATCAAAGAGATTATAAAAGAGGAGAAGTCAAAGATAAAGAGAAACTCTTTTAAAAATACACTTTTTTCAGCAACTGGATTTATATCTATTTATAGGGTTGTGGGATATTTGGCACTAATAATTGGTTTTTTTGCTTTAAATAATAGCAAAACACTATTGCCAATCCCATTTTTAATAGGATTAGCAATAGTTCCAATTTCTGTATTGATTTCTAAATTTACTTTAAAATTAGAGGAAGATCGATAATAATTTTATTTTCGTCTTTTGTTACTATAAATGAAGCATTTTCATCTTTGTATTCAAAGCCTTCTATGCAACATTTTGTGCTTGAGAGTACTTCAACACTAATAATAGAGTGTTTTTTCCCATTTATTCTTATATACTCTCCAATTTTCAAAATAACAGAGGTAGTTAACATATCTGATTCATGAAATGCATCATATATAAGGTTTAGTGCTTTAATAAATTCACTTGCATTTATTTTAAACTCTGGAATTGATGGATCATAGTTTTTAATAAATCTAGCTTCTGATTTTATTTTTTTAGTTGAAATAGCTAAATCAACTAGAGTGAAGATATTTGTAATATTTGTATTTTTTGTACTAAGTTGAGAATCTTTTTTTACCATAGCACTTTTATAAAGTTTCATATGGATCTCATCTTCATCATGATACTTTACAGTTACTGCATAAAAAGTGTAGTTTTTTACTGATAAGTCAATATATGTTGTTTCAACTCCGTAAGTTTTTGGAGCATACTTTAAAGCTAAATCAAAAAGCTCTTTTTGCTTAATTCTACTAAGCAAAAATTGAGCTTCTTGATTTGAATAAACTAATTTTCCCGTTGAAGAGAAAGATATTATTGGGTTTAAATCTAATTCAACCCATTCTTCGTAAAAGTTCATTAGATTTAACTCTCAACGTAATTTTTAAGGTTTTTACCAACTTTTGGATGCTTTAACTTTTTAATAGCACTTGATTCAATTTGTCTTACTCTTTCTCTTGTTACAGAAAGCTCTTTACCAATCTCTTCAAGTGTTCTATCACTTGCATCATCCATAAGTCCAAATCTCATTCTAACAACTGCTTGTTCTCTCTCATTTAATTGAGCTAAGATTTGATCAATTTGTCCTTGTAAATCCTCTTTCATAATATGGTCAACTGGTGTTGGTGCTTTTTCATCTGGAACAAAGTCTCCAAATTTACCATCATCATCTGAACCAATAGGTGCTTCAAGAGATACAGGCTCTTTAGTGATTTTAATTACTTGTTTAACTTTATCAACAGGTAATCCAACCTCTTTTGCGATTTCCTCTACATCTGGCTCTTTACCATTTTCTTGAATACCTTTTCTAATGATTTTATTGATTCTATTAATAGTCTCAATCATGTGAATTGGAATTCTAATAGTTCTTGCTTGATCAGCAATTGCTCTTGAAATAGCTTGTCTAATCCACCAAGTAGCATAAGTAGAGAATTTATACCCTTTTTTATACTCAAACTTGTCAACAGCTTTCATAAGACCTATATTACCCTCTTGGATAAGGTCAAGGAAAGGTAAACCTCTGTTTGTATATCTTTTTGCAATAGATACAACAAGTCTAAGGTTAGATTTTGCCATTCTAGTTTTTGCTTCATCGGTAATCTTTTTACCTCTTTTAATCTGCTCTAGAACATCCAATAACTCTTCTGGCTCTAAATCAAATCCACCTTTAGATGCTTCTGCTGTTTGGAAAAGTTTTTTAATCTCCATATATGTAGAAACCATAGTAGCTTCAGGAACCATAGAGGTAATTTGTACCTTAGATAAGTTTACAATATTATCTAAAATCTTTTGGTGATTTTTTAATAATGTATCATTAAATAGTGGTAGTTTATACTCTAATTTTTTTAATTCTGTTTCAAATCCTGATTCTGATTTAAGCGCAGTTTCCATTGCTTTTACAATCTCAGTAATCAATTTTGAAGTTGGACCTAAATCCAAAAGAGCCTCTTTTAAAATTCTCTTTTTAAAAGCAACAGCCAAATTAAATTGCATTTGGTCATACTCTTCATCAGATTTTGCAGTCTCTTTTGATTGAAATTTAAGCCACTCTTTTTTTGCTTTTTCCAAAGATTTGAAAGCAACAATAATTGTTTCAGCTCTTTTATCAAGCTTTCTATTACTTTTTTTAGGAGTGTCATCATCCACGTCAATGTCATTGTCATTGTCGTTATCATCGTCATCATCAATATCGTTGTCATTGTCATCGTCATCATCTAAATTATCATCGTCATCAGAGTCTTCATCATCAAAGTTTCTGAAAAGTTCTTTAACTTTTCTTTCTCTATTTACTAAAGGTTCTCTATACTCTAAAATAAAATCAATTAGATATGGAACATAACAGATAGCATCAAGGATTACATCCTCTCCCATCTCAATTTTTTTAGAGATCTCTATCTCTTCCTCTTTTGTTAAAAGTGGAATTTGTCCCATCTCTCTTAGATACATTCTAACAGGTGAATCTGATCTTGACCATTCTAGTAACTCTTTATTTTTCAATAAATCGAAAACATCATCATCACTCTCTTTTAATTTATTTCTTAAGTCCTCTTTTTTCTTAGCCTCTTCTGCATTCATTCTTTTAGCTTGTTCTTGTGAACTAATAAGTGTTACATTATATAGTTGGATAAGAGCTATAAGCTTTTTGATGTTTGCTGTTGAGGGAGCCTTCGGAAAGATTTTGATTAGCTTTTCGTAGGTTAAAATTGAATCTTTGTACTCTTTTACAATGCCTTCAATATCTTTATTTAAATCTTTTGTGCTCATTAACAGGTATTCCTCATGTCTTTAAAGATAAGTCAGATATTATATCCAAATTAGTTAAAAATCAGTTTAAGTGACTCTCTTTAATCTATAATTTTTCAAATTTTAGATAAAATGCAAAACTTTAGAAAAAAGAAATTTAAATAGTATTTAATTTAAGGACAAATAATATGAGTAAGATTACTGGAAAAGTTTGGAATTTTGGAGCAAATATTGATACTGATATTATCATTGCTGCAAGATATTTGAACAGTTCAGATCCTGAACATTTAGCAAAATATGTAATGGAAGATGCAGACCCTGAATTTCCTAAAAAACTTCAAAAGGGCGATATCATTGTTGCGGGTGAAAATTTTGGTTGTGGTTCAAGTAGAGAACATGCTCCAATCGCACTAAAAGCAGCAGGTGTTGCAGCCGTTGTAGCTCCTTCTTTTGCAAGAATTTTTTATAGAAACGCTTTTAATATGGGACTTCCAATCTTCGAACTTCCAGAGTCTTTGGAGATAAAAGAGGGTGAAGAGATCTCTATTGATTTAGATAGTGGAATCATCACCAATAATACTACAAAAAAAACATATAAATTTATTCCAATTCCTCCTTTTATGCAAGAGTTAATTGCAACTGGTGGATTGATAAATTATGCAAAAGCAGAAATGAAAAAGGATAACTAAGAATGAAGAAATATAATATCTCTATTATCAAAGGTGATGGAATTGGTCCTGAAATTGTAGATGAAGCTATTAAAGTTTTAGATGCAGTTTCTTACTCTTGTGGTTTCGCTTTAGAGTATAAAGAGTACCTAATGGGAGGGATCGCTATTGATGTTACAGGAACTCCTCTTCCAGATGAAACTGTTGAAGGTGTTTTAAACTCTGATGCTTGTCTTTTTGGAGCAATTGGTGGTGAGAAATGGGATACACTTCCAAGAGAGTTAAGACCTGAAACTGGACTTTTGAATTTTAGAGAAAAAATGGGTGTTTTTGCAAATCTTAGACCTGCAATTATTTATGATGAACTTGTAAATGCTTCAACTTTAAAGCCTGAAGTAATTGAGGGTGTTGATATTATGGTTGTAAGAGAGCTTATTGGTGGTATCTACTTTGGAAAACCAAGAGCTAATGATGGTTTTAAAGCATACAATACAATGGTTTATACAAAACCAGAAATACAAAGAATTGGAAAAACAGCCTTTGAATTAGCTATGAAAAGAGATAAAAGAGTATGTTCTGTAGATAAAGCAAATGTTCTTGAAGTCTCTCAACTTTGGAGAGATACAATGGAAGAGATTGCAAAGGATTATCCAGAAGTAAAACTTTCTCATATGTATGTTGATAATGCAGCTATGCAACTTGTTAGAAATCCAAAACAGTTTGATGTTATTGTAACAGGGAATATTTTTGGTGATATTCTTTCTGATACAGCTTCAATGGTGGTTGGTTCAATTGGACTTTTACCATCAGCTTCAACAGGAGAAAAAACTGCTATTTATGAACCAATTCATGGTTCAGCTCCTGATATTGCTGGACAAGGGATTGCAAACCCAATAGCAACAATTGTTAGTGCAGCAATGATGCTTAGATACTCTTTAGGTGAAGATGAAGCAGCAGATAAAATTGATGCAGCAATTAAAAAAGCACTTAAAGATGGATATAGAACAAAAGATTTAGCAGCTTATGATGCTAAAGAGATTGTATCTACATCTGAAATGGGTGATATAATAGCAAACTACATAAATAAATAAGAGGTTCCCTCTTATTTATAAAAATTATCTCTTTTGTTTCACTTAATAAATTTATTATTTTTTTATGTTAGAATTTTAGCATTACTTTTAAAATCAAAGGCAAATTTTTTTTGATAATAATCAAAAGTAATAATAAGTTGATTTGTACGTGCTACAACTTGAGTATTTAGAGATTTTAATAAAACTACTTTTTATCAAGACCAATTAAACATGAAGTATATCTTCTACTTCTAAAATATAATTTCTTTTTATTATTTTTTTTATTTAAAAATAGTGCATATATTGTTCTAATTCCTAAAATAAAAAGAGATATAAATATAACTTTATGGGGCAAAAATGATTAAAATTGAGCATTTAAATATGCATTTTGGAGATAAAGAGGTTTTAAAAGATATAAACCTTACAGTAAAAAAAGGTGAAGTGGTTGCGTTAATTGGACCATCAGGTTCTGGAAAATCAACCCTTCTTCGATGTTTAAATTTTTTAGTGAAACCAACAAGTGGACGTTTAAATATTGATGGGATTAACTTAGATGTAACAGATGTTTCAAAAAAAGATATCTTTTCATTAAGACAAAAGACTGCAATGGTTTTTCAAAATTATAATCTTCTTAAAAATATGACAGCTTTAGGTAATATTATGGAGCCTATGGTTACTGTTCAAAAAATGAATAAAAAAGAGGCTGAAACTATAGCTTTGGAGCTTTTAGAAAGGGTTGGTCTTAAAAATCATAAAAACTCATATCCTAGTCAATTATCAGGGGGACAACAACAAAGAGTGGGTATTGCAAGAGCTATGGCAGTAAATAGTAATATTATTCTGTTTGATGAACCAACATCCTCTTTAGACCCAGAGTTAGTAGGTGATGTTTTAGAGGTGATAAAAAAACTAGCAATTGAAACACAAAAAACCATGTTAATTGTTACCCATGAAATGAAGTTTGCAAAAGAGGTATCTGACAAGATTGTTTTTTTGGAAAATGGTTCAATTGTTGTTGATGGTACTCCAAACGAGATATTTGTTGAATCAAAAAACACAAGAGTGTCAAATTTTGTAAATAAAATGACTGAAAATAATTTAAAGGCTTAAAATGAATTTTGATTTTGTATGGTTTATGAACCTTTTTCCTATAGTTCTTCCTGCACTTGGTTTAACAATCTCTGTTGCATTAATATCTCTTTTTTTAACCTTATTCCTTTCTGTGATTATTGCAGTAATTAGGTATTATAAAATAAAAGGACTTTATCTTTTTTTCGGGCTTTTTATTAGTTTTTTTAGAGCAACTCCTTTAGTAGCACAACTCTTTATACTCTATTTTGGACTTCCAAGTATTTTCCCTATTTTAGAATCAATGACAGCATATCAAGCAACTATTATAGCCCTTACTCTAAATACTTCAGCTTTTTTAGCTGAAGATTTTAGGGGTGCACTTGATTCAATTGACAAGGGGCAAAAAGAAGCTTGTTTCTCTATGGGGATGACTAAGTTTCAAGCTATGAAAAGGGTTATCTTGCCTCAAGCTTTTATAATTGCTCTTCCTTCAATAGGGAATAGATTTATAGGTATTATAAAAGGAACTGCTTTAGGATTTACTGTTGGTTTAGCTGATATTATGGCTAAATCAAAAATTGAAGCAGCCCTTAGCCTTAGATTTTTTGAAGCTTATTTATGTGTTACTTTAATCTATTTGGTTTTAGTTTTAATTGTTGAACAGATTTTAAAATATTTGGAAAAAAAGACCCAAAAAGCTTATTAAAATAATATTTATACATACTTAAATAGCCTTAATATAAAAGTTAATTTAAAATTAATAATTTTTATAGGCTTTTAAGTAAAATATAATTAAACTACGCGACATTAACTATAATTTAGCTGGCAACTTTTTTATAGTAATAATCTTTTTAATATATTGAAAAAGAGTTGTAAGACTCGGTTAGTAGATTTGATATGTTCAGGTGAACACTTCTAGTTAGCATAAGAGTAATTCTCTTATTCTCTAATTTTAAATAGATAAAATTAACTACACGTTTTCAAAGGAAACAATATGCAAAAATTATTCAAACTAGTGGTGGCTGGAATCTTTGCTTTATCTATATGTGTACATGCAGATGATTCTACGTTAAAAGAGATTGTGGTGGCTTCAGGTTCTACTTCTGTACCTAATTCATACATTGTAAGTGGTAAACATACAGGACACGAGGTTGATATTTGGAATGAAATTTCAAAAAAAACAGGTTTAAAAGTTAAATTTATCACAGGTGAATTTAACACTTTATTTGGTTACTTAGATTCAGGGAAAGCTGATACTGTTGGTAATACAATAACAATAAATCAAAAGAGATTAGATAAATATGATTTTTCTGAACCTTATGCTTATATTCCAGAAAAATTAGTTGTTCAACCCGAAAGAGAAGATATTAAAAAACTTAAAGATATCGAAGGTCTAACTTGTGGATATTCAGCAGGATCTAATGGGGGAAATCTTTTTGAACAAATTGCTAAAAAACAGAATATCAAAATAAATCTTGTATCTTATGATAGTTCAGAACTTTTAGCAGAAGCATTTAGAAGACATAAAGTTGATGTTATGATTTTTTCTGCTGGTGAGACTGCATTTAAAATTAAAAATGGATACTTAAAAGCTAGAATGGCTGAAGAAAATGTAACTCTTGGATTAAAAGCTTATCCTTTTGTAAAAAGCAATGAAAGATCAAAAAAATTAAGAGAGATTGTTACAAAAGCAATTCAAGAGATGAAAGCAGATGGTACATTAACAAAAATCTATGAAAAATGGTATGGAATGGATTTTAGTAATGAACCAAAAGATGCAAAATTAATAAAATAATTTAAATCAAATATACATACCCTTTTTTAGGGTATGTAAAATACAATCACTTCAACTTTGAAACACACTAGGAATTCAAAATGCCTTTTAACAAACTATTAAAATCATATAAAGACGAGATTATTCAAAAAACACAAGAACTTATACAAATAAAAAGTGTAGAGAGTAGTGCAAAACCTAATATGCCTTTTGGAGAAGGTGTAGATAAGGCTTTGCAGTACACTTTAAATCTTTGTGAAGAGTTGGGATTTGAAACGCAAAATTTTGATGGTTATGCAGGACACGCTGATTTAGGTAATAGTGATGATATAGTTGGAGTTTTAGTTCATCTTGATGTGGTTCCTGAAGGTGATGAAAAAATGTGGAAATATCCCCCTTATAGTGCAACTATTGAGAATAACCGTATTTATGGTAGGGGAGCAATTGATGACAAGGGACCAACAATTGCTGCAATATATGCAATGAAAGCTCTAAAAGAGAGTGAAGTAAAACTAAATAAAAAAATTAGAATAATTTTTGGAACCGATGAGGAGAGTGGTTGGGAGTGTATGAATTATTATTTAAAAGAAGTAAAACCTCCACAAGTAGCCTTTACACCTGACGCAAATTATCCTGTTATTTATGGCGAAAAAGGGATTTTAACCCTTGATTTAGAGAAAAAATTTGTTCAAATGGAAAAATCACATATATGTATAGAGTATATTAAGGGTGGTGAGTTGTCTAATATGGTTCCAAATTATTGCGAAGCTTTACTTGTATTAAATGAAGATATAGAGAAGCTATATGGGAATTTTCAAACTCTAATAAAAAAACTGGGCTACAATATAAAATTAGAATTAAATAACAATAAACTTTTAATTAAATCTTTTGGAATTTTTGCCCATGCTTTAGAACCACAAAAAGGTATAAATGCAATCTCCCAATTAATGATCCTTTTATCAAATTTTACCTTTTCAGAAACAATTAATGATTTTTTTTCTTTTTATACTAATAAAATAGGTATGCAAGTGGATGGGGAGAATCTTGGTTGTAAAATGGAAGATAAAGAGTCGGGAAAACTGACTTTAAATGTTGGGGTTATAAATTTGATTAGAGATAAGGTGACTTTAACTTTTAATATAAGATATCCCATTACTAAAACCGACAAAGAGGTGGTAAAAAAAATAAATGAAACAATCAAAAATGAAGATATAACTTTAGAGGTAAAAAAAATATATTACCCTTTATATATTCCAAAAGATAGTAAACTTGTTAAAACATTAAGCTCTGTATATAAAAATTTGACAAATGATAATACAGAACCTTTAACTTTTGCTGGAGGTACATATGCTAGAGCTTTAAGTAATGCTGTAGCTTTTGGTGCAGTTTTCCCCAATGAAGAGATAATGGCACATCAAGTAAATGAATATATAAATATCGATTCACTTTTAAAAAATGCACAAATTATCGCTACAGCGATGTATGAGCTAAGTAATAATTAAAGTTTTTGAAGAATTTTAGAGATTTTTTTATAAAACTCATCAAAAGAGGGAAGATTTAACTCTGCTTCCCTTTGTTTTATTCCCCACATTGATTCAGGGAAATATGAATCCTCTTTAAATCTTGCCATAATATGAAAATGTACATGGGCAACATAGTTACCAAAAGATGCAATATTTATTTTTTCAGGATTAAAGTATTCAAGCATCTCTTTTTCAATAACATCTAAAGCTCTTAATATTTGCTCTTTTACATCACTTGGACACTGACTAAACTCTTTATACTCTCTATTAGTAAATATTTTTAACCAAGGGATTTCGCTTTTTTCTATTTGGATATTTATTAAATCATTTTTATATATTGTCATTTTACTACTCTTCTTATATCAAGTTTTGATTTGAAAATAATATAATAAAGTTACTTAATAGAATTTCATCTTTATTCCTATAAGCATAGACTAGTTAAACAACATTTAAGCTAAAATTAATTATAATCCGTTTCCATTTTTCCAACCATCAAGGAAGTTTTTATAAAATTTTTGTGTTTTATAAAAAGTTGGTAAGAGGGGAGAGAACGAGCAAAAACAACTGCTTGTGCCTTGAACTTACCTAGGAAATAGGCTTTTGAATTTATTCAAAGAGGATTCAAACAGCTCTTATTTAGAGCTGTTTAGGCAGAAAAAACGTAAAGCAGTTTATGTTTTCTTAACGCCTCTTGCCTGTTGGATTGTGGGAATAACACAAAAAGGACAACTGATGAAAGTTAGAGCTTCAGTAAAGAAAATGTGTGATAAATGTAAAGTTATCAAAAGAAGAGGTATCGTAAGAGTAATCTGCGAAAACAAAAAACATAAACAGAGACAAGGATAATCATGGCTAGGATTGCAGGTGTTGATTTACCAAATAAAAAAAGAATGGAGTATGCATTAACATACATCTATGGTATTGGTTTACATAATTCTAGACTTATCTTAGATGCTGTTGGAATTGATTACAACAAAAGAGCACATGAGTTAACAGAAGATGAAGCAGCAGCTATTAGAAAAGAGATTCAAGAACACTATATGGTGGAAGGGGATCTTAGAAAAAAAGTTGCTATGGATATTAAATCACTTATGGATTTAGGTTCATACAGAGGTTTAAGACACAGAAAAAGTTTACCTTGTAGAGGGCAAAAAACTAAAACAAATGCACGTACTAGAAAAGGTAAAAAGAAAACTGTTGGTGCAGCAACTAAATAAGGATAACGTATGGCAAAAAGAAAAGTAACTAGAAAAAAAGTAGTAAAAAAGAATATTGCTGACGGTATCGTACATATAGCAGCATCATTCAATAACACAATGGTAACTGTTACTGACAATGCAGGTAATGCAATCGCATGGTCAAGTGCAGGAAACTTAGGGTTTAAAGGTTCTAAAAAATCTACTCCATTTGCAGCTCAACAAGCAGTTGAAGATGCAATGAACAAAGCAAAAGAGCACGGTATTAAAAACGTTGGGATTAAAATCCAAGGACCAGGTTCAGGTAGAGACACAGCAGTAAAATCTGTTGGATCAATTGAAGGTATTACAGTAAAATGGTTTAAAGATGTTACACCATTACCGCACAACGGATGTAGACCTCCTAAAAGAAGAAGAGTGTAAGGAGTAGTTAATGGCTAGATATAGAGGACCAAGAGAAAAGATTGAAAGAAGATTGGATGCAGACCTTGGATTAAAAGGTGAAAGAAGACTTAACGGAAAATCTGCATTAGAAAAAAGACCATTTGCTCCAGGACAACACGGACAAAGAAGAGCAAAAATCTCTGAGTATGGTTTACAACTAAGAGAAAAACAAAAAGCTAAATTTATGTATGGTGTTTCTGAAAAACAATTTAGAAAATACTTTAAAGAAGCTGCAAGAAGAGAAGGTAACACAGGGGCAAACCTTATTACTTTTATCGAGCAAAGATTAGACAACGTTGTATTTAGAATGGGATTTGCTACAACTAGAGCATTTGCTAGACAAATTACAACTCACGGTCACATTTTAGTAGATGGTAAAAAAGTTGATATTCCATCATACGTGGTAAAACCAGGTCAAAAAGTTGAAATTAAAGAAAAATCTAAAACTAACCCACAAATCGTAAGAGCTTTAGAGCTTACAAACCAAACTGGTATGGTTGACTGGGTTGATGTAGATAAAGATAAAGTATTTGGAATTTTTACAAGAATCCCAACAAGAGAAGAAGTTGTTATTCCAGTGGAAGAAAGATTAATTGTAGAGTTATATTCTAAATAATAAATAATAAGGTAAGCTATGAAAAAATTTGCAGATACACCATTTTTACCAACAGAGGTTGAGATAGAAGCTATCAGTGACAATGAAGCTAAAATATCAGCATATCCATTTGAGAGTGGTTACGCTATCACATTAGCGCACCCATTAAGAAGACTTTTATTAAGTTCTTCAGTTGGGTATGCTCCTATTGCAGTAAAAATTGAAGGTGCTTCTCACGAGTTTGACTCGTTAAGAGGAATGCTTGAAGATATAGCTATTTTTATAATTAATCTTAAAAACATTAAGTTTAAAATTAATGGTGATGAAGAACAAGTTATTGTTGAATACTCTTTTGATGGTCCAAAAGAGATTAAAGGTGAAGATTTGGTAAACTCTGATGTAGAAGTTGTAAGTCCAGATGTTCACTTAGCAACAATTAACTCTGACTGTAACTTAACATTCTCTGTTATTATCCAAAGAGGTATTGGTTATATGCCATCTGAAGATATTAGAGATATGGTAAGTACAGACTATATTCCACTTGACGCTTTCTTTACTCCTGTAAAAAAAGTTGTTTATAATATAGAAAAAATGTTAGTTGAAGATAATCCTAACTTTGAAAAAGCTGTATTTACAGTACAAACAAATGGACAAATTACTCCAGTTGCTGCATTTAAAGAAGCAGTATCAATTATGTACTCACAAATGTCAGTATTTAACAAAGTATTTGATTTATCTGAAGTTACAGTTAATGATTCTGGTGAAGAGCCAGTTGAATTAAAAGATTTAATTGTAAAAATTGACGATTTAAACCTAAGTGCTAGAAGTTTCAATTCTTTAGATAGAGCTGGACTAAAATTCCTTGGTGAATTAGTACTTATGAGTGAAGTAGAAGTTAAGAATATTAAAAATTTAGGAAAAAAATCTTTTGATGAGATCGCAGAGAAATTAGACTCTTTAGGTTTCCCAATTGAGAATACACTTCCTGAAAATGTTGCTTCAGCTTTAAGAAGAAAGCTAGAGCAATTAAAAGCATAATTAAGGGTTTGATATGAGACATAAGCACGGATATAGAAAATTAAACAGAACTTCTTCTCATAGAAAAGCGTTACTAAAGAATTTAGCTATCGCTTTAATTGAAAGAGAGAAGATAGAAACAACTGTTCCAAAAGCAAAAGAGTTAAAAAGATATATTGAGAGATTAGTTACAACTGCAAGAAATGCAGATCTTAACACTCACAGAGCTGTATTTGCTTTATTACAAGATAAAGAATCTACAAAAAAACTTATTAACGAAGTTGCTCCAAAATATTTGGAGAGAAATGGTGGTTACACTTCTATTGTTAAAACAAGAATTAGAAGAGGTGACGCAACACCTATGGCATTTATCTCTTTTGTATAGTAGATAGTTGCAAAACTAAAAGGGAGGTGAGTTTCTTGCCTCCCTTTTTTATTTCCCCAAATATTCCCCTAACTAAATTACTTTACCCCTTTTTAATCAACATTTTTGTATAATTTCGCGCAATATACTATTTGTAAATCCTAGGAGATAGATTTGATAACTCTAAAAGAAGCACTAAGTTTAAACGGTGAAGAAATAAAAAAACTAAGAGAAGATTTGACCTTAAAAATCAAAAACAGTAACATCGGTGCTTACGTAGAACAATTAACTAACTGTGATATTACAACTTCAGGTGAAGGTATTCCAATAGCTATTAAAGATATTATCAATGTTAAAAATTGGAACATTACTTGTTGTAGTAATATTTTAAAAGGTTACGTAAGTCCATACGATGCAACTGTTATTAAAAATCTTAGAGATGCAGGACTTAGCCCTTTTGGTAGAGCAAATATGGATGAGTTTGCTATGGGAAGTAGTACAGATACTTCTTGTTATGGTAAAACTTTAAATCCAAATAATCCTAAGAAAACAGCTGGTGGAAGTAGTGGTGGAAGTGCAGCAGCAGTAGCTTCAGGTATTGCAGTCGCAGCACTTGGAACTGATACTGGAGGTTCTGTTAGACAACCAGCAGCATATTGCGGATGTGTTGGTATGAAACCAACATATGGAAGAGTGTCAAGATATGGAGTAACAGCTTACTCTTCATCTCTTGATCAAGTGGGACCTATAACTCAAAATGTAGAAGATGCGGCAATTTTATACGATATTATCTCTGGGCATGACCCAATGGATTCAACTTCTGCAAATGTTGATTATACTCCTGTAGCTCCTAACTTAAACAGCAATAGAAAACTAAAAATTGCAGTTATTGATAACTTTGTTGAACAAGCAAGTGATGAGATAAAACAAGGTTTTGCAAAAGCAGTTAAAGCTTTTGAAGAAGCTGGGCATGAGATTGTTCACAAAAATATGCTTGATACTGATAAGATTCTTTCATCTTATTACATTGTTGCAACTGCAGAGGCTAGTGCAAATCTATCTAGGTTTGATGGTGTACGATATGGAAATAGAAAAGGTGAGGGTGGACTTAAAGATATGTATACTCAAACAAAATCTCAAGGTTTTGGTGACGAGGTACAAAAAAGAATCATGTTAGGTTCTTTTGTTTTAAGTTCAGGATATTATGACGCTTATTATATTAAAGCACAAAAAGTAAGACACTTAATAAAAGATGAGTATGAACAAATTTTTAAAGATGCAGATTTAATCCTTTCTCCAGTTGCACCAACAACTGCTCCTGAGTTTGGAAGTTTTAAAACTTCATTGGAGATGTATTTAAGTGATATTTATACAATCTCAGTAAATCTAGCTGGTCTTCCAGCAATCTCACTTCCTGTTGATAGAGACAGTGAGGGTATGCCAATAGGTTTACAATTAATTGGAAAAGCTTACAATGAGCAAACTCTATTTGATGGTGCTTTAGCATTAGAAAAAGCTGTTAATTACAAATAATTAAAAATTACAAAAGGCATAGTATGAAAATTAGAAAAAGAGCATTGACATTTGAAGATGTTTTATTGGTTCCTGCAAAATCAGAAGTTTTACCTAAAGAGGTATGTTTAAAATCAAAATTAACAAAAAATATTTCACTTAATATTCCTTTTGTAAGTGCAGCTATGGATACAGTTACTGAGTATCAAGCGGCAATTGCAATGGCTAGACTTGGTGGTATTGGTATTATTCATAAAAATATGGATATTGAGTCACAAGTACTACAATGTAAAAAAGTTAAAAAAAGTGAATCTGGAATGATTATAGATCCAGTTACAATTAAAAAGACTCAAACTCTACAAGATGCAGAGGATATTATGGCATCTTATAAAATCTCTGGAGTTCCAGTTGTAGATGATAATAATATTTTATTAGGAATTCTAACAAATAGAGATATGAGATTTACTAAAGATTACTCTCAATTAGTACAAGACAAAATGACTCTTATGCCACTTGTTACTGGAAAAGAGGGAACAACACTTGATGAAGCTGCTGATATTATGCACCAAAATAAATTTGAAAAATTACCAATTGTTGATAAAAACAATAAACTAATTGGTCTTATTACAATCAAAGATATAAACAAAAAAAGAGAATATCCAAATGCAAATAAAGATGAGTTTGGAAGACTTAGAGTTGGAGCAGCAATTGGTGTAGGACAACTAGATAGAGCAAGAGCTTTAGTAGAAGTTGGAGTTGATGTTTTAGTTTTAGATTCAGCTCATGGACACTCAAAAGGTATTTTAGATACAGTAAAAGCAATTAAAAAAGAACTAAAAGTTGATATTATTGCAGGAAATGTTGCAACAGCTGAAGCTACAGCTGATTTAATAGCTTGTGGAGCAGATGCTGTTAAAGTTGGAATTGGACCTGGATCTATTTGTACAACAAGAATTGTTGCAGGTGTTGGTGTCCCTCAAATATCTGCAATTGATGAGTGTGCGGCAGAGGGTGCTAAACATGGAGTTCCAATTATTGCTGATGGGGGTATTAAGTTTTCTGGTGATGTTGCAAAAGCTTTAGCAGTTGGTGCAAGTGCCGTTATGATGGGAAGTGCTTTGGCTGGAACAGAAGAGTCTCCAGGTGAAGTTATTTTATCTCATGGTAGAAAATTTAAAACATATAGAGGAATGGGTTCAATTGGAGCTATGACAAAAGGAAGTACAGATAGATATTTCCAAGAGGGAACAGCTGCAGATAAACTTGTACCTGAAGGTATTGAAGGAATGGTTCCATATAGAGGAGCTATTGGGGATATTATCCACCAATTTGTTGGAGGATTAAGAAGCTCAATGGGATACTTAGGAAGTAAAGATATCTTAACATTCCAACAAAGAGCAGAGTTTGTAGAGATTACGAGTGCGGGGCTTAAAGAGAGTCATGTGCATGATGTTACCATCACAAATGAAGCTCCTAATTACCACATCTAGAAAGTGAAAAGGTGATGTTTTAAACATCATCTTTTCGCTTTACTCTGCGTTGAACTGAAAATTTTAATGCTCACGTACTTGCGTGTACGCTTCTCTTAAAATTTTCACTTCGCCTTGATTAAAACTAAAATCTAATATTTATAACATCACTTTTTTAACATCTTTTGTATTTAGATTTTATTATTTTTATAATTATTTTGATAGAATATTATTATAAGGATAGTAATGGATAGAAATAAATTAAAAATTATTTATGATGAATATGGAAAAATTATCAGTGTTTTTATTTCAATAGTAGCATTATATGTAAGTATATTATCTTTTAATGAAAATAAAAAAGCTAATTTAATTAATGAAGAAGTAATAAGACCTATATTAACAATCGAAAATTTTGATGCTCAATATAGCAAAAATAAAATAAAATTTAAATTTAGTTTAAAAAATATTGGAAAATCAACAGCAGTAATAGATAATTTCCAAATTGCAACTTTAAAATTGGGTAGTGATTTTGTAAAAAAGTATGATACTTTGAAGAATAGAATTGTTCAACCTAATGGGATAACACAAGAAGAATTAGTTATTGATAGATTTATATCAAGTAATAATTCAAATGTTGAAATTGATCAAACTAAAATAAATCCAAAATTAATTTCTTTTATTTTTAAATATAAAGTAAGAAATAAAAGCTTTTTATATTATGAAGAAAATACAACTGGAATGAGTTTTAACTGGAATGAAGTAGATAAAATATAAGCATTACATGTTTAATAAAAGATTACTTTTAATAGAAGAAGTAAATGAAAATATTGAAAGCAAATAAAAATAGCACCCCAGAGAATGAATCTCCACTTTTATAATAATTATTGAGTATCACACCAACTAAAACAAAATGGTACTAAAAAAAAATAAAGGGGACAGAAATAAAGGAAAATAAAGGGGACAGGCACCTTTTTAATTAAGAATTACATATCAGTGAAAGAATCTCTATTTTCCCCTTATTCTTCAATGTTATATTGAAAATATATACTTAATAAAGAGCAAGAATTAAACTCAAATAGATATAATCTACTTTCCAAAAAGTTTACTTAGGAAAAATTTATGAACGAAACTATAATTTATCCAATTCTTGTAATAATAGCTTTTATAGCTTACAAAAAATATAGTTATTACAAAGTATTAACACTTGTGCCATCTCTTTTAATGCAGGGTGGACAAATCATTGATGTTAGAACAAAAGATGAGTTTACTTTAGCTCACAAAGAAGGTAGTGTCAATATTCCACTAGATATACTTGAAAATAGGGTGAATGAGCTAAATAATAGTAAACCTATAATTGTTTGTTGTGCTAGTGGAAGTAGAAGTGCTTTAGCAAGAAGACTTTTAATTACAAAAGGTTTTGAAAACGTACATAATGCAGGTAATTGGAAGTCTCTTATAAAGTTTTAGAATCTCTCCTATTCATTATCAACTATATTTGTAGGTTCTTCCTTCGTTTTTTCAATAGGTTTTTCTACTTCTTCTTGCTTTAACTTTTTTGCTTTAACTTCATCTTTTCCTATAAACTCCTTTTTATCTGCATTTGACACTATTAATTTGGCTATTTCATCTGTTTGTAGTGCTATGTCATGTGTTTGTGATGCTATCATTGCATTTTGTTGGGTTTGTTCATCTAAAGAAGTTATTGCATCATTTATTTGTAGTATTCCACTTTGTTGTTCTTTACTTGCCATCTCTATATCTTTAATAAGTTGTATTGTATTAGAGATATTGTGATTTAATTCATTATATCCTTTAATCATATTATCAGCTATATTTTTACCATTATTAGCTTTCAGTGTTGCATTTTCAACTAATTTTTTTATTTCACTAGCTGCTTCAGCACTTCTAGCTGCAAGGTTTCTAACTTCTCCTGCAACAACTGCAAAACCCTTTCCTGCTTCACCGGCAGTTGCAGCTTCTACTGCTGCATTTAGGGATAAAATATTTGTTTGAAATGCTATTTGATCAATCACTGTAATGGCTTCATTGATTGCAGTAACTTGAGCATTAATTTCATCCATAGAAACCGTTGTTTCATTTGCAAGTCTTTCTCCATCATTTGCTGAGTTTGTTACTTTATTAGCATAATTAGACATCTTAATTACATTTTCTGTATTATTTGCAATATTGCTTGTAATCTGTTCTAAAGCTGCTGCTGTTTCTTCTAAAGCTGCTGCTGCTTCATATGAGTTTTTATTTAAAGTATTAACATTTTTTAATAAAATATTTGAACTTTGATTTAAAGTAAGTCCATTCTCTTTATTTTCTACTAACATTTGTGTAATTGAACTTTGTAGGGTATTTATACCTTCTATTAGTTTTTCTAAAACACCATTTTTTTCGTCGGTCTCTTTCATTACTAATTTTTTAGAATAGTTAAGGTTTGTGTATTGGATTAAAACTTCATCTACCTCTTCAAATCTTTTTTTAGTAGATTCAATCATACTATTTACTCCTTGTTTAAAATCTTCTAAAGATTTGTTTGATGTTTTTTTCTCAATTAGTTGACCATACCAACCATTTCTTACCCTTTTCATTACAACTTTTGCATCTGCAATAACTTCATTATCTTCATCTAATATTCTTTTGGTTCGTTCAATATTAGCATTTATTATTTTTGCCATGAGACCAAATTCATCTTTTGTAGAATCATCTAATCTCATTACACTAGAACTCTCTTTATTTAAATAACTAAAAAAACCATCTAAGCCGTCTTGGAATTTTTTAAGTGATGAAGTAATTATATTTGATACCACTAAAGAAATTATCATAAATAGCGTGGCTGCAAGGATAGTAACTATTGCTAATGCTATATTCATATTATTTTCAATTTTATGAACTAATTTAGTTCCTCTATCATTTAGAGTATGCAGACCATTCAGTAAATTTTCTGATATTTCAATCATTTTTTTTGAAAGTTTAGGACTTGCTTTATTAATTCCACTTACATATTCTTCTATTTTTATTACTTTTAATTCAGAGTAATATGATAAATACTCATTTATATAATTTATAATATTGTCTGCTAACTTCTCCCCAGGTATATCTTCGAGTTTAGATTTAAAAATAGATATTTTATTTGATAAATTTTTAAATGCCTTTTCCACATCATCAGCATTTTTTTCTGTTGAAATTTTTGCAAATTTGAAAACAAGAGCTCTTGCTTTCTCAAAATCTGTTATAAAAGATTGTATTTCTTGGGAGTTTTTAGTTATTTTTTCACTTTTTGAATTAAAGTGCACATACACACTTCCTGCAATTGCAACTATTATTATAAAAAGAAAGGGTAACACCATTAATTTTGTGCGAGTTGAAGTATTCCGTAGTGTCATTATTTTATATCTCCATATTAAATCATTATAAATAATTGTAATTTGTAAAAATAACACACTTATAATATGAAAATTAAATAAAACTTAATATTATAAATTATTAGAAGAAATAGGATTTCTAAAAATAAATAATTATTTTAAAATTATTTATTCACTTATTAAAATAAAGGGGACAGGCACCTTTTTTCAAGTACCTTTTTAGCTTTTAAATATTCTTCGTTAAAATCATTTTTAGAGACAGCCACTTAGCTCTTGTAAGCTCTTGCCTCTAAAAACTTGCCTGCCTTGACTCTTTAAATTCTAAAGCTTTCTAATACTAATTAAGCATATTAATATATTTAATAACTTTTTAATAATCAAAAAAACAAGGTATTTTTTTATAAATATTCTTATAATAATCTTTTTATTATAATATAAGAAATAAGAAATAAGGGTCAGGTGATAACGATAACTTTTATAAATAACACCCCAGAGGATGAATCTCCACTTCTAAAACAATTGTTGAGTATCACACCAACTAAAACAAAATGGTACTAAAAAATGCAAAGGTCGTTTTCCCTCCTTCCCGCATTTGAGAAGCCGAGTGTTTATTTATTGTTTATAAAGAGTTTTGTAACTGTCTGAGCATAAAAAATATGCTGGGAGCATATTTTTATGTGAGTTTTACAAAACAGAAACAATAAATAATAAGAGAGGGGAGCTTCTGCCTTCAAAACCCGCGGGTTGCTTTTTATTTTACTTTTTTCAATAAAAAAGTGAATATTTAGAATTTATCTCTCATAATATCTAGTAATTTTTTGCCCATTTTTTACTCCTAAATAATATAAGTGTTGTTTAAAGTTGATTTTTTACTTTTTACATACATTATGTATATTAAAGTTCTAAGTATCGATATAAAATAAACAAAAAAATTATAACTTATAATAAAAATATAGATAAAAATTATTGCATATTGTAATATAATTTTTACAAACATACATAAAATAGGATCTTTTAAGAATATATAATAAATAAGTAGATTTAAGTACTTTATTTATATAATATGCATTCAATAAATTATTAGATAAGTATAAAAGGATTCAAATGATTAGAATAGCAAAAAATACAATTGATGATGTATTAAGTTGGAATAAACTGCTTGTTGGAATTAATTCATCAGCAATTGGTGCATTGTTCTTCAAGCTGACAAGTTTAGAAAATAATATAATTCACTTGTCAGTTAATATCGCAACTAACTCATTTTTGTTATCACTATTTTCTTTATTAATATTTCATACAGTATTAATTAATCATAGAAATAATAATAACAATGATGTCTTACCATTGATATATAGCTTTGTCTTTATAATCGGTTGGGTATCTTTGATTATCGGTTTTTGTTCATTAGTATGGCCATTCACTATCTAACAAATCATTGGAGAGAAATATTTGACCCTGCGGCTAAAATATTTCTCAACTCAACCGTTAGCTGATAAAAAAGGAACTGTATATGAGTGCAAAAAGAGATAAAAAGAAAAAAGCTGAAAAAAGATTCAAAATAATTTAAAAAACAGTCAAACCAAAGAACTTACTCAAATTGAAATATAAAATGGTCTTAAAAAACTTTTTGATCCCTTCCACAATGTAATAACAATTCATATTCTCTAAAATTCAAATTATTTACAAATTTTCCTTCTCTATAATTTTAAAATCTTTTATAGCAAAGCTGTAAAAAGAAAATTTTAAAGGAGAAAAGATGGCAATAATAAGATATAAAAATAATATCTTTACCCATGATGGGCAATCGGATGTAGATGGATTTATCGAAGAGATTAGAGGGGTGATTAGTATCATTAGGCAAATTGAGGATTTTACTGTTTATGCAGGTGTACATGGAAAGACTAATGGAGCATTTGATCATAACTTCAGTGAAGAGGAGTGGGCAGCTACAAATGAAATGGCAAATAGTTTAAGGAATGTAACACTTATTGAACTTACAGATAATGTACTATCTGAAGAAGATATGAGACGTGCCTGCGAAAATGGTTCTGTATTTTTTACATGGTGTGATAGTGATAAAACACTTGAAAACTACTCAATTACTCTAGAAGACAGAGAAGAACTCTAAAATAAACTTGGGGGAATCTCTCCCTTGAGCTTATCTTTTAGATAAAGGGGACTTTCATTATAAAAGCAAATAACAAAGGAGATACTCAAACAAAGTACAGATAAAGAATTCTATGATAAAATCTCTAAATTATAAAATTTACAGTTCATGTCAAGTTAGAATTTAGGAAAAAAATGAAAAAAATATTTTTTACACTTTGTAGTATGATTGTTGCTATATTTTTTTGGTACTACTTGGGTGCGAAAGTTATATTAAAAGATGATTCAAACTCTTTTTCAAAACTTCAGTGTGTCTCTTATGCTCCTTTTGCAAAAGATGAATCACCTTTTTTATTTGATAAAGGTTTGGTGATTTCAGAGAACCAAGTAAGAAATGATTTAAAACTTCTTTCTAAATATACATCTTGTATTAGAACCTATTCAACAGTTGGTTTAGAGCTTATTCCAAAAATTGCAAAAGAGTTAAAGCTTCAAATGCTAATGGGTGCTTGGGTTAGTTCAGATGAAAAACAGACAAAAAATGAAATAACTACTTTGATTAAATTGGCAAAGCAATACCATGAAATCATAAGAGCTGTGATTGTTGGAAATGAAGTTTTATTAAGAGGAGATATATCTAGTAAAAAACTTTATGATTATATAAAAGAGGTAAAAACTGCCCTACCAAATCTAAAAGTAACATATGCTGATGTTTGGGAATTTTGGTTAAAAAATCCAAGCATAAAAGAGGTGACAGATTTTGTAACTATCCATATTTTACCTTATTGGGAAGATGAACCTGCAAATATAAATGAATCAATTAAACATTTAGCAAATGTTAGGCAGGAAGTTGAACAGATTTTAGGAACTTCAAATATCTTAATAGGTGAGACAGGTTGGCCAAGTGAAGGAAGGATGAGAGAAGATGCACTTCCTAGCAAAATAAACCAAGCAAAATTTATAAGAGATTTTGTCTCTTTAGCCAAAGAGAAAAACTGGAATTATAATATCATTGAAGCCTTTGACCAACCTTGGAAGAGAGTTAGTGAAGGTGCTGTTGGTGGTTATTGGGGATTGTTTGATAAAAATAGAGAAGATAAAAGTGTATTTAGTGGGGATGTTTCCAATTTCCCAAATTATAAATATTTAGCATTTGGTTCATTTGTTTTAGTTCTTTTGTTTTCTTTATTACTTAGAAAAAAAGATATCTCAACTAAAAAAATCTTCTTATTTAGTTTTATAAATACCTCTTTTGCAATACTTTATATGCTACAAGTTGAACAGTATAATATTATTTCAAGAAACCATTTAGAGTTTATTTGGGCAACTGTTGTGTTATTAATACAACTTTTTGTCTATTATTTTATGCTGTTATCTATAGTAAAAGAAAAAAGAACAAATATTATTCCAAGTGTGCTGTTTTATTTAGCTTCATTTATTGCTTTTATTTTAACTATGAATCTGGTTTTTAATGGAAGATATGAAAATTTTGAAGTCTATGGATTTACTATTTTAGCTCTCTCTTCCCTTTGGCTTTATAAAAATCAATATTCAAAACTAAATTTTGGTAAATTTGAAAAAGTAGTAGCCATAGTTTTATTTATTGGTTCAATTCTTACAATATACAATGAAACATTTTTAAATATTTTTTCTAATATTTGGGTAATAATTGCTTTAGTTTTCGTCTATATTTTAAATAAGGGTGTAAATAAAAATATCTCCTTTTGGGATTTAAAAGAGTTAGGGGTTTATATATTACTGTTTGCAGCAATATTCCTTGCCTTTAAATATGGATTTGTATCAAATAATACTTTAGCCTTAAAGTGTAATCTAAATCCAACAACTTTGCCTTGTGAATTAAAAAAATCTATTGGTTTAGCTGTCTATTTTGGATATATAGGCTTTGTTACAGTTTTAATTGCTGTAATTGCATATATTATAAATAAAAAACCATACTCGTTAATTGCTCTATTTTTTAGTATTGGTTCGTTGATTCTTACAAATACTTTTTTAGGTTCAATTTCATTTTTACTAGCTGTTTATCTTCTTACAAAAGATGAAATGAAAGGTTTAAATTAAAAAATTGAAATAGGAAAGTAGGGCAGATAATAAGAAAAGAAAATCATCCTCTTCTACTTATCCTTGTAATTTATTCCAAACTTCCTATCCACTTTTCCACAAATCTTATCTTTCTTTCTTTAAAATCCTACAAATTCAACCAAAAAGTTCTAAAAATACATAAGTGTTAAATATCTTTATTCCTTGTTCAATTCTTGATTGCTAAACTCATTCTTCAAATTATCAAGGAGAGAATATGAAAAAAATAGTTTTGTCGGCATTAATTGCAACAAGTTGTGTTTTTGCACATCAAATTACAGCAAAATTGGATTCAAACAACCATTATAGTGCACAGTTTTGGGCACATGGAAAATATGACACTTTTAATATAACTCAATTAAAAGGTGCAACAGCTTATGATGAAAATAATAAAGAGATAGCAACGGGAATAGATTATTCAAAGGGTTCTACACTTTTTATAGCAAAAACTCCATCAATGATTGCTTTATCTTTTGATGCTGGATATTGGACCCAAACTCAAAAGGGTTATGAAAATATAGATCCAAAAAAATATAAAGGGATAGTTTTTAATACATTAAAAAGTATTAAATATGGGAAAAGATACTTTAAATGGAGTGATAATTTTACTAATCCTATTGGTTTGAGTTTGGAAGTTATCCCTTTGATAAATCCTTTTTCAATTAAAAAAGGTGAAAAACTTCCAGTTTTGGTTATAAAAGATGGAAAAGCATTGGCAAATGCAAGTTTTGAAACATCTGATTATGAAGATTTGGATGTAAAAACAAATAGTTATGGAATTGCAAATATTCCTGTAAAATCATCAGGACTTCAAATTATTGCTGCAAAATATTATACAAATGAGATTAATGATTCAAATGTAAATAATGTAACTATTCAAAGTAGCATATCTTTTGAGGTGAAATAGTGCATTTAAGATTTTTATTAATACTTTTTTTATCAAATATTTCTCTATTTGCCCATGGTATTTTTTATGATGTTACAGAAGGAGCAGTAAATATTCGTATCTCTACAGCTAATAATCTTAGTATTAGTAATGCAAATGTTGAAGTTTTTGCGCCAGGTGGAAATCTAGCTTATGCAAGAGGTTTTACAGATGTAAATGGGAACTTTGCATTTATGCCTGATAGCGGTGGCAAATGGCATGTTAAAGTTATAGTTCCAAGTGATCACGGAAACCATGACAAAGAGTTTAATGTTGAACTAAGTGATGATTATAAAGTAAAAGATTTTGATAGAGTTCCTGTGGAAAGATATCTTGGTTTTTTTAGTGTATTAGGAATAATGCTTGGAGTTTTTGGAATATTTAGTTTTTATAGAGAGTATAAACGAAGAAAATTGGAAAAAAAATTATAAATTTTTTCAGAGTTTAACTTTTGATTTTTTAAAAGGGGATCTTCCCCTTTTATTGTATTTAGCATTTTTTTAAAAGTTTTTATTGCTATAATTAGAACCTAACTAACTCAATACTTCTAGGATTTTATCAAATGAAAAAATTTATTTGTCTAATCTTTGTATTTTTAAATATCAATATTTATGCTTATAGTGAATTATATGAATCTGACTTGTACTATTTAGATAATAATGAAGTGTTATTATATAAAATTTTAAATTGGTGGAGTAATAAATCCCATGAAAATAGTACTGAATTCTGTTTTAATAATATAAAAGTTAGAAGTAATAAACCTCTTATTTTAGAGTATGATAAAAAATTTAAAAAATTAAAAGTATATTTAAAAGAGGATTTTGCTGATTTAATATCTATTTTTGAGAATAAAAGTGTTTATCTAAAAAATGAATATATAAATAAAAATTATTTTAAAAGTTTAAAAGCAGAGGCTATTCAAAAAGTAAATAGTATAATTTTTAAAAATATTAGTTTAAGTGAATATGAAAAGATAAATAAAAGTCAAAAAATTCTTGCCTTTGAACTTGAAGGTAAAGTGGCAGGTTTACTAGCTCACAGTGGTAAACTTTCCTTTCACACAAGTGGAGAATTTTTATGTCCATGTCCACTAAAGCCAGATGAAAGATTTGATATTGTTTTTAAGCTTTTAAATATAAAAACAAAAGAGGTTTTAGTCAAATATCTTTTAAAAGATTAATTGTTTAATTTATAGTTTATAGCTTTTATAAATTTTTTTGTCTAAACTCTTGAACTCTTTTTTGCATTTTTTGTGCAATTAAATGTAGACCTTGGTTTTCATATGAAATCAATAATTTCATTTCAATACTTTTTACTTGTTTTAGGATAGTCTCTTTTTTTTCAATCTCATTCTCTTTTGATGCTTTAATTATTAAAGCTTCAATTGTTTCAATATATTCCTGTTCTATTGGTTTACCAAAAGTATTATCTACTGGCGGAGGTGGTACACATCCTGGTTTATTTTTTTCTTCATCCCACTGTTTTATTTTTCTTTCCATAATCTTTTCAAACATTGTTTTTCTTTATAACTAACTGGTTGGTTTAATAATAAATTAAAAAAATATATCCTATATTAGGATATATTTTAAAACCATATCTTTTATATATGAAGCGCCATTTTCATAAAAATCAACTTTAAATTTTTTATTTGTCTCTTCTTGATTTGCTTCTTTCATAGAGTAGTAATAATTGATACTTCCTATGAGCATTGAATGGACTAAAAAAGGATCAATTTCAATAAATTTATTTTCCTTTTTCCCTTCTTCTAAAATAGTAGATAAGATTTCTATAATTTTAAAAAACTCTTCTTTGGCTCTTTCTGATAGATTTTTACTATTTAAAGCCAACTCTTGCATAAGAATTCTTGCCAAATCACGTTTTGTTGTAATAATATAAATAACGGCATCTAAAAATGCTTCAAGTTTCTTTTCGATTGTAGTTGCTTTTTCGATTTTTATTGTTACTTCATCTAAAATCAGTTTTGCCATCTCTAATAGTATTGTTTCAAATATAAAACTCTTATCCTTAAAATGGTAATAAATTGTTGCTTTGTTAACTTTTGAAATTGAAGCTAAATCATCTACTCTCATACCATCATATCCACTTTTTGCAAATAATAATATTGCATTTGAGAGGATTAAAGCTTTTGTTTCTTCTGCATTTCTTTTTTTCATATTTATCCTAACTAACTATTTGGTTGATAAAATTTTACACTCATCAAACTTAAAACTCAATCATAAAAATAGGGGGAAATTCATAAGAATAGACTCAAAATTACAAAGATTCTTCTAAAGTATAATATAGATGACAAAGAATTAAATATATAATAAAATGAATTAACATAGCAAGGAAATAGTATAAAAATAATAATCGTATCAGATATTTTTGGAATAACGCAAGCTTTTAAAAAACTTGCTTTGGATATTGATAACAAAGCAGTTATATTTGACCCTTACGAAGGTGCAGTTTTAGATTTTGCAGATGAAAAAAGTGCATATAAATATTTTATAAAAAATGTGGGTTTGGAGTCTTATTCTGAAAAACTAAAAGAGTATATTAAAGCTCAAACAGAAGTAATGATTCTGATTGGTTTTAGTGTTGGTGCAACTGCAATTTGGAATATATCTGAGGAAAATGACTTAAGGAGTGTTCAAAATGCATTTTGTTATTATGGTTCACAAATTAGGTACAATCTTAATATAAAACCAAAATTCCCAATAAATTTGGTTTTCCCTTCACGTGAAGAACATTTTTCAATAAAAGAGTTAATTGATAATATATCTGACATTGAAAATACATCTGTGCGTCAAGTTCCTTTTCTTCATGGTTTTATGAATGAAAAATCTCTGAATTTTGATTTAAATGCCTATGCATTAGAATTAAAAAACTTGATTAATGACTTAGATAAAAAGTAATAGGTTTAAAATAAAAAATACAAACAAATATAGGACTAAAAGATGAATTATTTAAATACAAATAAAGAAGCATGGAATAGCAGAACAAAAGTACATATAAAATCGGAGTTTTATGACATAGAAGCATTTAAAAAAGGGAAGTGCTCATTAAATCCCATAGAACTACAACAACTAGGTGATGTTCAAGGAAAGTCTTTATTACATCTACAATGCCATTTTGGACAAGACAGTTTGTCTTGGGCCAGATTAGGAGCACAAGTTACAGGAGTAGATATCTCTTCTGAAGCCATAAAAGAAGCAAATGTACTAAAAGAGTCTTTAGGTTTGGAAGCTCATTTTATTGAAAGTGATGTCTGCACGTTTGGACAAAAAAATAAACAGCAATTTGATATTGTATTTACTTCGTATGGTGTGTTATCTTGGTTGGAAAACTTAAATGATTGGGCACAAACCATTGCCAATGCTTTAAAAGTAGGTGGGGAGTTTCATCTAGTAGAGTTTCATCCATTTTTTGATCTGTTATCAGGATATTCCTATTTCCAAAAGAGTACACCTGATATTGAGCAAGAGGGCACTTATACAGAGAACTGTGATGGTACAACATCTACGATTGTCACGTGGTCTCACTCAATGAGTGAAGTTATCACTGCATTAATCAATGCAGGATTAACTATTGAGTCTTTTTATGAGTACCCGTATAGTCCTTATAACTGCTTTGAAGGTTTAGAGTTTGTTCCAAATTTGGGATATCAGATGTTACACAAAGAGCAACACGTTCCTTTAGTATATTCAATCAAAGCAAAGAGAGTTGCCTAATAAAATTATTGGAGTAGATTTATGGAGAATTATTTTGAAAGTCCTTTTAAAGGGAAGCTTTTAATAGAACAGGTTAAAAATCCAAATATTAAAGTAGGGCGTTTTAGTTACTATTCTGGTTATTATCATGGTCACTCTTTTGATGATTGTGCCCGATATTTGTTAGCTGATCGTAATGATGTAGATCAACTGATTGTTGGTAGTTTTTGCTCTATAGGAACAGGCGCATCTTTTATTATGGCTGGTAATCAAGGGCATCGTTATGATTGGGTTTCATCATTTCCTTTTTTTTATATGGATGAAGAACCTTCGTTTGCAGGAGCCGTTGATGCATTTCAAAAAGCGGGTGATACGATTATTGGAAATGATGTATGGATTGGTTCAGAGGCGATGATTATGCCAGGAATAAAAGTTGGAGATGGTGCAGTAATTGGAAGTCGTGCTTTGATTACAAAAGATGTTGAACCATATACAATTATTGGTGGAAACCCAGCGAAAGTAATAAAAAAACGATTTTCCGAAGAAGAAATTTCAATGCTTTTAGAGATAAGATGGTGGGATTGGTCATTGGATAAAATTAAAAAGGCAATGCCCCTTCTTTGTTCTTCCGATATTGTTGGTTTGTATCATTTTTGGCAAAATACAAGAGAATAATAGAGAATTATAACAAGAACAAATTATCTGTAATTTTACTCTAATATTAAAATTCAGCTTTTAAGAAAAAAGAGGGGACATTCCCTTCTTTTTAATTTAGCTTTGCGTATTACTATCTTGCTTTTCTTCTTTTTGCCAAGTTTTTTTTAAGTTGTGTATATAAACAATTAAAATAAAAAATATTGCTGAAGTTACTCCTAATACCAATAACAAACTTGTCTCTTCTGGTACAGTTTCAAGTAATATAAGTTTTCTTATAATTACAACAAAAGCAATCTCTAAAAAGGTTAGGGCATATTCAAAACCATTTTTTATAAAAAGTGTTTTAACAATTGCAAGTACAATTAGTGTAAACAATCCATCTGTTAAAATCATTTTTATAGAGATAAAATCTAGCGCACCTTGATTAAGCGTCAAAGATATCATTTTGTGAGACAAACTTAATATACAAATTGCTAAATAAAGTATCATACTTAAGATAAATACGTGTTTTAAAAGGTTTATTATACGTAAAAATATAATATCAATTCTATTCTCTAAAAGTTTATCAAATTGATTTAATCTACTAAAAACTCTTTCAAGTAGATTTTTTTCAGAAGGCTCTGTCACTTTAATTCCTTGGGCATGACTAATTTTGCGAATAGTAGCACAATAGAAATAAATAAGCAAGAGAAAATGAATAAATATTCACAGAATTTTTTCACTTATTTTTCCTCTTTTTAAAAATATGAAAGAGTTGTGTTCATATTGATATATTTCCAAAATTTAGTATAATCATATAAATTCATTTTAGGAGTTTAAACATGAAAATTGCAATATTAGATGATTATCAAGATGTGGTAAAAGATTTAGATTGTTTTTCTTTATTAAATGCTTATGATGTAACAATATTAAATGAAACTTTCAAAGATATAAATCTTTTGGCAGAAAAATTAAAAGATATAAGTATCTTAGTACTTATTCGAGAAAGAACAATTATTAATAAAGAGTTATTAGAGAAACTTCCAAAATTAAAATTGATATGCCAAACAGGTAGATTAAGCTCTAATATTGATCTAAAAGCTTGTGAAGAGTTTGGTATAAAAGTTGTAGATGGTATTGGTTCGCCTATTGCCCCTTCAGAGCTTTGTTGGGCACTTATTATGAATAGTTCAAGACATTTGTATGATTATATCTCGAATTTTCAAAACAATATTTGGCAAAATAGTTCTTACAAAGGTTTAGGAAAATCTTTATATGGGCAGACACTTGGCATTTGGGGATATGGAAAAATAGGGCAAAGAGTTGCTTCGTATGCAAAAGTTTTTGGGATGAATATTACTATATGGGGAAGTGAAGAGTCAAGAAAAAAAGCACTTGAAGATGGTTTTGGTGCAAGTCATTCAAAGGAAGAGTTTTTTTCATCTTGCGATATTATCTCTATAAATTTAAAACTAAGTGATAAATCAAGATATTGTGTTACAAAGCAGGATTTAGAACTTATGAAAGATGGTTCTATTTTTGTTAATATAAGTAGAGCTGATTTGGTAGAACATAATGCTTTATTTGAAGTATATAGTACAAACAAAAATAAATTTGCTGCACTTGATGTATTTGAAGATGAACCAATTTTACCTAAAAATGAACCCCTTTTAACACTTCCAAATATATTAGCTACGCCACATTTAGGATATGTGGAAAAAGCAAATTATGAGATATATTTTAAAGTAGCTTTTGAAAAAATTATTGAATATGCAAACTCTTTATACTCTTCTAAGTAGTAAGACAATTGCTAGTTGAGAGATGATTTTAAGAGACAAATTAGTAAAAATTATATAGTATTTTATATTATTAAATAATTATTTAATTAAAAATTTAAATTAGTAGGAGAAAAAATGCAAAAATCTTTTAATTTATTAACAGGATTATTTCTATTAGGAACTACCTCTGTCTCAATGTTTGCAACGGATTGGTTAAGTGGTGTATATATAAATCAAGATAAAAAATCTTTTATGGACGAAGTTATTTTTTGTGAAGATGGAAAAGCTTATGCGGGAATGGCACCTAGAAAATATGAGATTGTTGATAAAGGTGATGAAAAATTTGTTATATTAAATTCAAATGGAAAATTTACTTTTAAAATATCAGAAAATAAAGATGAGTTGTTTCCTGCTGATAAATTTACAAAAGATTGGTTTACAACGGCAACTTTAAAACTTGACCCTAAAAGAAAAGATAAATGTAATTGGTAAACCATAACTCTATTTTAATAAAAATAAATCGAATTTAATGTTTTTTAACATTCAATTTGATTTAAAAGCTTAAAAAAACAGAAAACCTTTCATCTTTTTTAAAACGAATTTTTTACAAACTTCTATTCTTTAGAATTAGATTTGTATTTAGATGTGATTCTAAATTACAAAATTAAAACAAAGGATAGAAGATGTTTCTATATATGGTAATGCCAGGAAGAGATACTGAAACAAAAAGGTTAGCTCAGATTGAATATCTAAGTTCAGAATTTGGTGTAGAAGCTGAGGCTTATGAATACACATTAGTTGATCCAAAAAAAATGGTACAAGGTAAAAAAAGAAAACTTTTTATTCTTGGACATGGTTCAACGGATTCTTATATGGGGCAAAGTGCAGAGGTGATGTATAACTTTCTTATAGATTGTGGTCTTTCATCAGAACATTTTAGTGAGATATGGCTTATGCCTTGTTTTGTTGGTATGCAAGAGCAAGACAACTCAGTTACAGAAAATTTTGCAAGAGCATTAAAAACCAAATTGCATCAAAATGAAGAGACACAAGATATTAAACTTTATGCTCCAAGAGGTAAGGTAACTTCTTATTATACTGATAATACTTATTCAAAGTGTACATCAGTAATAGTTGAAAAAGATGGGAAAGAATACGGTTTTTATGATGGAGGTTGGTTACTTGTTGGTGGAAGTGGTGTTTGGTAATATCTAAAATTAAATCTCAAATAAAAAGGCTATTTTAAACTTGAAAATAGCCTTTTTATATTAATACGAATCTAGTTATAATCTCTTTTGAAAATAACAATAAATATTTAAATTATAAACTAACAATTAATAAAACTTGTTGTTAAAAATTCTTTAGGAGTTTAGAATGAAAACAATAGAAAAACTAAGTGAAAATAGAAATTATACCGCCATTAATTTGGGGAAACTAGAAGAGTTAATGGAATACTCACTAATACATAAAGTAAATAAACAGAAAATTGAAGGAAAAGTATTTTTGAAAGAACCAACAAACTCTACTGGAACTGAAATCTCTTTTAACTCTTTAGCTGCAAAAACAGAACAACCATATTTTCATATCCATTATAAAAATGAAGAGACTTATATTATTTTAAAAGGTTATGGTTTTTTTCAAGTAGATGATAACTGCTTTGAAATTAAAGAAGGTTCTGTAATACGTGTTGCACCCAATGGTGAAAGAGGTATAAGAAATGATTCTGATGAAACTATGATATACCTGGTAGTTCAATCAAAAGAGAACTCTTTAGAAGAGTATACAACTGATGATGGCAAAAGGGTAGATTTTAATCCAAAATGGTAAAAGGATTAAGAGAGATTTACCTCTTTCTCTTTTAATAATTTATCAATTTAACCAAAAATTAAAAAGAGAAGATAAAAACTATTTCAAGAGTAATCTAAATTTTTAATGGTAGTATTAGTCAAATAGATAATGGAATTAAAATGTTAAGATACAATCAATTTTTAGAAAAAATAAAATATTATTACAGATTAATAAAAACAAAAAAGATACATATCTACTTAATACTTGTTGGTATTTTAGGTGTTGTTATAGGTTTATACTTTTCTGTACCTCTTATAAATAAAATATTTGCTTGGTTTATTCTTATAGGAGTTTTTATAAAACTATATGATTTCTCTGAAAAAATAGAGAGAGATATTATTCCCTATGATTTTAATAAACTTCTTCCTCCTCCAAAAAAGAAAGATAAAAATTAATAGTTACATTGCAAGTTTATAAATTTTTATAAAAAACAGCTTCATAAATAGGAATGATTATCAAAATTAAGAATTATAAAGATATACTTTCATTTTTTTAAGGATGAAGGATGAATAATTTATTAAAAATTAGTAGAATAGCCCTTGGAGCTATTTTTATTTGGTATGGGATTTTGAAATTTTTCCCAAATTTAAGCCCTGCAGAAGTGTTAGCTACAAAAACTATAGATATATTGTTTTTCAATTTGATCCCTGCAAATATCTCTATTAAACTTTTAGCTATTTGGGAACTTTTTGTTGGAATAGGTTTATTGTTTGGATTCTATTTAAGATGGGCATTGTTACTGTTCTTTGTACATATGACTTTGACTTTTACCCCACTGTTTTTGCTTCCTGAACTCTCTTTTACTCATGCTCCATTTGCTTTTACCCTTGTGGGACAATATATAGTAAAAAATGTAATTTTCATATTAATGGGAATAATGATATATAAAAATAATTTTGATAAAAGTAGAATATAAAATTAAATAGATAATTAAGTCTTTAAATAGTAAATTTCTTTAAAGGCTTAATTATGTTAAATAATATTTTTGAAAATATAAAAATCAACAAACAAGATGAGCAATTTTTTGAACTATTAAAAAGTGATAATATAAGAGTTGAGAAAATAGTATCAAATGGGCAATCCTCACCAAAAGATTTTTGGTATGAGCAAGATGAAAATGAGTTTGTAGTTCTTCTAATGGGTGAAGCTATCTTAGAATTTGAAGATAAAGAGTATAGCCTAAAAGAGGGAGATTATCTAAATATTCCCAAAAAAATTAGACATAGAGTCAAATATACTTCTAAAAATGAACCAACAATCTGGTTGGCAATTTTTTATTAAACCTTCTTTTTTAAATAATCTATAAAATCTATAAATAAATTATCTTTATATTTAAGAGATATTGCATTAAAATAATCTTTAAACTTATTTAAAGGATCTTTCATGTCAATTCTTGCTGAAACTTCAAGTAGCCTTGAACAGATAAAATTAGTCCTTGAAAAAGAACTTCCAATGTATAGAGAAGCTTTTTGTGATAGAACTTGTTTTATTATGGCTTGTTTATCCGAACTTGTTTATCTAAAATTTAATAAACCAATATTAGATCCAAATGACAAAGAACTAGTTAAAAAAGTTTCAAATCTTTTAGTAGATGAGAGTAAACTTTCAAACTTATATAAACTTTTAGAGCTACTCTCTTATAACCATGAAGAGGAGAAAGAGAAGTTAAAAAAAGAGTTAGATATTTTAGATTTTCAAATTGACAAACTTTTTAATAAAGAGGGAACGCAAGCTATGATTGTTTCCACTTCAAAGTTTTATGCTTTAGTTTTTAGAGGAACAGAAGCAACAAGTATAGCGGATATAAAATCTGATTTAAAAGCAAAACAGACAAAATGTGAACTTGGAGGTAAAATCCATACTGGCTTTAAAGAAGCTTTTGAGTTAGTACAAAAAGAGATACAGGACTACATTGATGAAAATCTAAAGGATAAACCTCTTCTTATTACTGGACATAGTTTGGGTGGTGCACTTGCAACTGTTGCAACAAAAAGTTTAAAGTATGAAAAAATAGCAGCTTGTTATACCTTTGGTTCTCCCCGTGTGGGAGATGAGATATGGATGCTTGGAATAAAAGCTCCTGTATATAGAATTGTAAATTCAGCCGACCCTGTTACGATGCTTCCTTTTGGTACAGAAGCAGTTGATATATTAACTCTTTTGTTTAGATTTGTTCCATATATTGGAGAGAAAATTAGCAGATATTTAGAGTCAAACTTTAGTGGTTATTCCCATTCAGGATATATGAGATATTTGACGAATATTGAAAATGGCGAGTTTGAAAAGGCAGAGCTAGTATATTCAGTTAGTTTTTTACGAAGAATAAGGGCTTATATATTAAGGAAAATACCATTTTCAAGTATTCCAGCTGATCATGCAATTAGTGTATATAGAAAAAAACTACATTTTATAGCTTTTAAAAGAAATCAATAAGGAGGAAATATGTTTAGAAATCTTTTAGTTATTACTTTTGTAATTGTTCTTTTTTCGGGTTGTTATAGTGAAAAAATATTAAGAACCAAACCAACAACTTTTCTTGATATGCAAGAAAAAATCTCAGATGGAAAGCTTAAATATCATTGCGTAAATTTTGATGAAAAAGCATACACTGAGATAGAGATTTTAAAACAAAATATCTGCGAAGGATATATTACTGTAAGTGCTCAAGATGTAAAAGAGGTCTATAAAGATAAGCTTGAAACAATGGTAAATGATCTTTTTTATATCTCAGATATGAATTGTAGAAAATATGTTGAGAGGTTTAAATTTAACTATATTAAACAAGATGTAACAGGCAAATTTCTAAATCTAAATATTTTTGGTTTGGGATTTAATATTGGTACTATTGGTGATTTAGCAAATGAACAGTTTGTTAGGCTTAGTGATACATTAAATGCAAATCTAAATAAAAGAGCAGAGATAAAAAAGAGCATTATTTCAAAAGTAAGTAAAGGCTCTAAGGATAGTACTATTAATGAAATCTTAGTGGATTTTATAGAGTATGATAGAAGTTGTTCTTTAGTAACTACCTTTTAAGTTTATACCATAAACCTATGTGTTTATGGTATAATTTTCTCTTTTTTAAAGAGTTTACATGAAGATATTTTTAGTATTTATTTCTATTTTGGTAAATATTTTTGCACAAAACCTAAAAAGTGTTTATAACTACAAAGTTATACATAAAAATATAATTTATCACCAAAAGCCCTATATTTTAATTAGAAGTTTTAATATTGACAACAAAAGATATTATTTAGCTGTTAATAGCAAGAATCTTATTACAAAAATCATTGAGAATAAAGCCTTTCTAAGAGAAGAAACAGAAGAAAAAAGTAGATATGAGAAGGTTCTATCTTCTTATTCTAAAGCTCCTTTTAATCTTCAAAATTATGGGCTTAAAAAGTTAGACTCAAAAAATATTTTCCTTACAATGGATATGTGTCCCTCTTCAAAAATCGGTTATGAAGATGGTTTTTTAGCAGAGATTATCTCTAAATATAAAACTGTTCCTATTACTTTTTTTATTTCAGGTAGATGGATTGAAAAACATAAAAAGGAGTTTCTTGAGTTAAGAGAGTTACAAAAAGAAAGAAAGCTTGATATAACTTGGGGAAATCATACTTTTAATCACTTCTATTACCCAAACTGTTCTTTAGAAAAAAACTTTATACTTGCCCCTAAAACAGATCTAAAAAAAGAGATTTTAGATTTGGAAAAACTTCTGATTAGTTATGATATTACTCCTTCAATTCTTTTCAGGTTTCCTGGTCTTGTTTCAGACAAAAAGAGTATTAGTATTATAAAAGAACTTGGTTTGATTTCTGTTGGTTCAAATGCTTGGTTAGCTAAAGATGAAGTTATAAAAGAGGGAAGTATAATTCTTCTTCATGGAAATAAAAATGAACCTAAAGGAATAGAAAAAGCAAGGGATTTTCTAATAAAAAAAGATGATTTTAATTTAGGTTCAATTTTGCAGGAGTTATAAATCAGCTAACTGATTTTATAACTATTTTAAACTCTAAGTCACATCCTGCTAATGGATGATTATAATCAACTGTCACATCCTCTTTAGTTACGTCAATTACTGTTGCTCTTACAACTTCATCCTCTTCATCATCAGCTTCTAAAACCATACCAATCTCTAAATCAATATCTTCAAACTCTTCAATAGGAAGAGTCTCTGTAAAACTTTCATCATACTCTCCATAAGCATCTCGTGCAGGTATTTTCACCACTTTTGTCTCTCCAACTTCCATAAGTGAAACTGTCTTTTCAAGAGCTGGTAATATTTGCCCTAAACCAAATACAAATTCAATTGGATTTCCCTCTTCAAGATTGCTTTCAATTACTTCATTGTTTACTTTTAGTTCATAGTTCATAACTACAATTTGATTTTTTTTGATTGGCATATTAATTTTCCTTTTTATAATCTTTTCAAACTATATCAAAAATTGATAACAAATAAGTAAAATTTGAGTTTAAAAAATCATCGACTTTTAATTTGTAAAAAAAAGTGTTAAATTTAAACAATAAACCTTAGCTATTTTTTTGTTAATTTATATAAAATATCTCAAAAGGATTTTTATGAGCTATTGGATTTTTTTGACTCTTTGTATAATCGCAACGGCAACTCCAGGACCAGCAGTATTTTTAGCAATAAGAAATGGTGCTTTTTATGGTTTCAGAAAATCTCTTCTGGGTATTTTAGGAAATATTTCAGCAATGTTTACAATGGCTTCAATTAGTGCAGCAGGATTAGGTACGCTACTTTTGTCCTCTTCTTACCTCTTTTTTATAATAAAAATACTTGGAGGATTTTATCTTATATATTTAGGAATAAAAGCGATAAGAAGCAACTCTTTTATAAACAGACAAAATGATATTTTTCAAAATAAAAAAGGAATTGAACTCTTCAAAGAGGCATATTTTGTTGGAGTTAGTAATCCAAAAGCAATAGTTTTTTATACTGCATTGTTCCCTCAGTTTTTAGATTTAGAAAAATCTATATTTGGTCAATTTTTAGTTTTAAGTGGTACTTTTTTATTCTTCTCTTTTCTATTTTTATCTTTATATTCTGCCCTTGCTTCAAATATAAAAGTCTATCTTTTAAAACAAGAAGTAATAAAGTGGTTTAATAGAGTTTTAGGTTCTTTGTTTATTGGCTTTGGAGTAGCTATTACAACTTCACAAAGGTAAAAATTAATTATGAAATTTAGTCTATTTATTTTTCTCTTAACTTCATTTGCATATTGCTCTTATGAAAAAGTTACAATTGGAAATATTGATCCCTATTATGAACACAAGATTACAAAAGAGCAGTTAAAAGATATTATTCTTGAGATAAAAAAGAGTTTTAAAGAGCAATTAAATAAAGATATTTTTGATTACTCAACAAATGGAAAACCAATTAATTTAGTCTATATTCCCACATCAAAAATTGAAAATCTTATTACAAGAAATCAAGAACAACTTCAACGCAAAGAGAATCTGGCAAAAAGATTGTCAGAACAGTTAGCTTCAAGCCAGAAGCGGATTAATAGTTTAAAAGATGAGTTTAAAGATAAAAAAGCTCAAATGGATAAAAAAATTGAAATTTATAATAGTTATGTAAATGAACAAAATAAAAAGAAGAAGCTCTCAAAAGAGGAGTATCAAACCATAAAAGAAGAGATTGATAAGAGAAAAAAAGTTTTAAATGAACATCTAAAAGTGTATAAAAATGATAAAAAAGAATTGCGAAAAGAAATTAACTTTTACAATGCAAATGTAATTAAATATAATAGAATAGTTCTAGATTATAACAGATTAAGCAGAGATATTGAGAGGCTTAACAGAACCAATAAGAAAGTTAGAGGTCAAACTTTTGGAGAGAAAAAAACAATTAAAAAAATTAGCTTCAAAGATGGAAAAACACGCGAAATTGAAACTAATACAACAGTATCAATGAATAAAATTGAGATTTATGGTTTTGAGAGTTTAAATGAGTTAAAAGCAGTATTAGCACATGAAATTGCCCATTTAGTAGGAATTCCTCATGTTGATTCAAAGGGCTCATTGATGAATCCAGTTTTACAAAAAAATCAAATAGATAATCTTTATCTAACAAAAGAGGATATTGCAGCTTTTGAAAAATATTTTTAATAGGAGAGATTATGATTAAAATTAGAGAAGCCTCAATAGATGATGCAAAGGCTCTTATTCCTTTACTTGACTCTTTAGGTTATGAAAATACAGAAAAGTTTATAAAAAAGAGAATTTCACAACTACTTTCAAATAGTAATGATGCTTTAGTAGTTGCTTGTGATAATGAAAAGATTGTGGGTTTTATCTCTTTTTGTTTTATGGTTCAACTAGGATTGGAGAATGATTTTTGTAGAATTACATATTTTTGTGTTTTAGAAGAATATAGAAGTAAAAAAGTTGGCGCAATGCTTGAATCTTATGTTGAAGATGAAGCGAAAAAGAGAAATTGTAATAGAATAGAAGTGCATTGCAATGAAAGAAGAAAAGAGGCTCATAGGTTTTATTATAGACAAAACTATATTGAGTCTCCAAAATATCTGATGAAGATGTTATAACTTAGATTATATCTTCCAATGATCTATTTTTGTCTTATCAAGAGATTTTTTTATTTCAAAACAAAGTTGGGGGAAAAAGAGTAAAAAATCCTCTTCTATCCCTTCTATATTTTTTTCTACTATATTTAGGTACCTACTGCAGTTATCTCTGCTTTTAAGCCTTGAAGAGAGTTTATAATCAACTCTATTAAAAGCAATTTGTAACTCTTCTAAACTATTGTATTGATGCAGTATTTCATGCTCAATCAATCTTTTTAGATAAAAACTTGCCTCCTGTGGAATATTTTTTAGCTCTTTTTTTGCGTTATAGTGAAAAGTATCCAAAAACTCTTTTTGGGGAATATTGCAAAATTTATTCCAATTTTTAGTTAGTAAATAGTCATATGTTAAATCCATTACTACAGCTTTAAGTAGACCTTTCTCTCCCAATCTGTTTTTACTTTTTTTAAATTTTTCATGGGAATCTGTATAGGCATCAATTTTTTTATGGGTTGACATACCTTTTTTTATATTTTCATTTGCTTTTTCCCAAATTCGTCCTTTAAGTGGATCTGCTAGGTAGTTTGCAATTTGAAAGTTTATATTGTATTCAGATAAGAAAATGTGAGCTATCCAATTCATGGATAGTAGAGTACAAAAGTTTACTTTAAAAACAAAGTAAACTTTTGTAAAATTTATCCTCTTGGTTTTTTTGCTGCAACTTCAATATGCCATACAAAGAAGGCAAAAGCTACTCCGCAAATCAAAAACAGCAAGGATTGCTTTAGTGTACTAAGATACCAAAATGGTTCATCAAAGATACTTGAAAGCATATAAATTGGTAATAGTATTACATCCCCTACCATTGTAGAAATGCTAGAGTGTAAAACTATACCAATCAACGGTACTATAATCCCCATCATAAAACCGTAAATTAACATAGCCATAAGTAATCCTTATATTGTAAGTTTAGCAAAAACTTATAACTATGATAACAAATTTTTTAGATTATTAAAAGAATCTTTACTCTTTCATACATAATTTATACATAATTTTACATAAAGTAACAGATTATAAAACTAGATTTGATAATCAGGAGCATTATCTTTCCACTCAAAAATAAAACACATTGGGAGTTTACTTTTCTTGTCTAAAATAAGAGCTGTAATTGTTCCAGAGATAAAAATAGAGATAATTGCAACTAAAGATGAAAGAGCAAGAGTTGACATACCAGTTAATCCTTGTCCAACTGTACATCCAATAGCAAGTATTCCCCCTGTACCCATCAAACTTCCACCAATAATGTTATATTTTAATTTGTGTTGTCCTTTTGAGGCTGTACATCCAAAACTATATCTTCTATTAAATCTTGACATAATAAAAGCTCCGGCTAATACACCAAAAACTAAACTAATTGGAAAGTTCAACTCTGAAATTTGATAATATGTAAAAAACTCCATTGTTTTTGCTGCTGGATAAACAAAAGTTACACCATTTAACTCAATTACTCTCTCCATACTCTCTTGTCCAATTACTCCTGTTACATACCAAGAAACAGCAATAAGAAGTCCAATTAGAACTCCATCCCATAAGGTTGGTAATCTTTTTATCTTTTTTACTAAAAAGTATAATAAAACAAGAAGAGCTGCACTTAAAACATAGATGTTCATAGTTACATTACCAATATATGATGACCACTGTATTAAAGTTGGGTTATTTATAATTGGATTAAATAGTTCTGCCAATAAACCTTTTGCAGTTGCATATCCAAAAATTGCAATAAAAACCAATACTATAAGAGAGTTTATATCCCCTTGAGCAAATTTAATTAAGTGTCTATTGCTACAACCATCAGAAAGCATCATTCCAATACCAAATAGAACTCCCCCAAGAATTATTGCAAAATAATTAATATTCTCTTTATAATAGTTTGATTGTGTTAAATCAAGCTCATAAACCAAAGCAACAATATATGTTGAAATTATTGCAATAAGCATTGCCATAATAACAGATGAGCCCCTCATTGTAGATTTTGTCAAAATAAAATCTTTAATAGAACCACTGAAACAAAATTGTTGTTTTTGAGCAATAGCACCAAAAGCCAAACCTATTAGAAACCCAAGAATATTTATAATCTCATATATTTCAAATTCATGCATACTAAACCTTACTAAATTGATATAGTTTTAATTTTAAAATATTATAATATAAATAATAAAAGTATTATAGGTGCTTTTTGTTAGAGTTTTTATTTAAGCTAAAATATATATGATTAAAACAGTCAACTATAATTTAGACCTCTTGGTTTTCAATTTTCATATCTTCAAGTCCTTCTAAAATATCAAGGGCTTGTTCTTGTGTTAAAGAGTTGTTTTTTATATCAACTAATACTTCATCAAAGTAGAGTTTTACCTGCAACATATATTCCAACTCCTCTTTTAATGCTTTGTCTTTTTTCTTTTTAAGTTCTTCTTCAATCTCTTTTATATTTTCATTTACTTCTACTAACACATCTTTTTTTAATAATTCATCAAGTTGTTTAATATAATCCATTATATGCCTTTTGTAATATTTTATATAATTGTATCAAAATATAAATTTTGTAAACTATAATTAAGTCAAGCTAAATTATATATTAAAATAATAGTACTGATTATTCTTTTTCTTTATTTTAAAAAATTGTATAATAAAAAAAAGGTAGGGTAGAGTTATGATTGAATTAATTAAAAGTTTACCAAAAGCAGAGTTACACCTGCATATTGAAGGTACTTTAGAACCAAAATTGATGTTGGAACTTGCCCAACGAAATAGTGTGGAAATTCCATATACAAATATTGAAGATATACAAAAAGCTTATGAGTTTACAAATCTTCAAAGTTTTTTAGATATTTATTATGCAGGAGCTAGTGTACTTCTAAAAGAGGAGGATTTCTATTCTCTAACTTGGGAGTATATTTTAAAGTGTGTAGATAACAATATAATCCATACTGAAATCTTCTTTGACCCTCAAACTCATACCAAAAGAGGAGTCTCATTTTATACAGCTTTAACAGGAATAAAAGAGGCTTTAAATGATGCAAAAAAAGAGTTTGGTATCACTTCAAATATAATTGTATGTTTCTTAAGACACCTTGACCAAGAGGAGTGTTTTAAGACTTTAGATGAAGCTATTGAATATAAGCGCGATATTATAGGTGTTGGACTTGACTCTTCAGAGCTTGGAAATCCACCATCAAAATTTAAAGAGCTTTTTAACAAAGCAAGAAAAGAGGGTTTCAAAATAGTTGCCCATGCAGGAGAAGAGGCAGATGTCTCATATATTCAAGAGGCTCTTGATATTTTAAAAGTTCAAAGAGTGGATCATGGAGTACAAGCAATGCACTCTAAAGCTTTGATGCAAAGATTAAAAGAGGAACAAATTCCTCTAACTGTTTGCCCAAACTCAAATATTGAGTTAAAAGTTTTTGAAAACTATAAAAAACACAATATAAAAGAGCTTTTGGATTTTGGTCTAAATGTTACAGTAAACTCTGATGATCCTGCTTATTTCAAAGGTTATTTAAATCAAAACTATATAAATATCTATGAAAATTTAAAACTCTCAAAAGAAGATATTGTAAAACTTGTAAAAAATTCATTTAATTCAGCCTTTATTGATAAAGCTCTAAAAAAAGAGTATTTATATAGAGTTGATGAAGTTCTAAAATCATTTGAATAAATTCAAATAATATTAGTTTATGTATATTTTGATAAGATTATAGTAGTCGAGTTGTTAAAAGGATTGAACATGCATGATATATCAAACTATATAAAAATAGATGAGTTTATTTCTACTTCTGGGCAACCCACAATAAAACAGTTTGAAAAGATAAAAGATGAAGGCTTTGAAGTGATTATAAATCTAGCTTTATCCTCTTCTTCAAATGCTTTAGAAAACGAAGATAAAATAGTAACTAATCTAGGACTTAGTTATATTCATATTCCAGTAGATTTTGAAGAGCCAAAAATTAGTGATGCTGCTCTTTTCCTCTCAATAATGCTTTGTTTAAGAGGTAAAAAAATATTGGTACATTGTGCAAAAAATTATAGGGTTACAGCTTTTATTTATTTGTACCATAAACATATACTAAATACTCCCTTTGAAAATATTGATTTATCAGTATTTGATGAGTGGACTCCAAGCCAGCAATGGCAGGACTTAATGAAAAGTTCATACGAAGAATTATCCTTATAAAAAATCTCTACAAATTTAGTAACTTTTTGATAAAATATCCAACTTTAAAATATAAAAAGGATAATTATGCAACCAAATACTTTAGCAATTCATGCAGGATATGAAAAAGATGAACAACTGACGATGTCTGTACCTTTATATCAAACAACTGCATTTGAATTTAAAAGTACAGAGCATGGAGCTAATCTATTTGCACTAAAAGAGTTAGGAAATATATATACAAGATTATCAAATCCAACAACTGATGTTTTCGAAAGAAGATTTGCAGAAGTTGAAGGGGGAGCTGCAGCACTTGCAACTGCTTCAGGGATGGCAGCAATTTTTTATGCAATAGCAAACTGTACTAAAGTAGGGGATAACATAGTTGCTACTGATAAACTTTATGGGGGAACATACAATCAGTTTGTTCATACCTTAAAAAGATTTGGAGTTGAAGTTAGATTTTTTGATACTTTCAATGTACAAGAGGCTGAAAAATTAATAGATGAAAATACAAAAGCAATTTTCTTTGAATCTATCTCTAATCCATCTATAGATATACCAGATATTGAAACTATAGTAAATATTGCAAAAAAACATAATGTTTTATCAATAGTTGATAATACAGTTGCAACACCATATTTGTTTAGACCTTTTGAGTGGGGAATTGATATCTCTGTTCACTCAACTTCAAAATATGTAACAGGACAAGGTCTTGCAATGGGTGGAATTATTGTTGAGAGAAAAGGTTTAAATGAGTTCTTAAAAGGAAATGATAGATATTCACACTTCAATGAACCTGACATGTCATATCATGGACTTGTTTATACAGATTTAGAGTTTCCTGCTTTTTGTTTAAGAGCAAGATTAGGACTAATGAGAGACTTAGGTTCTGTTCCAGCACCTTTTAACTCTTGGCTAATGATTCAAGGTTTGGAGACTTTAAAAGTAAGAATCAAAGAGCATTGTGAAAATACAATGAAAATTGCAAAATTCTTAAAAGCTCACCCAAAAGTAAAAGTGGTAAAATATCCACTTCTTGAAGGTGATAATAACTATGCAAACGCAGTAAAATATCTAAAAGGTGGAGCAAGTGGACTTCTATCTTTTGATGTTGGTTCTTTTGATATTGCAAAGAGTGCAATAGATAGACTAAAAATATTCTCACTTGTAACAAATATAGGTGATACAAAATCTATTGTAACTCATAGTGCATCAACAACACACCAACAACTAAGCGATGAGGATTTATTAGCTTGTGGGGTGACTCCTGGGCTTATTAGATTATCTGTTGGTATTGAAGATGTTGATGATTTGATAAATGATTTGGATAATGCACTAAAATAGACAGATGGAAATAAAAAAAGATAAGATAAAATTTAATGAACCACTCTATTTAGAGAGTGGTAGAATTTTAGAAGAGTTTGAAATTGTATATGAGACTTATGGAAAATTAAATGAAGATAAGTCAAATGTAATAGTGATTTGCCATGCCCTAGCAGGTAGCCACCATGCTGCTGGAAGATATGCCGATGAAGCAAAACCAGGCTGGTGGGATAAATTTATTGGTGATGGCAAAGCAGTAGATACTACTAAGTATTTTGTAATTTGTTCAAACAATCTTGGAAGTAACTTTGGTTCAACAAATGCATTAAGCATTGACCCAACAACAAAAAAAGAGTATAGACTTAAGTTTCCTGTTCTTACAATCTCTGATATTGTAAAAGCACAAATGAAACTTTATAAAAAACTTGGAATTGAAAAAGCCAAAGCTGTAATTGGTGGAAGTATGGGTGGAATGCAAGCTCTTTGTTATTCAATAGAACATCCAGATTTTGCAGAACATGTATTTGCTTTAGCAACAACAGCTTATACAAGACCTTGGGCAATATCAATAAATAAACTTGCAATAGAGTCTATTAGACATGATCCTGCTTTTAAAGATGGGTTATATAAAAAAGATGATTTACTTGCAAATGGTTTGCCTGGGCTTGCAATTGGAAGAATGGCAGGACTTATTGCCTATTTAAGCCCAAATCTTTTTAATAAAAAGTTTGGAAGAGATTATTCAAGAACAGATGGGCTTTATGAGCTTTTTGGAAGATTTGAAGTTGAAAGATATTTAGAATACAATGCTTACAACTTCCCAAAAGTTTTTGACCCACTTTCATATTTGTATATCTGCAAAACAATGAATATCTTTGATGCGGGAAGAAATGAAGATACATTAGAACACTCTTTTTCAAAGGTAAAGTGTAAACTTCATTTAATCTCTTTTTCAGATGATATGCTTTTTTTCCCAGAAGAGATGGAAGAGATAAGAGATATAATGATTAAACTAGGCAAAAGTGAACAAGTTACATACAAAATGGTTCAAAGTCAATCTGGACATGATTCCTTTTTGGTTGAGGTTGAAAAATTTGATAAATATATAGTTGAACTATTGGAGAGCAAATGAGTAAAGAGACAAAAAAAGAGATAGAAAACCTAAGTTTTGAAAAAAAGATAGAGAAAGCAAAAGAGCTTTTGGAAAAACTATCAGATTCAAAAATAACACTTAGTGATTCCCTTGAAGTTTACAAAGAGGGAATAAAAGAGCTTGAAGAGGCACAAAAACTTTTAGATGAAGCAAAACTTATCTTTACAAAAGAGGATAAAAACTTAGCTGAACCTTTTTAAAAAATATTGCATAATGTTATATTTTTAAACCCACATTTTAAAACTTGATAAACTTTTCTCAAATATTGGGAGAAGTTTATGAAAACAATCAATCAACTACAATCAATAGACAAACCAAGGGAAAGACTTCTAAAATATGGTCTAAGTGCCCTTAAAAACTATGAGTTAATAGCTATACTTTTAGGAAGTGGGATAAAGGGAAAAGATATTATAAAACTCTCCCATGAGATAGAAAAATTCCTTGACTTAAACTTTGAGACAATAGATTTAAACTCCTTACAAAATATACATGGACTTGGAAGTGTAAAGGCTGGTCAACTATTAAGTGCCATAGAACTAAGCCGAAGATATCTTTTAAAAGAACCACATAAGAAAATATCTTGTGCAAATGATGTGTATGAACAATTAAAACCATATAAAAACAAAACCCAAGAGTATTTTTTAACTCTATATCTTGATGGAGCAAACAAACTTATTGAAACAAGAGTTATAACAATAGGTACTTTAAACCAAAGTCTAGTTCATCCAAGGGAAGTATTTTGCCATGCAATAGAAAAAAGATGTGCCAGCATAATAGTAGCTCACAACCATCCAAGTGGTATCTTAGAAGCAAGCCTTGAAGATATAGAGATAACAAAAAGACTAAAACACTCTGGGAAAATACTTGGTATAGAATTACTTGACCATATCATCTTTACAAAAGAAGCCTTTGTAAGCCTAAAAGAAGAGGGTGTTTTATGAAGATGTTTAATAAAAAAATAAAACTCTATGATATAGAGATAGGTTCCTTGGTTTGGGTAGAGTTTGGAGAGACTAAACATATATTTTTAAAACAAATGGAAAGAGAACTAAAAGAGGAGTGTTTCTCTTTAGATGATTGCCCTCATGGGTTAAATCTTTTGCATGAATTTTCCTATTTTCATATGGCATTTGTAGTTAGTAATAAAGTAAATGACACGATAGCAGTTGTACCTATAACTGAGTATAAAGAAAATGATGAAAAGTTCAAAGAGCTTAATATAGTGTTAGAAGTAAATGAATTTGGTTTGCCACTAATTAAAAAAAGTTCTGTAAAGCTAGACCAATTAAGATTTGTTGATAAATCAAGAATAATAAAAGTTGAAAGAAAATTAGTATCAAGGACACTAAAGAGCTTGTTGAAGAAAAAAATTCAAAATATCTTTCATATGTGATTGAAATTTTTTATTTTTTTTGATATAATCTTACATTAAGGAATTTGGGCGGTCACATATGTGGCGGGCTCGCCGATGGCAGGGGTGTTGAAAAGGCACCCTTTTTTTTATGCCCAGAAATCTCCACACTCACATACTTTACCCTCAATTTAACTCCTCCTTTTATCCAATATAGGGATAAGTTTTTGTAAAATAATATTTTAAATGTTAATTTTATATTTCTTCACTTTTTGGTGGCAAAAAGTAAAATAAAAAACCACCAACGGCTACGAAGCCAAAGGTTCCCTTACTTATTATTTTTATCTTTTCTGCTTGGTAAAACTCATTTATTAAAACTTGCATTTTGTCCATTCTGGAATTTAGTCGTTTCACTCCAGCATGCAACTTTTAAATACTCAAACAGTTACCAATCTTGTTTAGAAAAGAGAAAAATAAACGCTCGGCTTCTGTAGAGGTTGGATTGGGATAAGGTTGTTTTCTTTTTTGATTTTTTGTAAATATTTTAACTCTTATTAAATTATTGTATGTCTTAACCGTTTTCATTACTATTTTTTTGTAAAATAATATTTTAAAATACAAACAATTATACAAGGTCAAATTTGAATCATAAAGTACAAAATCAAACTATAAATTTTATTTGGGGTATTGCAGATGATGTTTTAAGAAATGTTGTCAAAAGAGGTAAATATAGAGATATTATCTTACCTTTTACGGTTATTAGAAGACTTGATGTCTTACTTGAAAGTACAAAAGATAAGGTTTTAGAAACTTATGAGTTTTTGGAAAAACAAGAAATAGAAGATAAAACTACTCTTTATCAAGTTACAAAATACCCTTTTTATAATCATTCTAAATTTACTTTATCAACACTATTAAATGATCCTGATAATATTGAGTCAAATTTAGAAAACTATCTTGATGGTTTTAGTGACAATGTTCAAGAGATAATCTCAAAATTTAAACTAAGAAATCAACTTGAAACAATGGCAGAAGGGAATATAACATATTCACTCATAGAAAAGTTTGTTTCAAAAGATATAAACCTTAGTCCGAATATCTCTTTAAATACAAAAGGGGAAAAACTTCCAGCTCTTACAAATCTTGGTATGGGATATGTTTTTGAAGAGCTTATAAGAAAGTTCAATGAAGAAAATAACGAAGAAGCGGGAGAACATTTTACCCCAAGAGAGATTATAAGTCTTATGACAAATATAGTTTTCCTTCCTATAAAAGACAAACTTAAAAATAATCAACAACTTAGTATCTATGACCCATGTTGTGGAAGTGGTGGAATGCTTACAGAGTCAGAAAAATTTGCACATGAGTTAAACGATACTTTGAACTTTTCTCTTTATGGACAAGAGAGTGAAGGTGAGACTTACGCTATTTGTACAGCAGATATGCTTATCAAAGATAAAAATCCAGAGCATATTTATCATGGTTCAACTCTATCAAGAGATGGTTTCCCTACCAAAAAATTTGAGTTTATGTTATCAAACCCACCATATGGAAAGAGTTGGAAAAATGACTATGACTATATAGTTGGAGACAAAAAAGAGATACATGACCCAAGATTTTATGTGGGTGTTCCAAGAAGCAGTGATGGACAGCTTCTGTTTCTTATGAATATGGTTTCAAAGATGGTAGACTCAACTGAACTTGGAAGTAAAATAGCCTCAGTTCACAATGGAAGTTCTCTTTTTACAGGAGATGCAGGAAGTGGTGAGAGTGAGATAAGAAAATATATTATTGAAAATGATTTATTAGAAGCTATTATTGGACTTCCTAAAAATATGTTTTACAATACGGGTATTAATACATATATTTGGGTACTTACAAATAGAAAAGATAAAAAAAGAAAAGGAAAAGTTCAACTAATAGACTCTACAGAAATCTACTCAAAGATGAGAAAATCACTTGGAAGTAAATCTTATGAACTAAAAAAAGAGCATATCAAACAAATCACTGATTTATATTTGGATTTTGAACCTACACAACAAAGTAAAATCTTTGATAATGAAGATTTTGGATACTACAAAATCACAGTTGAAAGACCTTTGAGATTAAAAGTGCAGTTTACTCTTACAGCTATTGAAAGTTTACGATTTGACAGTGCTTTGACTGAACTTATGAAGCTAATTTATGAAAGATATCAAGACAAGGTTTATATTGGTTTAAAAGATGAGAAAAAAGCTATCGAGAAATATTTTGAAGAGAATGAAATCAAAGTAAAACCAGCAGAACTAAAAAAACTACTTGATATAAAACTTTGGGAAAATCAAAGATATTTACAAGATATTGCAAATAAGCTTTTTGAAGTATTTAAAGAGGAAATCTTTATGGACTATAATCTTTTTATAAAAGATTTTGATAAAGAGCTTAAAAAGTTAGATATAAAACTAAGTGCAAATGAAAAGAAAAAGATACTAAATGCAATCTCTTCAAAAGATGAAAATGCAAAAAAAGTTATAAAAAAAGTTATAAAAAAAGTACATAAATCAAGTGTAGAAAAAGAGCCAGAACTTTATGGACTATTTGTAGAGGGTAGAAACTTTGTAGAGTATGAGAGTGATAGTGAGCTAAGAGATTATGAAAATATTCCTTTAAAAGAGGATATTGAAGAGTATTTTAAAAGTGAAGTTCTACCCCATGTAGATGATGCTTGGATAAACAAAGATAAAACTCTAAAAGGCTATGAAATAAGCTTTACCAAACAGTTTTATAAGTTTACACCTCTAAGAGATGTAGAAAAGATAGAAAAGGATATAAAAAAAGCCTTTGAAAGTTCAGCACAACTGCTTAAAGAGTTGGGTTTATGATAAAGTATGATTCATATAAATCAAGTGGCATAGAGTGGCTTGGCGAGATACCTAGTCATTGGGAAAATAAGAAAATAAAATATATATTTAAAATAAAAAAACAAATTGCAGGTACTGTAGGATTTGATGTCTTATCTATAACGCAACAAGGTATTAAAATTAAAGATATAGAAAGTGGTGGAGGACAACTTTCTATGGATTACTCTAAATATCAGTTAGTAAAAAAAGGCGATTTTGCAATGAATCACATGGACTTATTAACAGGTTATGTTGATATTTCAAAATATGATGGAGTAACAAGTCCTGATTATAGAGTTTTTTATTTAACTGAAAAAGAAAGTGCTCCAAAATATTTTTTATATTTAATGCAAATGGGATATCAAAATAAAATATTTTATGCTCAAGGACAAGGAAGTTCCCAACTTGGAAGATGGAGATTTGCTTCTGAAGAATTTAATAACTTTTTTTTACCTTTACCTCCAAAAAACGAGCAAGAGGCTATTGCCAATTTTTTAGATGAAAAACTAGAGCAGGTAGATAATTATATCTTTAAACAAAAAGAGTTAATAGAGCTTTTAAAAGAGAAAAAAAACTCACTTATAAACCAAGCAGTTACAAAAGGCTTAGACCCAAAGGTAGAGTATAAAGAGAGTGGTATAGAGTGGCTTGGAAAAATACCAAAACATTGGGAAGTAATAAAAATAAAAAGATTAATAACATATACTGTTGGTGGTATTTGGGGAAATGAAAAAAAGTTAAACTCATCTGATATTATATGTGTAAGAGTAGCAGATATGGATTATAATAATTTTAATTTTTCTGATAAAAATCTAACTATTAGAAATATTCTACATAATGAACGTAATAATAGAGTTTTGAAAAAAGGAGACTTGATAATAGAAAAATCTGGAGGTGGTGAAAAAACTCCAGTTGGTAGAGTAGTTAAATTTAATTTAGACTATGATGCAGTATGTTCAAATTTTATGAATAAAATTAAAATAATTGATAAAAAAATAATATCTAATTTTCTAGTTTTAATGTTTCATATTTTATATATCAATAAAATAGTAATTTATAGTATTAAACAAACAACAGGTATACAAAATTTGGATATAAATAGTTATTTATCTAATTTGATTCCAATTCCTCCAAAACAAGAACAACAACAAATAGTAGAATACATAGAAAAAGAGAGTTCAAAAATAGATAAAGTGATAAGCACAAAAGAGGATGAGATAAAATTACTAGATGAGTATAAACAAAGTCTTATAAGCAGTGCAGTTACTGGGAAAATAAAGGTATCTTAAATGGAAAATCAAAACATCTTAATCTACAAAAACCAAAATGGAAATATCAAAGTTGATGTAAGATTTGAAGATGAATCTATATGGCTAAGTCAATCCCAAATATGTGAGCTGTATGGCAAGGCTAAATCAACCATAAGTGAGCATATAAAAGCTATTTTTGAAGATGAAGAGTTAGATAGAAATTCAGTTGTTCGGAATTTCCGAACAACTGCAAATGATGGTAAAAACTACAGTGTTGAGTATTATAACTTGGATGTTATTATAGCTTTAGGTTTTAAAGTTCGTTCAAACACTGGTACAAAGTTTAGAATCTGGGCAAATCAAAAGCTAAAAGAGTACATCACAAAAGGTTTTGTTCTAGATGATGATAGATTTAAAAATGGCAATCAAATGTCATATTTTGATGAGCTTCAAAATCGTCTTAGAGAGATACGACTTAGTGAGAAGTTTTTTTATCAAAAAATCAAAGATATCTATATGACAAGTATAGATTATAATCCAAAAGATGAAAAAACAGTAGAGTTTTTCAAAATAGTTCAAAACAAACTTTTATGGGCAGTATCTTCTCAAACAGCAGCCGAACTTGTACACAATCGTGTAGATATAACAAAACCACTTTTAGGTATGAGCTCATATGATGGTGAAAATAAAAATATCACAAAAAAAGATGTAAGTGTTGCAAAAAACTATTTAAATGAAGAGGAGATAAAACTTCTAGGACTTTTGGTAGAACAATACTTAGCTTTTGCAGAAACGATGGCAAATCAGCAAACACCTATGTATATGAAAGATTGGATTGAAAGACTTGATTTGATTTTATCTATGAA